>DASUZD010000129.1:0-10712 GCA_036377055.1 Gaiellaceae bacterium | reverse complement strand
ACCTTCGAGACGCGTTCGACGAAGCCCGAGCTGCACGTCGAGATCTGCTCCGCCTGCCACCCGTTCTACACCGGCAAGCAGAAGCTCCTGGACAGCGGCGGCCGGGTCGAGCGCTTCCAGCGGCGGCTCGAGAAGGCCGGCGGCGCCCGCCGCGCCTAGGGCACCAGCTATGTCCCAGCCGATCGGAGGACAGGCGGTCCTCGAGGGCGTGATGATGCGCGGCCCGTCCAACTGGGCGGTCGCGGTCCGCAAGCCGAACGGCGCGATCGCGCAGGTCTCGAAGAGCGTCGACTCCGCGATGGCGCGCCACCGGTGGCTCCGTCTGCCGATCGTCCGCGGTGTCGTCGCGCTCGGGGAATCGCTCGCGATCGGCTTTCGCGCCCTGGCGATCTCCGCCAACTACGCAGCGCAGCAGGAGAGCGAGGCGGAGGACGGCGCCGAGCCGTCGACCGAGCTCTCGCGCGGCGCGCTCATCTTCGCCTTCGCGGTCGCGATCGGGTTCGCGATCGCGCTCTTCAAGGTCACGCCGGCGCTCATCACCGACGCGCTGCCGATCAAGGGCACGGGCTGGTTCGTGATCGTCGAGGGGCTGATCCGCGTGACGATCTTCATCGTGTACCTGAGTCTGATCTCGCTTCTGCCCGACCTGCGGCGCGTGTTCCAGTACCACGCGGCCGAGCACAAGGCGATCAACGCGTACGAGGCCGGCGAGCCGCTCGAGCCGGAGCGCGTTCAGCGCTTCTCGCTGATCCACCCGCGCTGCGGCACCGCCTTCCTGCTCTGGGTGATGGTGATCGCGATCTTCGTGTTCGCGTTCTTCGGCCGGCCGGCGTGGTACTGGCTGATCGCCACGCGGATCCTCCTGCTGCCCCTCATCGCCGGGCTCGCCTACGAGCTGATCCGGTTCGCGGGCAAGCACACGGGCAACCGCGTTCTGATGACGGTGCTCGCGCCCGGCCTCTGGCTCCAGCGGCTGACGACTCGCGAGCCGACGCTCGACCAGCTCGAGGTCTCGATCGAGGCGCTGCGCGAGGTGCTCGCGCTCGAGGGCCGGCTGAGCCCCGACGAACGCAAGGTCGAGGTAATGGCCTAAACCGCCCTCGGAGGCGCCTCCGGGTGCCTCCGGCACTACTCTTGACGGCATGGCAGACCTGCGCCGGCTGATCGAGGACCTCGAGCGTCTCTACGACGAGCTGCGGGAGCGAATGAGCGATCCCGCCGTCTACAACGACCGCCGTGAGGCGGCCGAGGTCGGACGGCGCCTGAAGGAGCTCGAAGCTCCGTACCGGCTGGCACAGGAATGGCGCCAGGGGCAGGCAGACCTCGAGGCCGCGCGCGGCGACGCAGACCTGCGCGAGCTCGTCCCGGAGCTCGAGCAGCGCGCCTCGGAGCTCGAGGAGGAGCTGAAGCTCGCGCTCGTCGAGACGGATCCGGCCGACCGCAAGGACGTGATCGTCGAGGTCAGGCAGGGCGTCGGCGGCGTCGAGGCGGCGCTCTGGGCCGGCGACGTCTACCGGATGCTGACGCGCTACGCGGAACGGCGCGGGTTCAAGGTCGAGGATCTCGGCTCGAGCCCGAACGACGGCGCCGGGTTCAAGGAGGTCGCGTTCGCCGTCAAGGGCGACGGCGCGTACTCGGTCTTCAAGTGGGAGGGCGGCACCCACCGGGTCCAGCGGGTGCCGGAAACGGAGTCGCAGGGGCGGATCCACACCTCGACCGCGACAGTCGCGGTCATGCCCGAGGCGGAGGAGGTCGAGGTCGAAATCGACCCGAACGACCTCAAGATCGACGTCTACCGCTCGACCGGACCCGGCGGCCAGAGCGTGAACACGACCGACTCCGCCGTTCGCGTGACGCATCTTCCGACCGGCCTCGTCGTCGCGATGCAGGACGAGAAGTCGCAGCTCCAGAACAAGACGAAGGCGCTGCGAGTGCTGCGGGCGCGGCTCTACGAGCTCGAGCGGGAGCGCCAGCAGGCCGAGCTCTCGGAGGCGCGGCGCTCGCAGATCGGCTCCGGCGAGCGCGCGGAGAAGATCCGCACCTACAACTTTCCGGAGAACCGCGTCACCGACCACCGCATCAAGCTCACCGAGCACCAGCTCGACCGGATCCTCCAGGGTGAGCTCGACGACTTCACCGACGCGCTGACCGCGGAGGATCGCCGCCGCTCGTTGGAGTGACGGCGCGCGAGGCGCTCGCGGAGGCCTCGCGGCGGCTTGCGGCGGCCGGAATCGACACGGCCGACTGGGAGGCACGTCAGCTCGTCGCCCACGCAGCGGGAGCGACGCCGACGGAGGTCGCCGCCGACCCCGACCGCGAGGTGCCGAGCGATGCGCTCGAGCCGCTGCTCCGCCGGCGCGAGGCGCGCGAGCCGCTCGCCTACGTGCTGGGCGAGTGGGGTTTCCGCCGGCTGACCCTCCGCACCGACGCTCGGGCGCTCGTCCCTCGGCCCGAGACGGAGGTGGTCGTCGAGCGCTGCCTCGCGCTGCTCGCGGGCGCCGAGACGCCGCGCGTGCTCGACGTCGGCACTGGGACCGGAGCGATCGCGCTCGCGATCGCAGACGAGCACGCCGGGGCGCGCGTGACAGGGGTGGACACTTCGGCCGCCGCGCTGTCGCTCGCCCGGGAAAACGCGGAGCTGACGGAGCTCGAGGTCGAGCTCCGCGAGGGCGGTGTCGAGGTCGCGGCCGAGGGCTGGGACCTCGTCGTCTCGAATCCGCCGTACGTCGCCGCCGAGGAGCTCGACTCGCTCGAGCCCGAGGTGCGCGACTGGGAGCCGCGCGCGGCGCTCCTGAACACGGGGCTGCACGAGCGGCTCGCGCGCGAGGCTCGAACGCGACTCCTCGTGCTCGAGGTGGGCGACAGCCAGGCCCAGGAGGTGGCGCAGAACCTCGCGGCTCTTGGGTACGCCGACATTAGGATCACTAAGGATCTAGCAGGGAAGGACCGGGTTGTGGAGGGCGGGCGGGCGTGATCGACGAGGCGGTGCGCGGAATCCGGGCGGGGCAGCCCGTGATCCTTCCAACCGACACGGTCTACGGCCTCTGCACGACGCCGTACACGGAGGAGGCGACGATCCGGCTCTACGCGCTGAAGGGGCGGCGCGAGAACGAGCCGACGGCGCTGCTCGCCGCGGACGTCGACATGCTGCTCGAGTGCGTGCCCGAGCTGCGCGGCCGCGCGGCGACGATCGCGCGCGCGCTGCTCCCCGGGCCGTTCACGCTCGTGCTCCCGAACCCGGCGCGTCGCTATCGCTGGCTCACCGGCGGGACGCCGGACAAGATCGGCGTTCGCGTCGCCGACCTGCCGGGGCCGGCCGCGACGGTGCTCCAGCGCGTCGGCGCGGTCGTCGCGACGAGTGCGAACCTGAGTGGCGGCGCCGATCCTCGTCGGCTCGAGGACGTGCCGCGCGAGCTGCGCGAGGCCGCCGTCGCCGAGATCGACGCCGGCGAGGTGCCCGGAGCTCCGTCGACGGTGATCGACGTGACCGGCCCGGAGCCGAGGGTCCTGCGCGAAGGCGCCGTGCCGGCCGCCGAGGCGATCGAGCGCGTAACGGCCGTCGTGGCGTAGCCGCCGCGCCCACTACGATTCGCGCGAACCCGAGAGGAGCCCCCATGTCCGTCGCGCAGGAAACGTTTCAGCACCTCACGACCGCAGGTCTCACGGAGGTCGATCCGACGATCGCGGAGCTCCTCGGACGCGAGCTGGAGCGCCAGCGCGGGCAGATCGAGCTGATCGCGTCCGAGAACTTCACGTGGCCGTCGATCCTCGAGGCGGTCGGGTCGACGCCGACGAACAAGTACGCGGAGGGCTATCCGGGGCGGCGCTACTACGGCGGCTGCGAGTTCATGGACGAGATCGAGCAGCTCGCGATCGACCGCGCGAGGGAGCTCTTCGGCGCCGAGCACGCGAACGTGCAGCCGCACGCGGGCGCGCAGGCGAACATGGGCGCCTACGCCGCCGTGCTCGAACCCGGTGACACGATCCTCTCGCTCTCGCTCGACCACGGCGGCCACCTCACGCACGGGCTCAAGGTCAACTTCTCCGGCCGGCTCTACACCATCGTCCACTACGGCGTCAGCCGCGAGACGATGGTCGTCGACAACGACGACGTGCTCCGGCTCGCGAAGGAGCACCGGCCTCGGATGATCATCTGCGGCGGGTCGGCGTACCCGCGCGTGGTCGAGGCCGACAGGTTCCGCGAGATCGCCGACGAGGTCGGCGCGTACCTGCTGTGCGACATGGCCCACTTCTCGGGCCTCGTCGCCGCTGGGCTCCACCCGAACCCCGTTCCGTACTCGGACTTCGTGACCTCGACGACGCACAAGACGCTCGCGGGGCCGCGCGCCGGCTTCATCCTCTGCAAGGAGGAGCACGCGAAGGCCGTCGACCGCGCCGTCTTCCCGGGGATGCAGGGCGGGCCGCTCGAGCACACGATCGCGGCCAAGGCGACGTGCTTCCGGATCGCGATGACCGAGGCGTTCCGCGACTACCAGCAACAGATCCGCGCGAACGCGGACGCGCTCGCGGACGGGCTGATCGAGGGCGGGCTGGACGTGCTGACGGGCGGGACCGACACGCACCTCCTCCAGGTCGACCTGCGTCGCTCCGAGTGGGACGGGAAGCAGGCGCAGGACCGGCTCGAAGAGGTGAAGATCACCGCCAACCGCAACACGGTCCCGTTCGACGAGCGGCCGCCGATGGTCGCGTCGGGCGTGCGGCTCGGGACTCCCGCGGCGACGATGCGCGGGTTCGACGAGGAGGACTTCCGCGAGGTGGCGTCGATCATCGTCGACGCGCTTCAGCAGGACGCGGACGTGGCGGGGCTCGCCGCGCGGAGCGCTGCGCTCTGCGCCAAGCGGCCGCTCTACCCAGGCTTCCGCGGCTTCACCACGTACGTGGCCTGAACGGCGCCCGCGCATCTAGGATGGCCGCGGTGAGCCAGACCGTCGGCACGGGGCGCCTGATCCACGTCACGCATCCGCTCGTCCAGCACAAGCTCTCGTACCTGCGCGACAAGGACACGCCCACCGTCCACTTCCGCAAGCTCGTGAACGAGCTCACGCTGCTCCTGACGTACGAGGCGACGAAGGACATGCCGACCGAGGACGTCGAGATCGAGACGCCGCTCGAGCAGATGACGGCCCAGCGGATCTCGGGCAAGAAGGTCGCCGTCTGCCCGGTCCTTCGGGCCGGCGTCGGCATGCTCGACGGCGTGCTGTCGCTCGTCTCGAGCGCGCGGGTCGGGTTCATCGGCCTCTACCGTGACGAGGAGACGCTCGAGCCGGTCGAGTACTACGTGAAGCTCCCGACCGACCTGGCCGAACGGGATGCGATCGTGCTCGACCCGATGCTCGCGACCGGAAACTCGAGCGCCGCGGCCATCACCGCGGTGAAGGAGGCCGGCGCGCAGTCGGTGACGCTCGTCTGCCTCGTCGCCGCGCCGGAAGGGATCGACCACCTCCAGGCCGAGCACCCGGACGTGACGATCGTCTGCGCCGCGATCGACCGCGAGCTGAACGACCGCGGCTTCATCGTCCCAGGCCTCGGGGACGCAGGCGATCGGCTCTACGGCACGAAGTAGGCGCAGCTGGAAACGGCCTGGCACACGCTCGAGCACAACCTCGACGTCGTCTGGGGCGCGCTCGTCGCGCTCGCGATCGTCGTCCTCCTGACGCCGGCCGTCGGCGGGATGGCGCGACTGCTCGGGGTCGTCGACCGGCCCGAGGCCCGCCGCGCGAACCGCCGCCCGATACCGCGGCTCGGCGGGCTCGCGCTTTTCCTCGCGATCTTCGTGCCTGCGCTCGCGTTCCTCGACCTCGGGCGCGAGACGCGCGGCCTGCTCCTCGGCGCCGCCGTCGCCACCACCGTCGGCGTCGTCGACGACTTCCGCGGCCTCACGTGGTGGGAAAAGCTCGGCGGCCAGGCCACCGCCGCCGTGATTCCGACGATCTTCGGCGTCTGGGTGCACCGCTTCACGTTCCCGGTCGTCGGGATCCACCAGCTGCCGGAGTGGGTCGGCGTGCCGGTGACCGTGCTCTGGATCGTCGCGATCATGAACATGGTCAACTTCCTCGACGGCCTCGACGGCCTCGCGGCGGGCGTATGCGCGATCTCGGCCGGAACGTTCTCGCTGATCGCGCTCTCGCTCGCGAAGGCGCAGCCGGCGATCCTCACCGCGATCGTCCTCGGCGCGACGCTCGGCTTCCTGCGGCACAACTTCTACCCGGCCCGGATATTCATGGGCGACTCGGGCGCGCTCCTGCTCGGCTTCCTGCTCGCCGCGATCTCGGTCCAGTCGCTGCTCAAGACCGCGGCGATCGCGTCGCTCTTCTTCCCGCTGCTCGTGCTGGCCGTGCCCATCCTCGACACGTCGTTCGTCGTGGCGAAGCGGCTCAAGCACCGGCAGCCGATCTACGTCGCCGACCGCACGCACCTCCACCACCGCTTCCTCAACATCGGGTTCTCGCAGCGGCGCGCGGTCGTCTACATCTACGCGTGGTGCGGGACTCTCGCGCTCGCCGCGCTCGGCACGCGCTTCATCCGGCCGCACGCGCACGGCGCCTGGCACACGTGGCGGACGGTAGCGGTGGCCGCGATCGCGGCGCTCGCGCTCGGCGCGTCTATCTACATGGTCTACCTGCTGGAGATCGTCAAGCTGGCGAACCCGCGCATCCGGCGCCGGGAGGAGGAGGCGCGAGCCGCGGCGCGGCAGAGCGCGTGACGCTCGTCGACGACTTCTGGGTCGAAGAGGTCGGGCCGGACGCGTGGGCGGCGATCTCGATTCCGGATCGCGGCGCCGTTGGGAACGCCGGGATCGTCGACCTCGGCGACGGTGGCTCGCTCGTCTTCGACACGATGGTGACGCCGCGCGCCGGCCGGGCGCTGCGCGCGCACGCCGAGCAGCTCGTCGGGCCGACGCGGTACGTCGTCAACAGCCACTGGCACGGCGACCACCGCATGGGGAACGGCGCCTTCGACACGTCGGCGCCGATCCTCGCGACTCCGAGGACGCGGGAGCTGATCGCGAGCGTCGGCGTCGAGCGGCTCGAAGCGACGAAGCGCGCCGGTCGCGAGGGCTACGAGCCGCTGCTCGAAGACCTCCACGAGCGCGGCAAGACCGACAAGATCGCGCTCGTCGAGGACTTCCTGCGCGAGCTGCCGGAGATCCAGCAGCGGCTCCCGGACGACACGTTCGAGGAGCGGCGCGACCTCGGCCGCTGCGAGCTCCTCACGTACGGCGGCGGCCACACCGAGAGCGACGCGTTCCTGCTCTTGCCCGACGACCGCATTCTCTTCGCCGCCGACCTCGTCGTCGTCCGCTCGCACGCGTGGGTCGGCGACGGGGACGTCGGCTCGTGGCGCGCGATCCTCGACCGGCTCCGTCGACTCGACTTCGACATGCTCGTCCCCGGCCACGGGCCGGTCGGGGGCCGCGACGACGTCGACGCCATGGATGCGTACCTCGCCGATCTGCTCGAGGCGGCGCGGACGGGCAGCTCGATGCCGGAGCGCTACCGCGACTGGGACTTCGCGAGCGGGTGGGACAGGAACGTCGCGGCGCTCTCCGCGTAGGACTCTTGTAAGCGAACGGGCGAAGTCCGAGAATCGAAGGCGTGCGCCGCCTCTGGCTCGTGGCCGTGATGTGCTCGACCGTGCTCCTCCCCGCGGGCACGGCGCACGCGAGCCCGGCAGGCAGGGTCGTCGCGTGGGGCTGCCAGGGCATCGGCAGCTGGGGGCAGTGCAACGTCCCGGCCGGGCTCAGCGCGGTTACGGCGGTCGCGGCGGGCCAGTACCACAGCCTGGCCCTGAAGCGCGACAGCACCGTCGTCGCGTGGGGCTGCGGCGCGAACACGCCGGGACAGTGCAGCGTGCCGAGCGGCCTCTCGGGCGTGACGGCGATCGCAGCCGGCACCGACCAGAGCCTCGCGCTCCTCGGCAACGGCGTGGTCATCGCGTGGGGCTGCCAGGACGAGTCGAACAACCACGGCCAGTGCAGCGTGCCGAACGGCCTTTCCGGCGTGACCGCGATCGCGGCGGGTGGCGCCCACAGCCTTGCCCTCCGCAGCGACGGCGCCGTCGTCGCCTGGGGTTGCGGCGGCTTCACGAACTACGGGCAGTGCAGCGTGCCCGGCGGTCTCTCCGGCGTGACGGCATCGCCGCCGGCTACTTTCACACTCTCGCCCTCCGGAGCGACGGCACGGTCGTGGCTTGGGGCTGCGCCGTGGACAACGTCGGCCAGTGCAGCGTCCCGGGCGGCCTCTCCGGCGTGACGGCGATCGCCGCCGGAGCGTTCCACAGCCTCGCCCTGCGGAGCAACGGCACCGTCGTCGCGTGGGGTTGCGGGATCGACAACGGCCAGTGCAGCGTTCCCGACGGCCTCTCCGGCGTCGTCGCGATTGCGGCGCACGACTACGACAGCGTCGCGCTCCGCAGCGACGGGACCGTCGTCGTCTGGGGCTGCGGCGGCGGAACGAACGACGGCGGCCAGTGCAGCGTCCCGGGCGGACTCTCGGGCGTGGGCGCGATCGCGGCCGGCCGCTTCCACGGGCTGGCACTCATCCCGCTCGCGGACCAGACGATCACGTTCCCGGCCCCGCCCGCCAAGACGTACGGCGACGCCGACTTCCCCGCCGGCGCGACCGCGTCCTCCGGCCTCCCGGTCTCCCTCGCTGCGACCGGGAGCTGCACCGTGAGCGGGACGACCGTGCACATCCCCGGCGCTGGCTCATGCACGGTGACGGCCTCGCAGCCCGGCGACGCGAGCCACAACCCCGCCGCGGACGTGTCGCAGTCGTTTGCGATCGCGAAGGCGGATCAGTCGATCTCGTTCGCGCAGCTCCCGAAGAAGACGTTCGGCGACCGCGACTTCAGAGTCAGGGCGACGGCGTCTTCGGGACTCCCAGTCTCCTTCGCCGCGAGGGGACGGTGCACGGTGAGCGGCGCCAAGGTGCACCTCACCGGCGTCGGCTCGTGCACGATCACGGCGTCGCAGGCGGGCGACGAGAACCACAACGCGGCGCCGAGCGTCTCGCGCCGGTTCTCGATCGCACCGGTCCCGTGCACCGTGCCGAACGTCGTCGGGAAGCCGCTCGACCTGGCCAAGCGCGCGATCGCACGCAGGCACTGCCGCACCGGGAAGGTCGCGTATGCAGCGTCTCGGAGCCGGCGCGGCGTCGTGATCGCGCAGAGCCGCAGGCCCGGCCGCGTCCTCCCGGCCCGCGCGAAGATCGACCTCGTCGTCAGCCTCGGCTGAGGAAGCGGACGAGCGTCTCGTTGAAGCCCGGGACGCGCTGCGCGTTGTGCTGCGCGCCGGGAAGCACCGCCCGCTTGGCGGCCAGCCGCGCCTCGAGCACAGAGCAGACGGCGTCGAAGGCCGCCGAATGCGCTCCGGAGACGACGAGCTTCGGGAACGGAGCGGCCCGCAGCGCGTCGAGCGGCGGGTCGGCCTCCCACGGCCCGCGCTCGACCATCAGCGTCCGCACGCCCTGCTCGAGCTCCGGCGTGAGCTCGCGATCCGGCCGCCTGCGCCGTCCGATCACGCGCGACGAGAACTCGCTGAGGAAGACCGCCGGATCGCGCGGCCCGTCGTCGCCCCAGAGCGGCGCGAGTCCGGCCATCAGCTCGACCACCGCCGGATCGGCCGCCGCGATTCCGAACGCGGGCGGCTCGATCACGGTCAGCGAGCGCACGGCATCGGGCCGCAGCCCCGCCGCGTAGAGCGAGATCACGCCGCCGTAGGAATGGCCGACGAGGTGCGCGCGGTCCGCGAGCAGCTCCCCGACGAGCGGCGCGTGCTCCTCGAAGTCGACCCGCTCGACGGGCGGGTTCGGCGGCGATCCCGGCCGGTCCGGGATCACCAGCGTGAACCGCTCGGCCAGCGGCAGCTGCGCCTCCCACGTGCTCCGGCCGTTACCGACGCTGCCGTGGACGAGCACCATCCGAGGCCCGCTTCCGAGCGTTTCGACATGCATCGCGAGGAGCATACAAAGTAGGCGCAAACCCGCAAGTTCAGCGAGGTTTCGGTGTTACAAGCAGAAGGCCCGCTGCTATGCTGGCGGCGGATGGAGCAAGGCCCACGCCAGACGTTCGAGCCTGCCGGGGCCGGAGGCGTCCTCATCGGAGTCACGGCCGCGGTGATCGCCGTCGGCGCGCTGATCGGCTGGGCTGCGGGCTCCGTCGCACTCGGCTGCCTGGGCGGCGCGGTCATCGGGATCCCGGCTGGCATCTTCGCCGTCTACCGCCGCTATCGAGGGGCGTTCTCGTGAGAGCGGTTTTCGAGACGCCGCGGCCGGTGCCGAGCCGTACGCTGCCCACGTTGGGCGGCCTGCTCGTGATCGCGCTCGCACTCCCGGTCTTCCTGATCGCGGGGTGGCGGGTCGCCGGCTGGGCGCTCGCCGCGGTGCTCTGGATCGCGGTCCAGGGGCTCGAGCTCTTGCTGGCGCGGCTCAAGGCGCGGACCAGTAATCTCGCCGCCTCAGGCGTGCAGGCGTTCGGACTCTTCTTCAAGGCGATCGGGCTGCTCGTGGTCCTCCTGGCCGCGGCCGCGACCGACCGCGACCTCGCCATCGGCGCCGCCCTGACCTACGCGCTCGCGTACACGTTCCAGCTCGGCCTCTCGCTGATCGCGTACTTCTCGGAGGCGCCGCGATGAGGGCTCGGCTCACCGCTCTCGTCCTCCTCGCGCTCGCACTGCCGAGCCCCGCCTTCGC
>DASUZD010000128.1:0-5123 GCA_036377055.1 Gaiellaceae bacterium | reverse complement strand
GTATCCGTTCGTGCGGCTCGAGCAGGCGAAGCGCCGGCTCCAGGCGCGCGGCGTCGACCTGATCGACTTCGGCAAGGGCGACCCGCGCGAGCCGACGGAGCCGTTCATCCGGCAGGCGCTCGTCGACGCGCTGCCGGAGGTGGCGCCGTACCCGCTCGCGGAGGGGCTGTCGGAGCTGCGGGCGGCCGTCGCGGCCTGGTGCGAGCGGCGCTTCGGGGTCGCCGTCGACCCCGACACGGAGGTCGTGCCGACGTACGGCTCGAAGGAGGCGATCTTCCATCTCGCGCAGGTCGCGCTTGACCGGGAGAGCGACAAGCGGCTCGTGATCACGACCGAGCCCGGCTACCCGGTCCCTGAGCGAGGCGCCCTCTTCGCCGGCGGCGAGGTCGTCCAGGTGCCGCTGCTCGAGGAGAACGGATTCCTGCCCGACCTCGACGCGATCGACGCCGGGACGTGGGAGCGCGCTGCGATCCTCTGGCTCAACTACCCGAACAACCCGACGGGCGCCGTCGCGCCGCTGTCGTTCCTCCGCGAGGCCGCGGCGCGCGCCGCGGAGCACGGGGTCCTGCTCGCCGCGGACGAGGCGTACACGGAGCTCTGGTTCGAGGAGCCGCCGCACTCGGCGCTCGAGGTGCGCGAGCTCGGGCCGGTGACCGTCTTCAACACGCTCTCGAAGCGGAGCTCGATGACCGGCTACCGCTCGGGCTTCGTCGTCGCCGACGCCGAGCTGATCGCGGCGCTGAAGCAGTACCGGCCGACGGTCGGGACCGCGCCGCAGGAGTTCGTCCAGCGCGCGTCGGTCGCGGCCTGGGACGACGAGGCGCACGTCGAGCGGACGCGCGAGCGGTATCGCCGCAAGCGCGATGTGCTCCTCCCCGCGCTCGAGCGCAAGGGCATTCGCGTCGCCGGGAGCGCGGCGACGATGTACCTCTGGCTCGAGGCGCCGCCGGGCGAGACGTCGGAGGAGCTCGCCGAGCGGCTGCTCGAGCGCGGCGTGATCGTCTCCCCGGGAACGTTCTTCGGGCCCGCTGGCGACGGCTACTGGCGGATCGCGCTCGTCCCGACGTTCGAAGAGTGCGAGCGTGCCGCGGCGATTCTCGAGGACGTGCTGTGAGCGTCGAAGAGACGATCGCGGCCCTCGACCGCGGGGAGGTGCGCGTCGCCGAGCGCGTGAACGGCGAGTGGCGCGTGAACGAGGACGCGAAGCAGGCGATCCTCGACTACTTCCGGCTCCGCGAGCTGGAGCCGCAGGAGGTCGGCCCGTTCGAGTACCTCGACAAGATCCCGCTCAAGCACGGGTTCGCCGAGCTCGGCGTCCGCGTCGTTCCGCCCGCGACCGCGCGCTACGGCTCGTTCCTCTCGCGCGGCGTGGTGATGATGCCGAGCTACGTGAACATCGGCGCGTGGGTCGGGCCGCGCACGATGGTCGACACGTGGGCGACGGTCGGCTCCTGCGCGCAGATCGGCGCCGACGTGCACCTCGCCGGCGGGGTCGGGATCGGCGGCGTGCTCGAGCCCGTGAACGCGCGCCCAGTGATCGTCGAGGACGGCGCCTTCGTCGGCTCGCGCTGCATCGTCACGGAGGGCACGCTCGTCGGCGAAGGCGCCGTGCTCGGCGCCGGCGTGGTGATCACGCGCTCGGTGCCGATCATCGACGTCACGGGGTCGGAGCCGGTCGAGCACCGCGGCGAGGTCCCGCCGCGCGCGATCGTCGTCCCGGGGGTCCGGCAGCGCGAGTTCCCGGCGGGGACGTACGGCCTGCCGACGCCGCTGATCGTCGGCTGGCGGAGCGACTCGCACGACCTCCGCCTGAGCCTGAACGAGGCGCTCCGCGAGCACGGGATCGGCGCGTAGTCACAGGCAGTCGAAGACACCCGCGTCCCGGCGGCGGCTGTGCAGCACGAAGGCGGCCACGTGACCTCCGGTCACGCGCATTCGTCCCTCGCCAGGGGAGGTGCCGCCTGCGAAGTGGATCGTGAGGTCTCCTCTCGCGCTCGACAAGAAGATGCTCGTGCCACACCCCGCGAACAGACGCCGGTGCAGGAGTCGCTCCGCGGCCGGCGTCGGCATCCCGATCCGGACGCCGTGCGCCTCCTGGTAGCGGGCGGCGCTCGTGAAGAACGTCTCCAGCCGGCCGCTTCGACGGTCGACGAAGAAGACGGTCCGGCAGGGCGGCGCGCCTCCTCCCACCTCGTCCAGGCGCAGGCCGGGCCCGTGGCCGCAGCCGTACCCGAGCGCGTGTAGGGCGCGTATCCCCCCGGCTCCGCGTCGCGCCGCTCGGCGTCCGGCTTGCCCGCGAAGGCGACGACGGCCGCGCGGTCGCTTCGATCGACGCGCAGCGGCCCGACTCCTCCCGTCACGGAGACGATCGCTGCGCTCGACGACCGTTTGCCCGAGCCGCACCCGACGAGCGCCAGAACGACGGCGAGCGCCACGGGACCGTATCTAGCCGCCATCGTCCGCGAGACGCTCCGCCGGGCCGGTCAGGAACGCGCGGCTTCCCTCGAAGCGGACGTGCAGCGTCCCGCCGGGAAAGCGCACCGCGGCGGGGTTCTGGCCGAGAGCCGCCGCGACGGCGACGGCGCTCGTTCCGGAGGCGGACGTCTCCCCCACGCCGCGCTCCCACACTCGCGCCGTGATCTCACCCTCGCGCTCGAGCCGCGCGACCTGGACGTTCGTGCGGTTCGGGAAGCGCGGGTGCGTCTCGAGCAGCGGGCCGATCAGCGGCAGGTCGTCCGGATCGCCCTCGACGACCGCGTGCGGGTTTCCGACCGAGACCGATGTCACGTCGAGCCCCGCGACGCGCTCACGCTCGTAGACCTCGACCTCGCCGAGGTCCTGCTCGACCTCGTCGCCGCGGATGCGTGCCGAGACGACGCGCGGCCCGACGCGGATCCTGACCTCCCCGGCGCCCGTGCGGTCGGCGAGCCAGCGCGCCGCGATTCGCGTTCCATTCCCGGAGAGCTCGGCCGTCGAGCCGTCCGGGTTCCAGACCACGACGTCGGCGTCGTCCCCGCGCACGTCGGCGACCTCGAGCACTCCGTCCGCGGCGCCGTCCGAGCACAGCTCGCGGACGCGCTCGGCGGTCAGGGGCACGGCGAGGTCAGCCCGCTCGACGAGCCAGTAGACGTTGCCGAGCGCGTGCCACTTCGAGAATGTCGGCGGCGACCTCATCCGGCGGGCGGTCGGCGTCAACCGTAACGAGCCTCGGAATCCGGCGCATCCACTTCCGCTGGTAGGCGGCGTAGCGGCGGGTGCGGAGCGTGAGCGCCTCGATCGCCTTCTCGCGCGGGAGCTCGGCGATCTCCTCGAGCCCCATCACCTGGCGTGCGGTGTGCGAGATCGGCCCCGCGAGCGCCGCCTCGACCTCGTCGACGACGCCGCGGTCGAACATCTCGTGTGTTCGCTCCTCGATCCGGCGCGTCAGGACGTCCTTCGGCACGTCGAGCCCGAAGACGAGCGTCGGATGCCGCGTGTCGTCCGACCAGAGCGTCTCCTCCGCCGGCCGCAGGGACTCGCCGGCCTCCGCAAGCTCGAGCGCCCGGACGACCCGCCGCCGGTCGTGCGGGTGCACGCGCTCGGCGGCGGCCGGGTCGCGGTGCGCGAGCAACGCGTGCGCGTCGTTCGGCCCGAGCGCGTCGTATCGCCGCTCCCAACGGCCCCGACGTTCGGGCGGCGGCGCCGGCGGAAGATCGAGCTCGGCGAGCGCGGCGCGGAGGTAGAGCCCGCTTCCGCCCGCGACGACGGGAGTCTCGCCCGCGGCGAGCAGCTCGTCGATCGCCTCGTGCGCGAGCTGCTGGTACTCCCCCACGGACACCTCGTGCTCGAGCGGCCAGACCGCGACGAGGCGCGTCGGTCGTTCGGGCTGGTTCGTGAGGATCTCGAGGCCGCGGTAGACCTGCGCCGAGTCCGCGGAGACGACTTCCCCGCCGAGCGCGTCGGCGACGAGCTCCGCGACGGCGGTCTTGCCGCTCGCGGTCGGCCCGAAGATCGCGACGACGAACGACGTGTCCGTTCCTGCCTCGTCCCCGTCGGCCATGTCCCCTCTCGCCGGGCTGCCCCCGCTACGAACGCTACCGGAGAAACCCGCGTCGGACTGTGTCGAGTCCGTGCCGAACGTGGGTCAAGCTGCGGCGGCCGTCGCCTGTGCGCCGCCGAGCGTCGTCGAGGTCGCGCGGTCGATCCGAACGTCGACGAGATCGCCGGCCGTAGCCGTCCCCGCGAAGTTCGCTGTCGTGTTCCGGCGCGTCCGGCCGCGCAGGAGCGCCGGGTCGGTTCGGCTCGCGCCCTCGACCAGCACCTCCTCCACCCGACCGATCCGCGCGCGGTTCCGCTCGAGCGCCACGTGCTGCACGACGTCGATCAGCCGTTCGATCCGCTCGGACTTCACCTCGTCCGGGACCTGACCAGGGAGCGTCGCCGCCTCCGTCCCGTGGCGCGGCGAGAAGACGAACGTGAACGCGCCGTCGAAGCCGACCTCCTCGACGACCTCGAGCGTCTCCTCGAAGTCCCCCTGCGTCTCGCCCGGGAAGCCGACGATCAGGTCGGTCGTCAGCGCGAGGTCCGGGATCGCCGCGCGCATCTCCTCGACGAGCCGCAGGTAGCGCTCGCACGAGTACGTGCGCCGCATCGCCTTCAGGATCCGCGTCGAGCCGGACTGAAGCGGCAGGTGCGCGTGCTCGCACACCGCGCGGCACTCCGCCATCGCGGCGATCACGGGCGCGCGGAAGTCCTTCGGATGCGGGCTCGTGAAGCGGATCCGCTCGATCCCGACGACCGCATCGCACGCCCGTAGGAGCTCGCCGAACTCGATGCGCGACTCGAGCGGCAGGTCGCGCCCATACGAGTTCACGTTCTGGCCGAGCAGCGTGATCTCCCGGACGCCCTCGCGCGCGAGCTGCTCGACCTCTGCGACCACGTCGCCAGGGCGCCGGCTCTGCTCTCGGCCGCGCACCGCCGGGACGATGCAGTACGCGCACTTCGAGTTGCAGCCCATCGAGATCTGCACCCACGCTTGGTGGACGCGCTCGCGCCGCGTCGGCAGGTCGGCCGCGAACGAGCGCCACTCGGCGAAGCGGCCGCGCGGCGCCTCGCCACCCGCGCCGATCCACTCGCCGAGGTGT
>DASUZD010000127.1:0-22233 GCA_036377055.1 Gaiellaceae bacterium | reverse complement strand
ATGCCTGGCTTCACGTCGTCGAGGAGCGACGGCGCGAGGAAGAAGCCGCCCTCGGGAGCGCCTTCGCGCCCGTCGACGACCACCCGCGCGCCCTCAGCAGGCGCCTTCTCGACGTACGACGCGACGCGGTCCCGGTGCTCGCGCGTGACGAGCGGCCCCATCTCGACGTCGGGCTCGAGCCCGTTGCCGACCTTCACCTTCGGGATACGCGCCGTGATCGCGTCGACGAGCTCGTCTGCGGCGTGGCCGACGGCGACGACCTGCGAGATCGCCATGCAGCGCTCGCCCGCAGAGCCGTACGCCGCGCTGACGGCCGCGTCCGCGGCCATTTCGATGTCCGCGTCGGGGAGGACGATCATGTGGTTCTTCGCGCCCCCGAGCGCCTGGATTCGCTTCCCCGCGCGTGTGCCCGTCTCGTAGACGTACTTCGCGATCGGAGTCGAGCCGACGAAGCTGACCGCTGCGACGTCGGGGTGCTCGAGCAGCGCGTCGACCGCGACCTTGTCGCCGTGGACGACGTTGAAGACGCCGTCCGGGACCCCGGCTTCCTTCAGCAGCTCGGCGACATAGATCGACGCCGACGGGTCCTTCTCGGAGGGCTTGAGGACGAACGTGTTCCCACAGGCGAGCGCGGGCGCCCACATCCACATCGGAACCATCGCCGGGAAGTTGAACGGCGTGATCCCGCCGCAGACGCCGAGCGGCTGCCGGATCGAGTAGACGTCGATCCCGGTCGAGGCCTGCTCGGAGAAACCGCCTTTGAGGAGCTCCGGGATCCCGCAGCAGAACTCGATCACCTCGAGCCCGCGCGCGACCTCGCCCTTCGCGTCCGAAAGGACCTTGCCGTGCTCGGACGTGAGGATCCGGCCGATGTCCTCGCGGTGCTCGTCGACGAGCTTCCGGATCCGGAAGAAGATCTCCGTTCTGCGCGAGAGGGACAGGGCGCGCCAGGCGGGAAATGCCGTCTTCGCGGCCTGGACCGCCTCGTCGATCTCCTCGACCGAGGCGAAGTCCACCTCGCCCGTCTGCCGACCCATCGCCGGGTTGTAGACCGGGCCGCTCCGACCCGAGCGGCCGGCGACGCGCCTGCCGCCGATCCAGTGGTTGATCCGCGCGATCTCTTCCGTCTCGGCGCGCCTCGGCGCCTCTGCCACCTCGGTCATCGTCCCTCCTCAGCTGACCGGGTGAGGGTACCGCGTTAAGCTCTCCTGCGATGACGGTCGTCGGCGCGGATCCACAGCTCGGACGGCAGATCGTCGAGGACGCGAAGCGTTACGTCCTCCACTCCTGGTCGGTGCAGGACGCCGTCAACCCGATCCCCGTCGCCGGTGCCGAGGGCTGCTGGTTCTGGGACTACGACGGGAACCGCTACCTCGACTTCGCCTCGCAGCTCGTCAACGTCTCGATCGGCCACCAGCACCCGAAGCTGATCGCCGCGATCAAGGAGCAGGCCGAGAAGCTGTGCACGATCGGCCCGCCGATGGCGACGGAGCCGCGCTCGCAGCTCGCCCGCCTACTCGCCGAGGTCACGCCCGGGAACCTGACGATGTCGTTCTTTACGAACGGCGGCGCGGAGGCGAACGAGAACGCGATCAAGCTCGCGCGCTGGTACACGGGCCGGCAGAAGATCGTCGCGCGCTACCGCTCGTACCATGGCGCGACCGCGGGCGCGATCACGGCGACAGGCGACCCTCGGCGCTGGTACGCCGAGCCGGGGATCTCGGGCGTCGTCCGGATGCTAGACCCGTACACCTACCGCTGCCCGGCCGGCCACCCCGATCCATGCCCCGTCTGCACGGGCGCGCCGCACCTCGAGGAGATCCTCCAGTACGAGGGGCCGAACACGGTCGCCGCGGTCATCCTCGAGACCGTCACCGGGACGAACGGCGTCATCCCGCCGCCGCCCGGCTACCTTCAGGCGATCCGCGACGTCTGCGACCGGCACGTGATCCTGCTGATCTGCGACGAGGTCATGGCCGGGTTTGGGCGCACCGGCCGCTGGTTCGCCTGCGAGAACTGGGACGTCGTCCCGGACATCCTCTGCGTCGCGAAAGGGATCAACTCGGGCTACGTGCCCCTGGGCGCGATGATCGTCTCCGAGGCGATCGCGGACTGGGTCAAGGACAAGTACTTCGCGGGCGGGCTCACGTACTCGGGCCATCCGCTCGCCTGCGCGGCGGCCGTGGCGTCGATCGAGGCCTTCCGCGAGGAGGGAATCGTCGAGAACGCCGCGGCGATGGGCGAGGTGTTCGCGACGGGCCTCGCGCAGCTCGCCGAGCGGCATCCGTCGATCGGCGACATCCGCGGCCTCGGATGCTTCTGGGCGCTCGAGCTCGTCCGGAACCGCGAGACGCGCGAGCCGCTGGTGCCGTTCAACGCGAGCGGCGAGGCGCTCCAGCCGATCGCGCGACTCTCGAAGGCGGCGCTCGACCGCGGCCTCTATCTGATGACGCACTGGAACGTCGTGATGATCGTCCCACCGCTCGTCATCACTCGCGAGGAGATCGAAGAGGGCCTCGCCGCACTCGACGAGGCGCTCGCCGTCGCCGACGAGCTTGCGGCCTAGCCGCTGCGTCCGCATACTGCGTCGGTCAGGCGCAAACGACGGAAGGAGGGATGTCCCAGATGACAGAGCTGGCCCGCACCCTCTTCCGCGTCCGCCTGTAGCGCCTCAGAGCGTCCTCTCGTAGCTCGAGCCGCCACCGGCGGCCTGGCGTCTCCTTTCGAGCTACGGAGGTATCGCGTTGAACCTGGAGGACCTGGGCTGGTCGGACCAGCTCGCATTCGAATTCGAGCCGCACGCAGCCGAAGGGCTCGTGCCCGCGCGCGTCGCGGTCGAGCACCGCGGCGGCTACGTGCTCTACGCCGAGGCGGGCGAGCTGCGCGCCGAGGTGGCGCCGTGGTTCCGCTCCCGTGCGTCCGGTCGCGCCGACTTTCCGGCGGTCGGGGACTGGGTCGCGTTCGGCGACGGCTACGTCCACGCCGTCCTCCCGCGCCGCACGAAGTTCTCCCGGAAGGTTGCGTGGGCCGAGACCGACGAGCAGGTCGTCGCGGCGAACGTCGACGTCGTGCTGCTCGTCACCGCGCTCGATCGCGACTTCAAGCCGCGGCGGCTCGAGCGCTACCTGACGATGGCGTGGGAGAGCGGCGCCGAGCCGAGGATCGTCCTCACGAAGAGCGATCTCTGCGACGACGTGCCGCTGCGCGTCGCAGAGGCGGAGGGCGTCGCGTTCGGCGTGCCCGTCCACGTCGTCAGCTCCGAGACGGGCGAGGGTCTGGACGAGCTGGGCGCGCTCTTCGTGCCGGGCCGGACGCTCGCGCTGCTCGGTTCTTCGGGCGTCGGGAAGTCGACGCTCGTGAACCGGCTCGCGGGGTCGGAGCTGCTGGCGACCGCCGAGCTTCGCGCGGACGGCCGTGGCCGGCACACGACGACGCACCGGGAGCTCGTCGTGCTCCCGGGCGGCGGTCTCGTCATCGACACGCCGGGGATGCGCGAGCTCCAGCTCTGGGTCTCCGAGGACGGGCTCGAGACGACGTTCTCCGACATCGAGGAGCTCGCGGCCCAATGCCGGTTCTTCGACTGTGCCCACGAGACGGAGCCCGGCTGCGCGGTGAAGGAAGCGATCCACTCGGGCCGCCTCGATCGGGAGCGGCTCGCGAGCTGGCGCAAGCTGGGCCGCGAGCTCAGGCGACTCGAGATCCGTCTCGACAAGAAGGCGCGGTCGGAGGAGGCGAAGCGACGGCGGGCGTTCTACCGCGAGATCCGAGCGAGAGCGAAGACGAGCCCGAAGCGGTGAGCTGTGCGGCTAGAGCTTCGGGATCTCGTGCGTCTGCACGAGCACGCCGCCCGCGAACGCGCGCACAAACGTGGGGAACTCGGTCGGCGACGCGCCGACGTAGGCGAAGAAGCCGAACCCCGCCCGCCGATTCAGTGCCGCATCGACCGTGCGACCGTCCGCGAGCTCGATCTCGACACGTGAAACCGTGGGCCGCGCAGCTCCGACAACGACCACGCGCACCGGCTCGTGCTGGGGCCCCGAATACCCTTCGCTGAGCGCAAGCTGCTCCCCGCGCGCAAAAAGGTGTCCCGGCGGCTGAAATGCCGTCATCCCGAAACCATGGAAGAAGCTGACGCGTACGCGGCCGTCGAAGCCCGTGCCGACGAGCGCTGCGACGGCGGCGCCTTCGGGGCCAGCTGTAGCGGCAGCGACCACGGTGGCTGGGTCCACCCCGTCTTCGCGCGCACCACGAAGGATCGCGTCGCGACGCTCTGGAGGGAGTCCACCGCCATTCGCGTGATCGCCGACAAGAGAAGCGGACGCGCCTCCGGAACCAGGCCGCGCGACGGCCAAGACCAAACCCGCAACGACGGCCAGCAACGCGCCCAACAAAATCGGAACTCTGAGGTTTCTACGTCTTTGAGCACTTCTATTCATAGTGCTTGCAGTTCACCCACATCGTGCCCGTGTGGTGGTTGTAGCACCCGTATTTATCCGTGAAGATGAAGAAGCGGTAGTTGTTCGGCGAGTTGTAGACCGTCGCCTGGTCTTTCCAGGTGCCGCCGCTCGTGGTCGCGATCGCGAGGAATGACGAGTAGGTGTCCCAGCTGGCTTCGACGATCTCGTCGGGATATTGAGTGAATTGCAACGCCGTATGCCCCTCTTGCGGCGAGTGGAACTCGCAGCCGATGTTCCATGCACATGCCGCGGACGCGGATCTCGGCACGGATGCGGCGGCGAGGCTCGTCACGATCGACGCGATGCAGAAGAGGAGCAGAAGGCGCCTAGGCACCGCGGTCGGACACGAGTCGGTTTGAGTCACGCCGGAAAACCGTACGACCTTTGCACACAGATGGCAAGTCGCCGCTTACGAACATGTCCTCAGTAGACGATGCCTCTACTCGCGCCGCTCCTCGCGAACCGGCTTCACGCGGGCCGGCACCTCGTGCGGCGCGCACGGACGCTCCTCGGCCTGGAACCAGCCGCGGTAGCCGAACAGCCGCCCGAAGCGCTCGTTGCCGACCTCGACCGAGATCCGGAAACGCCGCTCCGCGTCGTCGTACCACTCGCGCACCTCGGCGATCCCGGAGAAGAGCAGCGGGAAGCGGAACGCGATCCGCCGCTCGTAGAACCGCTGCTCTCCGGAGCGAAAGCGGATCCCACCCTCCTCGTCGACAGAAGCGTGCAGGTCGACGGCGAGGTGCTGGTGCGTCCCGAGGTAGTCGACGATGCAGCCTCGCCGCTCGCTCCAGATCATCGTCGCGTCGAACATCCGCATCCGTCGCGGCAGCTCGAACGTCCGCGCCCACGTGACGGTCTCCCGGCCGAAACGGTCGACGTAGGCGTAGTTCTCGATCCGGAACGGGACATCGTGCCCGCGCTCGGGGAACATGATCCGCCGCCAGGTCCCGAGCACGAGGAACGGAAGCGTGAAGGCGGGCCCGCGCCAGAGCTCCTCCATCACGCCGTGTCCGATCGAGGCGACGCCGTCCGCGCTCGAGAAGCCGAAACGCCGCTGGATCTCCGGGTGCAGCCGGTCGAAGTCGTCGCCGAGCGCGCGTCGGAAGATCGACGTCATCGCGGCGGGTTTCGGAGGCACCGCCCGGCCCGCGGGAGCAGCCGCCGCAGCGACTCCTCGGGGGAGATCCCGCGCTCCAGCCAGAGCCGCAGCCGGTCGAAGCTCCACGCCGTCGCCCAGCCGAGCAGCGGACGGAACGCGAGCCGATCGACCACCCGCCCGATCGCGCCCCACCGCGTCGCGTAGTCGTAGCGCGTGATGAACCGGACGCCGTCGTCGGTCGGCACGTAGCGCCAGTACCCCGACCCCTCGCGAATCAGAGCGCGCGGGTCATCGGACCAGAACCGGAGCGCCGACG
The DNA here is from genome assembly GCA_036377055.1 of Gaiellaceae bacterium. Taxonomy (GTDB): domain Bacteria; phylum Actinomycetota; class Thermoleophilia; order Gaiellales; family Gaiellaceae; genus DASUZD01. The sequence goes on along the minus strand of DASUZD010000127.1, from coordinate 16,358 downwards.
TAGCGCTCCCGTCCTCCGCCCGCCGCTCACCCGCCGACTCGCCCTCGCCCGCGACCTCGAAGCCGCCGACCCGCGTCGCGTACCGAAACCGTCCGCCGCCGAGCGGCGAGATCGACGTGAACCGGAGGTCCCACCGCACGTGCAAGGCTGGATCCTGCGTCTTCGACCACAGCTCGTCGAGAGCCGCCCGAACGAGGATCTCGACGTAGATCGGCTGCGGACGCGTTAGCCCGCGCGCTCTTCGGCCGCGCGCAGTTGCTTCGCCATCGCCTGGAGCATTGCCCAGGACATCCCGGCGTTCGTCTCGACGAGCGGGCGGAAGTCCCACATCGTCATCCCCCACGCCTTGACCGGCGTCTCGGCCGTGATGGTGGCCGTCCGGCTCCCCTCCGTGATGAGCGCGATCTCGCCGAAGTAGTCGCCGGGGCCGAGCCCGCCGCGGTCCTCGCCGCGAACGCTCACGCGCGCCTTCCCGTCCTCGATCACGAAGAACCCGACGCCGCCCTCGCCCTCGGTCGTCAGCGTCGAGCCCTCCGCGAAGTTGCGCTCCTTCATCGAGGCCGCGACCTGCTCGAGCTCGCGCCGGCCGAGATCGGCGAACAGAGGAACCTTGCGCAGGAGATCGGTCGGAGCGGGCACGCCGGGCGATTCTATGACGAAGAGGAGCAAGAGCGAAAGTAGGAGAAGATGTGCGCGTGAAGTTGACAGTGATCGGCTGCTCGCCGGCGTGGCCCAATCCCGGCGGCACGCAGTCGGGCTACCTCGTCGAAGGACCCGGCCGGCTGCTGCTCGACTGCGGGCCCGGGGTGCTCGCGCGCCTGCGGGCGCGTGAGGGCTGGCCGCGCCTCGACGCGATCGCGATCACGCACTTCCACCTCGACCACTGGGGCGACATCGTTCCGTGGGTCTGGGGCTCGCTCTACCGCTTCGGAGACCTCGTGCCGCCGCCGGAGCTCTGGCTTCCGCCGGGCGGGCTCGCGCTGATGCACGAGTTCGCCGACCGCTTCGGGATCCCGCACATGTTCGAGAAGGCGTTCCGGCCCCACGAGTACGCCGGCGGCGAGCGGTTCCGCACCGCGGGCCTCGACGTGATGCCGCTCCGCGTGCCGCACTACCAGGTCGAGACGTACGGCTTCCGCGTGTCGAACACCGAGACGACGCTCGCGTACTCCGGCGACTCGGCGCCCACGCCCCAGCTCGCCGAGCTCGCGCGCGACGCGGACCTCTTCCTCTGCGAGGCGACGCTGGAGCGCGGGGACCTCGACGGCCAGCCGCGCGGCCACCTCTCGGCCGAAGAGGCGATCGAGGCGTTCACGGCCGCCGGTGCGCGCAGGCTGCTGATCACGCACCGGCCCGCCGAGCTTTCGCTCGAGCCCGGGCTCGAGCAGACGCACGACGGCCTCGAGCTAGAGCTCTAGCAGCGCGGGGACGACGACGACCTCCGCGAGGCGGCGGTAGCCGGCGACGGACGGATGGTCGCCGTCCGCGACCCACTCCTCGCGCATCCGGCCGGGCCGCGACGCGTCCTCGAGCGTGTCGTGGAACGGCAGGAGCCCGACGCCCTCCTCGGCCGCAACCGCCGCCACGAGCGCGTTCAGGTGGCGAATCGCGGCGTCGAAACGCGGGTACCCCGCGTTCCACGGCAGAACGTCCGCCAGGAGCACGACGAGCCCGAGCTCGAGCCCGCGACGCGCCATCGCGCGCAGGCTCGCCGCGGCGTCCTCGACCGACCGTCCCTGGGCCACGTCGTTGATCCCGCCCTGGACGACGAGGACGTCCACCCCGCCCGCGCACGGCTCCAACCGCAGCGCAATTTCGTCCGTCCGCTCGCCGTAGACGCCGCAGTTCCGGAGCTCGAACGACGGCGCCGCGAGCGCCGCCCAGTGCTCCCATGAGCTCTCTGGTGTCGGCGCCGCGATCCGAGCGCGCACGGCCGGGTCGGGATCCCACCGCGGCGAACCCGCAGTGATCGAGTCGCCGAGCGCCGCGACCATGGTTTTGGCCACCGCAACGGGTCTATCATGGGCAGAGGGTCAGGAGGCGCACGCGTGGCCGCAAACGGACAAGGGAATCAGCGGGCCGTTATCGTGATCGGCGCCTCCGCGGGCGGCGTCGAGGCGCTCCGAACCGTGGCGGCAGGCCTTCCGCCCGAGCTCGAGGCGGCCGTGTTCGTCGTGCTCCACCTCGCCGCGGGCGGCACGAGCGTCCTCCCGGAGATCCTCGAGCGTGCCGGTGACCTGCCGGCGATCCACCCCGACGACGGCGAGGAGATCGAGAACGGCTGCATCTACGTCGCGCCTCCGGACCACCATCTCCTCGTCGAGGACGGCAACGCGCGGATCGTGCGGGGGCCGCGCGAGAACGGTCACCGGCCCGCGATCGACACGCTGTTCCGGAGCGCAGCCCGTGTCTACGGCCCGCGCGCGGTCGGCGTGATCCTCTCGGGTGTCCTCGACGACGGCGCAGCCGGGCTCGCGGCGGTGAAGGCCGCGGGCGGGCACACCGTCGTCCAGAGCCCCTCCGACGCGTTGTACGACGGGATGCCGCTCGCTGCCATCGAAGGGACACAGCCCGACCACGTCGTCCCGGCAGCAGAGATCGCGGAGCTCCTCGCCAAGCTCGTCACTGAGGCCGCGACGGAACCGCCCGAGACCGCGACACCCGGCGAAGAGGTCCTCGAGGAGAGCCTCGTCGCCGTCGACCGCGGCTCCACGGACCAACCGCAGCCCGGCCACCCGAGCGGGTTCACGTGTCCGGAGTGCAACGGCGCGCTTTGGCAGGCCGACGAGGCGGGCGTTCTGCGCTTCCGGTGCCGCACCGGTCATCAATTCTCCGTCGAGACGCTCCTCGCCCAGCAGTCTGCGTCGGTCGAGGCGGCGATGTGGTCCGCGCTGCGGGCGCTGGAGGAGCGCGCGGCGATGCTCCGCCGGCTCGCGCAGCGGATGAGCGCGCGCGGGAACCGGCGGGTGGCCACGCGCTACGCGCGCGTCGCGGAGCACACCGTCCAGCACGCGCTGACGCTTCGCGACGCGCTGCACGCGTTTCACGCGCCGCCTGAGGCCGAAGACGAAGACGAGCCGATCGAGCAGGTGCCATGACCAGCACGCCAGAGACCGACGCCGAGTTTGAGGCGCTGCTCGAATTCATCCGCGAGAGTCGCGCGTTCGACTTCACCGGCTACAAGCGGCCGAGCCTCACGCGCCGGATTACGAAGCGGCTCCAGGAGCGCCGGGTCAATTCTTTCGCCGAGTACCAGGAGCTCCTTCGCAACGAACCGGATGAGTTTGCGGCGCTCTTCGACACGATCCTGATCAACGTCACGTCGTTCTTCCGCGACGAGCCTGCGTGGGACTACATCCGCGACCAGATCGTGCCGAGGATCCTCGAAGCGAACAAGGGCAACATCCGCGTCTGGTCGACCGGGTGCGCGACGGGCGAGGAGGCGTACACCGTGGCGATCCTCTTCGCGGAGGCGCTCGGCGACGACGAGTTCACCAGGCGCGTAAAGATCTACGCCACGGACATCGACAACGATGCGCTCACGAGCGGGCGACATGCGCGGTACACGGCCAAAGATCTGGTGCCGGTCCCGCCGGAGCTGCGCGAGCGGTACTTCGAGGCGACGAACTCGAGCTTCGTCTTCCGCCAGGACTTGCGACGGAACGTCATCTTCGGCCGGCACGATCTGATCCAGGACCCGCCGATCTCGCGGATCGACCTCCTCATCTCGCGCAACACGCTCATGTACTTCCTCACCGACGCGCAGGAGCGGATCCTGCGGAACTTCCACTTCGCGCTTCGCGACGGCGGCTATCTCTTCCTCGGGAAGGCGGAGGCAATGGTCGCCCGCTCGCCGCTCTTCACCGCAGTCGACCTGAAACGGCGGATCTTCGGCAAGGTCTCGAGCCGGCCGATCCGCGCGGTGCTGCCGCCCGATCGAACGGATCGGACGGCGGGAATCGACCGCGAAGCCGACGCCGCTGTCCTCGACGCGGCGCTCGACGCCGCCCCGGTCGCACAGGTCGTGATCGACCACGACGGCACTGTGATCCACGCGAACGCCCACGCGCGACTCCTGTTCGACTTGAACCACGCGGACGTGGGTCGGCCGATCCAGGACCTTCCCCTCTCGTACCGGCCGGTCGAGCTCCGGTCCCGGATCGAGGAGGTGCAGGAGGGCGGCCACGCGATCTGGATCCGGGGGGTCGAGCTGCAGCGCCCGGACGCGACGCACGTCCTCGACCTCCAGGTCTCGCCGCTGCTCGCAGCGCCGGGGAACGTGGTCGGCGTGACGGTCAACGCCACGGACGTGACGCGCTACACCAAGCTCCGCGACGAGGTCAATGCCGCAAAGCGCGAGCTCGAGACGGCCTACGAAGAACTCCAGTCCACGAACGAGGAGCTGGAGACGACGAACGAAGAGCTCCAGTCGACGAACGAGGAGCTGGAGACGACCAACGAGGAGCTCCAGTCCACGAACGAGGAGCTGGAGACGATGAACGAGGAGCTCCAGTCCTCGAACGAGGAGCTCGAGACGACGAACGACGAGCTCCACCAACGGACGGACGAGATGAACCAGGCGACGGCGTTCGTCGAGAGCGTGCTCGAGAGCATGCGGGCGGCCGTCGTCGTCGTCGACCGCGACCTCGGCGTCCGCGGATGGAATGAAGGTGCGCACGACCTCTGGGGCTTACGGGCCGACGAGGTGCTCGGGCGGCATCTGCTCACGTTGGATATCGGCGTCCCGGTGCCCGAGCTGCGCGCGCCGATCGGTCGGATCCTCGCCGGCGAAGAGAAGGTCGAGGTGACCGTCAAAGCGTTGACGCGGCGCGGCCGCGAGGTCGAATGCCACGTCGATCTCACGCCGCTCCAGAACCACGGCCGGGATGGCGTCGAGGGCGCGATCCTCCTGATGCGGGCGGAGCAGCCGGCGGAACGATGAGCGACCTCGCGGGGGACCTCGCGGCGGCGGTCGAGCAGCTTCGCGTCGCAGAGGAGGAGCTGCGCCAGCAGAACGACGCGCTCGTCGCGGCGCAACTCGAGCTGGAGGCCGAGCGCCGCCGGTACGAAGAGCTCTTCGAGATCGCCCCCATCGCGTACCTCGTCACAGACGAGTTCGGCGCGATCCGCGCCATGAACGGCCCTGCGCAGGAGCTTCTCGGCGCCACCGCGTGGCAGGTCAAGCGGAAGCCGATCGCGACGTTCGTCCCGCCGCACGAGCGCCGGGAGCTGCGCAGCCTCCTCCTGCGGCTCGACCACGACACCGGCGTGCAGGACCTCGAGTTCCGGCTGTCGCCGCGCGGCCGCGACGAGATCATCGTCCACGCCCGTGTCCGTGCCGTCAGCAGCGAGGAGGATCGGCGCGAGCTCCGCTGGTCCCTCGAGGACGTCACGAGGCGGCGACAGGACGAGACCGAGGTCCGCGTGCTCGCGGCCGAGCTCGAGGGACGCGTAGCGGAGCGGACCGAGGAGGTCGAGGGAGAGCGCAGGCGCCTCGAGACGATCGTCGAGCACCTCCCGATCGGCATCGTCCTCGTCGATGCGACCACCGGGAGGCTCGCGACGGTGAACGAGGTTGCGCTGGCGGTCTTCGGCGGCGCCGTCGACTTCACCGACCGCGAGGGCTACCGCGAGGACGGCTCCCGATACGCCCCCGACGAGTGGCCCGCGATACGGGCGCTGCGAACCGGCGAGCGAGCGACCGGCGAACGGGCGGAGATCGTGCGGCCGGACGGCACGCGCGTGAAGGTCGAACTCGGCAGCGCGCCGATCCACGACTCGCGCGGGAAGATCATCAGCGCCGTGTCGATCGTCCAGGACGTGACGGAGCGAGAGCGGCGGGAGGTCGCCGAGCGCGAGTTCGTCGCGAACGCGGCGCACGAGCTGCGGACGCCCCTTGCCGCGATCACCGGCGCGATCGAGCTCCTCCAGTCGGGAGCGAAGGACGATCCCGAGGCTCGCGAGACGTTCCTCGGCCACATCGAGCGGGAGACGGCCCGGCTCCAGCGCCTTGTCGGTGCGATGCTCACGCTGGCGCGAGCGCAGACGGAGGCCGAGGCTCCGCGCGTCGAGATCGTCCCGCTCGCGCCGCTGCTCGCCGAGGCGCTCAAGGAGCTCGAGCCGCCGTCGTCTATCGCCGTCGAGATCGACTGCGCGCCGGAGCTCGCCGCCGTCGCGAACCGCGACCTGCTCGAACGGGTCGTGACGAACCTCGCCGCGAACGCCGTGCAGTACACCGCCGAGGGCCGGGTCGTCGTGCGAGCCGAGGCCGACGGCGACGGCGTTGTCGAGCTGAGCGTCGCCGACACCGGCCGCGGTATCCCCTCGAGCGAGCGCGACCGGGTCTTCGACCGCTTCTTCCGCGGCACGCGCGACCGCGAGGGCTTCGGCCTCGGCCTCGCGATCGTCTCCGAGGCGGTGCGCGCGATGGAGGGGACGATCGACATCGAGTCGAACGACGGCGCCGGCACCGTCGTCCGCGTGCGCCTCCGGGCGGCGACGGTGGTCGAGCGTTGAACGAGCGGATCCTCGTCGTCGACGACGAGCCGGCGATCGTGGACGCCGTCGCATACGGCCTGCGCCGCGAAGGCTTCGAGGTCGATGCGGTCGGAGACGGCCCCGCCGCGCTCGAGGCCGCACGAGGGAGGCCGTACGACGTGGTCGTGCTCGACCTGATGCTGCCGAGCCTCTCGGGGCTGGACGTCTGCCGCACGTTGCGTGCGGAGAGCAACGTCCCGATCCTGATGCTGACCGCGCGCGACGCAGAGGTCGACCGCGTGCTCGGCCTCGAGCTCGGAGCGGACGACTACGTCACGAAGCCGTTCTCGGTCGCCGAGCTCGTCAGCCGCGTGCGCGCGATCCTCCGCCGTCGCGAGCTCGACCGCGGTCCCGTCGACGGCGCCGTCGTCCGGGTCGGTGGGCTGGAGCTCGACTACGCCCGCCACCGAGTGCGCGTCGACGGCCGCGAGGTGGAGCTGACCCCGTCCGAGCTCTCGCTCCTCGCCCTCCTCGCCGGCGCGCCCGACCGCGTCTTCACGCGCCGCCAGATCATGCAGCACCTCTGGGAGTCGAGCTACGTCGGCGACGAGCGGGCGTGCGACGTCCACGTCTCGAACCTCCGTCGAAAGATCGAGCGCGATCCCGCCCGGCCGGACCGGCTGCTTACGGTCCGCTCAGCCGGCTACAAGCTGGTCCCGTATGTGAGAGAACCCTCACAAAAGCTGTAGAACCCGCTCAGAGAACCGGCGCTAGGCTCGCGCTCGATGGCTGTCGTCGCCACCCACGTCGGAACCGCACAGATCGGTGCCGACGCCTTCGTCGTCTCCGTCTCGGGGGAGCTCGACCTCTCGACGGTGGAGCCGCTCGAGCAGGAGCTGGCGGCCGTGATGGAGCAGGGTGGGCGCCGGGTGATCGTCGACCTCACGGGCGTCACCTTCATCGACTCGGTCTCGCTCGGCGCGCTCGTCGGCAACGCGAAGCGGCTCCGCACGAACGGCGGCACGTGCGTGCTCGTCGCCGACGACCCGCGCATCCTGAGGATCTTCGAGATCACCGGCCTCGGTCGCGTCTTCGGCATCGAACGCTCGCTTGCGGAGGGGGTAGACCGGCTTGTCGGTCGAATCGCAAGAGCGTAGGCCGAGGCTGCGCGACGTGTCGCGCCCAGTGGTCGACGGCGCCGGCGACGGCGCCGTCGACCGGCTTCAGGAGCTCGTCAGCGCCGTCCTCGAGGAGAACGAGCAGCTGAAGCGCGCGCTCGGATCACGGATCGTGATCGAGCAGGCGAAGGGCGTCCTCGCCGAGCGTTTCGGCCTCACGATGCAGGAGTCGTTCCAGGTCCTGCGGAGCGCGGCCCGGAACAACCGCATGTCGATCCACACCCTCGCCGAGAGCGTCGTCGCCTCGCGCGAGACGCCCCCGCAGATTCGCCCGCCGCGCGCCGCCTAAGGCGCCGACTCGGCGGCGCCGACCATCAGGACGTGCGGGCTCCGCCCGTGCGTCCGTCTGCAATGACCGGTCGACACCTTCGAATTTGATTTCGTGCCCCGCCCCTTGCAAGCGCGTTACGCCGCGACTGCCGTCCGTTGGACGATCTCGTCGATCAGGCCGTACTCCTTCGCCTCCTCGGGTGCCATGAAGCGGTCGCGGTCGATGTCGCGCATCACCTGCTCGACCGGCTGCCCCGAGTGGCGGGCGATGATCTCCGCCATCCGCTGCGTCATCTCGAGGATTTCCTTCGCCGCGATCTGGATGTCGGCGGGCGTGCCGCGGAAGCCGCCGGAGCCCTGGTGGATCATGATCTTCGCGTTCGGCAGCGCCATGCGCTTCCCCGTCGCGCCGCCGGCGATGATCATCGCCGCCGCGGACATGCCCATCCCGACGCAGATCGTCCGCACGTCGGGCTTGACGTACTGCATCGTGTCGTAGATCGCCATGCCCGCGTAGGCCGAGCCGCCGGGGGAGTTCACGTAGAGGCTGATGTCCTTCTCGGGGTCTTCCGCCTCGAGGAAGAGGAGTTGCGCCGCGATCAGGTTCGCGATCTCGTCGCCCACTTCGGTGCCGAGGAAGACGATCCGCTCCTTGAGCAGGCGGGAGTAGATGTCGAACGCGCGCTCCGCGCGGCCGTCGGAGTCGATCACCATCGGGATCAGCTGGCTCATCGTCGCCTCCTTGCGCTAATGTGCAACCCTTCGGTTGCACGAACTATACGCAACCGGTCGGTTGCGAAAGGAGGAGCCGTGGAGGTCGTGCGCGAGGTCGTCTTTCCCGCGCCCCCGGAGGAGGTCTGGGAGGCGCTGACCGAGCCGGAGCGGCTCGAGGAGTGGTTCGCGAACGAGGTCGAGCTCGACGTGCGTCCGGGCGGCGCGGGGGTCTTCCGCTGGGGCGACGGCGACGAGCGACACGCGACGGTGCGGGAGGCCGAGCCCGGCGAGCGGCTCGTGCTCGACTGGGACGACGTGGGGGAGGTCGTGTTCACGCTCGAGGAGGTACCGGAGGGCACGCGCCTGCTCGTCCGCGAGACGGCGCCCGACTGGTCGACGGCGCTCGAGCTCCACGCGCTCGCGTGGACGCCGGTTCGGTAGACCGCGTCTTCGCCGCGCTCGGCGACCCAGGCCGCCGCGAGCTCGTCCGCGAGATCTCGACGCGCGGCAGCGCGACCGCGACCGAGCTCGCGGCGGACCTCCCGGTGACGCGGCAGGCGGTCGCGAAACAGCTCGCGGCGCTCGCGGACGCCGGGCTCGTAGCCGCCACACGCCAGGGCCGCGAGACGCGCTACGAGCTGACGCCCGCGCCGCTCGGTGAGGCGATGGCGTGGATGGCGAACGTAGGCGCGGCGTGGGACTCCCGCCTCGGTGCACTCCGCGAGCACCTCGCGTCAGGCGCGGGCGAAGGTAGCGCGCCGAGGACTTAGTGGCTCAGAGCCACAAACCGTCGGCTCGGACCCGCACAGCGGCATGGTTCCGGCCGTAGCGCTCCTCCGGACCGAGTTAGTGGCTCAGAGCCACTAACTCGGTTCTCGGCCGCCGCGACGCTTAGCCTTGGGCGCAGTGATCGTCGCGCACCTCGACCTCGACGCCTTTTTCGCCGCCGTGGAGGAGCTCGAGGCGCCGGAGCTGAAGCGGAAGCCGCTCGTCGTCGGCGGTGACCCGCGCGGGCGCGGCGTCGTGGCGACCGCGAACTACGAGGCCCGCCGGTACGGGATCCACTCGGCGATGAGCGCGGCAGAGGCGCTTCGCCGTTGCCCGCACGCGATTTTCCTCCGGCCGCGCCACCAGCTCTACCGCACCTACTCGCGCACGGTGTGGGAGACGGTGCGGGGCGTGGTGCCGACCGTCGAGCGGACGGGCATCGACGAGGGCTACCTCGACCTGGGTGAGCTCGCGCGGGACTTCCTCGAGGCGCGCGTGCTCGCCGAGGCGGTCCAGGCCGCGGTCCGAGCCGCGACCTCGCTCACCTGCTCGCTCGGCGTCGCCAGCTCGAAGGTGGTGGCGAAGGTCGCGAGCGACCGACGCAAGCCCGGCGGACTGACGGTCGTCCCGCCCGGGCGCGAGGCGGCGTTCCTTGCGCCGTTCGCTGTCCGGCTCCTGCCGGGCGTCGGCCCACGCGCGGAGGAGCGGCTTCGCGAGGCGGGGATCGGTACGATCGGCGCGCTTGCCGCGCTCGGCGACGACGAGCTCCGTCGCCTCGTTCCGGGAAAGGTCGGCCCACTCCTCCGCGACCGCGCTCGCGGCGTCGATCCGCGCGGCCTCGAGCTCACCTCGGTCCGGATCTCGATCAGCCAGGAGGAGACGTTCGAGACGGACCTGACAGACCGAGAGCGGTTGCACGGCGAGCTACGCCGGATGGCCGAACGCGTGGGCGAGCTGCTCCGCGCGGACGGCCGGAGCGCGCGCACGGTGACGACGAAGCTCCGCTACGGCGACTTCTCGATCCGCAGCCGCTCGACCACCCTCGCGGCCGGAACCGACGACGGGGACGAGATCGGCGCGCTCGCATGCAAGCTGCTCGACCGAGCGCTCGCCGACCGGCCGGGCGCGCTCCGCCTCGTCGGCGTCGGCGTCTCGACGCTCGAGCCGTACCGCCAGCTCACCCTCGTCTAGTGGCTGAGCTGCTCGAGGCGGACGTCGACCCGGACCCCGTCCGGCAGTTCGGCAGGTGGTTCGAGGAGGCGCAGCAGGCGGGGATCCGTGTGCCGGAGGCGATGGCCGTCGCCACCGCGACGCCCGAGGGCCGCCCGTCCGTGCGGATGGTGCTGCTCAAGGGCTACGACGAGCGAGGTTTCGTCTTCTACACCTGCTACGAGAGCCGCAAGGGCCGCGAGCTCGCCGAGAATCCGCGCGCGGCGCTCCTGTTCCACTGGGACACGCTCGGCCGGCAGGTACGGGTCGAAGGCGCGGTCGAGCGACTCCCGCCGGCGGAGTCCGACGCGTACTTCGTCTCGCGGCCGCGTGGGAGCAGGCTCTCGGCCGTCGCGTCGCGGCAAAGCGAGCTCGTGCCGGGACGGGAGACGCTCGACGCCCGGGTGACCGAGCTGGCGGCGACGGTCGGCGAGGCGGGGCCGGAGCGTCCCGACTGGTGGGGTGGCTACCGCGTCGTCCCCGACTCGTTCGAGCTCTGGCAGCATCGCGACGACCGGCTGCACGACCGGCTTCGCTATCGCCGCTCGGGCGACGCCTGGATCGTCGAGCGGCTCGCGCCTTAGGGCGACAGCACCGTTGCGGTCGAGCTCGCGATGTTGTCGGCGCTGTTCGGGTCGGCCGTGGTCGCGGTCACCGTCGCGGTGCTCGTGAGGGTTCCCGGCTCCGTGGGACGCAGAGCGACGGTGGCCGAGGGCGTACCGCCTGCGGCAACCGTGCCCAGATCGCAGAGGACGGTCGTGGTTCCGGTGCAGGTTCCTTGCGTCGCTTCGGCGAACAACGCCGCGCCGAGCGGGATCGTGATCGTCACTCGCACGCCCTCGGCGGCATCCGGGCCCTTGTTCTCGACCACGACCGTGTAGCGGAGGTCGTCGCCGACCGTCACCGGCTCCGGACCGTGGCTTTCGATCACGCTCAGGTCGGCCGCAGGAGCAGGAGCGGGAGGAGGAGCGGGAGGCGGCGGCGGAGGGGGCGCGGGCTTCGGCGTGGGTCGCTTCTGCGTCAACCGGCCGGTGTGGCAGTGGAAGCCGTATCGGTGGTACTGGCGGTCGTACCGCTTCCTGCAGCGCTGGCCGCGGCGGAGGCATTGCTGCTTGCCGGCGATGACGGCGTGCTTGAACCCGGCTCGACACTTCAACACTGCCGAGGCCGGAGGCGAAGCCGCCTGCGCGGTCGCAGCCACAGCCGCGAGCGCTGCCAGCAGGAGCGTGAGGACGAGACGCCGTCGCATCGGCGCGATCGTACTTTCAGCCCCCAGAACGAGAGAGGCCGACCGCGAGGTCGGCCTCCACTCGGCCGCTCGGACTCGAGTAGCGAGCTCCCACAGCACCGTCTGCGGCAACGACACTGCGCGTCGTCCAAGCCAGACCTTTACATTAGTAGCCAGCGCGAATGCCTTGCGTGTCCCCCAAATGGGGTGACTTCAGCGGAAGAGGTCACGCTCGGCCGGCATCACCAGCTCGCTCGCGCTCCCGTCTCCAGCTGGCGCCAGCCCGCGGACGACCGCGCCCGGCACGCCTTTCGTCTTGCCCATGACGAGCTCGGCCGCGCTCGCGATCTCGTCGGCTACGGCGATCACGGTCGAATGGAGCTCGTAGCCGACGCGGTCGTGCTGCCCGCGCAGGTCGATGAGCGGCCGGAGGCCGGCCACGCCGATCGCGACGTCGACCGTCCCCTGCCGCCACGGGCGGCCGAACGAGTCCGAGACGGTCACGCCGACCGAGCGGCCTGTCAGCTCGGCGAGGCGCTCGCGCAGACGCCGCGCGGACGCGTCGGGGTCGAGGGGGAGGAGGACGAGCGTCGCGGCTTCCGGCGCGTTGGAGGCGTCGACGCCCGCCGACGCGCACACGAAGCCGTGCCGTGTCTCCGCGATCACGAGCGGCGGGCGGCTCCGGACGACCCGCGTCGCCTCGCGCAGGATGACCTCGAGCCGCCGCGGGTCCTGGTCGGCGGCGAGCCGGCGCGCGAGCTCGGACGGCTCCACGTCGTCGAGCCGTACGACGCGGCCTTCGGCCTTGGAGACGACCTTCTGCGCGACGACGACCACGTCCGCGTCCTCGAGCTCCGCGGCGCGCGCGACGAGCGCGCCGAGATCGGCGCCCTCTTCTACCTCGGGCATCCCCTGGAGGGGAATGACCCGCAGCTCGGTCACGGAAGCCCGGTCAGCCGCAGCCCCGCGACGACGCGGTAGCGCCGGTTCACGTGCAGGATCACGGCCGTCATGCCTTCGAGCGCGCGCGAGTTGGCGAGCGGCCCGGCGTCGATCGCGCGGCCGCTGACGAGCTGCGCGCCGAGCTCGAGCGCCGGGTCCTTGGCGGCGGGCTCGTCCCCGCAGACGAGGACGTCCTGGTCGAGGCGTTCGGGGTGGGCGAGGTGCGCCGCCGAGAGCGACTGGTAGCCGGACGCCACCGGGCCGTCGAGCAGCGCCGCCACGTCCTCGGCGACCGATCCCTGGCTGCGGCCGGGCAGGACGCCCTCCTTCGTGAAGCGAAGGTCGCTCGCGACGCAGAGGACGGGCGTCGCGCCGATCGCGCTCTTCAGCTCGCGCGCAGTGTCGATCGCCGCGCCGGAGGCGGTGGAGAGGACGACGAACTCGGCGTCCGCGGCCACGTCTGCGTTCGCGCCGCCTCCGACTCCGATCACGGCCGCCTGTTGCTGCGCGCGCTCGGGGTCGCGAGAGCCGATCGCGACCTCGTGGCCGAGGTCGTGGAACCGTGCGGCGAGCGCCCGGCCGAAGGTGCCCGTGCCACCGAGGACCGCGATCTTCAAAGCAGCGCCCCCGCGGCGCCGAGCGCGGCGTCGACGACCCGAGCGCGAGCCGCCGCGTCGCTCATCAGCGTCCGCGTGACGACCGGCCGCACGCCGAGCCCGGCGAGCGCATCCGCGCCGGCGGCGTCGGCCTCGTCGATCACGAGCGCGTCCAGAAGGCCGGGGTAGCACGACGCGACGTGAGCGGGCGTCGTGCCGCCCGCGAGCCGACGCAGCATCCCGTCGCATGGCCCTTTCACGGACCGGCCGCCGATCAGCGGGCTGACGGCGACGAGCGGGACGCTGCGCCGCTCGAGCGCGTGCCGGATCGCGTGGACGGCCAGGATCGGGCCGATGCTCACGTACGGGTTGCTCGGCGCGAACAGGAGCAGCTCCGCCGTTGCGATCGCCTCGAGCACCCCGGGCGCCGGCCGCGCCGTCTCGGCTCCCTCGAACCGAACGGCGTCGACCTCGTCGCGATGGCCGCGCGCGACGAACCACTCCTGGAACTCGAAGCTGCCGCTGGGCGTCTCGACCCACGTGCGCAGCCGGTCGTCCGTCGCCGGCAGCAGCGCCGTCTCGACGCCGAGAGACGCCGCGAGCTGCGCCGTCACCACCGAGAGAGGCTCGCCGGCTGCGAGCGCCTGCGTGCGCACGAGATGCAGGCCGAGGTCGCGGTCGCCGAGCCGGAACCACGACTCGCCGCGGAGGTGCTCGACCGTCTCCAGCGCGTGCCACGTCTCGCCGGCGCGACCCCAGCCGCGCTCCTCGTCGGCGAGGCCGGCGAGGGCGTAGAGGACGCTGTCGAGGTCGGGCGAGACGTGGAGCCCGAGCACCTCCAGGTCGTCGCCGACGTTCCCGACGACCGTCACGTCCTCGGGCGCGCAGACCTCGGCGAGGCCGCGCACGAACCGCGCCCCGCCGACGCCGCCGGAGAGGACGCAGATCCTCACGTCGCGGCCAGGAGGCCGGCCATCGCCAGCGCCATCTGCGTTCGCGGCCCGGCGCGCTCCCCGAGCCGAGCGAGATCGTCGAGCGTGTCCACGTCGTCCACGAGGCTCGGCAGGTCGACGGTCACGGCCGGCCCCAGCGCGCGGAAACGGTCGGCGCTTCCAGGGCCGTAGAGCGGCCGGAAGAGGGTTGGCTCGGCGAACCCGAGGGCGTTCGTGGTTCCGTCGGCCGCAGGCACGACCGCCAGCCCGCCCGGCGGGATCGCGGCCTCGAGCGTGCGCAGGTCGTCGGGCACGACGCACGGCAGGTCGGCGTTGACGACAAGCGCCGGCGCGGCCGGCACGAGCGCGAGCGCGTGCGCGACGGCGGGGCCCTGGCCCCCGCCGGGGTCGTCGAGCGCGGCCACGCCGACCTCGACGGCGACCGTCCGCGCGGCCTCGTCGCCGGTGACGACCACCGTCCGGCCGACGACGGCGCAGGCCGCGAGGACGTCCGCGAGCATGGCGAGCGAGAGCGCGGCACGAGCCTCGTCGGCGACGGGCGCGAGGCGGCGCTTTCCGTCCGCGCCGCGGAAGGGAACGACGATTGCGGTCACGTCTCGGGGAGACTAAGAGATCGCTTCGAAACCGGTCCTCGACAACGCCGCCATCGCAGAGCGGCTCGACGCACTCGCGACGCTGCTCGACCTCGCCGGCGCGAGCTTCTACACCGCGCGCGCGTACCGCCGCGCGGCGGAGCTGGTGCGCACGACGCAGGCGCCGATCGAGGCGCTCGTGCGAGCCGGCCGGGTACGCGAGCTGCGCGGCATTGGCCCGGGGATCGAGGCGCGGCTCGTCGAGCTCGTCGAGACCGGCGACATCGCCGAGCTGCGCGAGCTCGAGCGCGAGGTCGCGCCGGAGCTCGTCGGGCTGGGCCGCTTCATCGGGCTGACGCCGAAGCGGGCCGTTGAGATCGGCCGCGCGCTCGGCGTCACGACGGCCGCCGAGTTTCGCGCGGCGGTCGCGGCCGGGAAGCTCGCGAGCGTCCCGGGCGTCGGGCCGAAGACGGAGAGCCGAATCGTCGCCGCGCTCGCGCGCGAGGGCGAGCACCGGCCCCGGCGCGGGCTGCTCCTGAACCGCTCGCGTGCGCTCGTCGGCGAGATCGCGACCGCCCTCGGCGGGGAGATGGCCGGAGATCCGCGGCGCTGGCGCGACGCGTGCACCGAACTGGCGGTCGTCTGCGCCGCCGAGGAGGCCGAGCCGGTGCTGGACGCATTCGCAGCGCTGCCAACGATCGTCGCGGTCGTCGAGCGGGACGCGCGGCGCGCGGTCGGGGTCACGGTCGAGGGCGTGCCGGTCGAGCTCGTCGTGGCGGACCCGGCGCGGTTCGGAACGGCGCTCGTCCGGGCGACTGGATCGCGTGCGTACGCGGAGGCGTTGGAGCCGCTTCCGGATGCCCCGGACGAGGCCTCCGTGTACGAGGCGCTCGGGGTCCCGTTCTGCCCGCCCGAGCTTCGCGAGGCGCCGTTTCGGGGCGGGCCGCCGCCGCTCGTGGAGCTCGGCGCGATCCGTGGCGACCTGCACGCGCACACGACCTGGTCCGACGGCAAGGCGAGCGTCCTGGAGATGGGTCTCGCGGCGCGCGACCGCGGCTACGAGTACCTCGCGATCTGCGACCACACGCCGAACGTGCGCGTCGTTCCCGGCCTCGACGCGGACGACGTACGACGGCAGGCAGAAGAGATCGCGGCCGCGAACGCCGAGCTGGCCCCGTTCCGGATCCTGCGCGGGATCGAGTGCGACATTCGAGCCGACGGCTCGCTGGATCTCCCCGACGACGTCCTCGGCGAGCTCGAGTGGGTCCAGCTCAGCCTGCATGCGGGCCAGCGCGCGCCCCGCGAGGAGCTGACGCGGAAGGTGACGGAAGCGATGCGGCATCCGGCCGTTCGTTGCTTGAGCCACCCCAAGGGCCGCATCATCAACCACCGGCCGGAGAACGCGCTCGATCTCGAGCGGACGTTCGAAGTCGCCCTCGAGACGGGCGTCG
>DASUZD010000126.1:0-5183 GCA_036377055.1 Gaiellaceae bacterium | reverse complement strand
CGTGCCGGTCACGTACACCGAGGCCGCCCTGGGTGCGAAGGTCGAGGTGCCCACACCGGATGGGCCGGTGACGCTGAAGGTGCCCGCCGGCTCGGAGGACGGCAAGCTGCTCCGGATCCGCGGCCGCGGCGCGCCGAGGCTGAACGCGTCGGGCAAGGGCGACGTGCTCGCGCGCCTGCGAATCGCGGTTCCGAAGAAGCTGACGAAGGCCGAGCGCGAGGCGTTGGAGCACCTCCAGAAGACCGAGCGCGGGAATCCTCGGGAGCGGCTGTTCTCGTGAAGGCGACGCTGCACGACGAGCTAATGCGCGAGGCTGGCTTCGGAGCCGAGGGCGACGCGGCGCCTGTGCGGCACCGGTCAGCGGCACGCTCGTGGTTGCGGGGTGCGATCGCGGTCCTCTTTTTGGCCTCGCTGCTCCTGTGGATCCTGCTCTCGGTCGTCGGTCTACCAAAGGGGCTTCCGCATGCGCTCGTCTGGGTGCTCCTCCCGTTCGCCGCGATTGGCTTCGTCGGCTCGCTCGTCCTCGAGCTCGTCCGGTTCGAGAGGCGGCGGTGATGGACGACCGGCCTCGCTACATGATCAGCGTCGCCGCCGAGATCGTCGGCATGCACCCGCAGACGCTGCGGATCTACGAGCAGAAAGGACTCGTCCGTCCGAGGCGGACGCCCGGGAACACGCGGCTCTACTCCGAGCGCGACCTCGAGCGGCTCCGCCTGATTCAGGGGCTGACGACCGACTACGGGCTCAACCTCGCCGGCGTCGAGGCCGTGCTGCGGCTCCGCGACGAGGTCGAGCGGCTACAGGGACAGATTGCACGGCTCGAGCGGCAGGTTCAGGAGGAGGTCCAGAAGGTCCACAAGCAGTATCGCCGCGAGCTCGTGCTCTACGACAAGACGAAATACCCAGTTCGGAAAGTGAGATAGATGGACTTCAACCGTTTGACGATCAAGGCCCAAGAGGCGGTGGGCGCGACGCAGGAGCTCGCGCGCCGCCAGGGCAATCCCGAGATCTACCCCGAGCACCTGCTGCTGGCGCTGCTGGAGCAGGAGCTTCCGCAGACGCTCGCGACGCGGGCCGGCGCCTCACCGGAGGCGCTCCGCTCGAAGGCGGAGGCCGAGCTCGCGCGCAAGCCGTCGATGCAGGGCGCGCCAAACCTCCAGCCGCGCGTCTCGGCCCAACTCGAGCGCGTGCTCGACAAGGCGGCCGACGAGGCGAAGAAGCTCGAGGACGACTACGTCTCGACCGAGCACCTGCTGCTGGCGCTCGACGCGATCCCGCGCGACGCGCTCCTCGCGGCGCTCAAGGACGTGCGCGGCGGCCAGCGTGTCACGTCGCAGGACCCGGAAGAGACCTACCAGGCGCTCGAGAAGTTCGGGCGCGACCTGACCGCGGCGGCCGAGGAGGGGAAGCTCGACCCGGTCATCGGCCGGGACGAGGAGATCCGGCGCGTGATCCAGGTGCTCTCGCGGCGGACGAAGAACAACCCCGTGCTGATCGGTGACCCCGGCGTCGGCAAGACCGCGATCGCGGAAGGGCTCGCGCAGCGGATCGTCGCCGGCGACGTGCCAGAGGGGCTGAAGGGCAAGCGCGTCTGGGCGCTCGACATCGGCGCGCTGCTCGCGGGCTCGAAGTACCGCGGAGACTTCGAGGAGCGGCTGAAGGCCGTCCTCAACGAGATCAAGCAGTCGGACGGCCAGATCGTCCTCTTCATCGACGAGCTGCACACGATCGTCGGCGCGGGCGCCGCCGAGGGCGCGGTCAGCGCCGGCAACCTGCTCAAGCCGATGCTCGCGCGCGGCGAGCTTCGCTGCATCGGCGCGACGACGCTCGACGAGTACCGCAAGCACGTCGAGAAGGACGCGGCGCTCGAGCGCCGGTTCCAGCCGGTGTTCGTCGGCCAGCCTTCGGTCGCGGACACGATCGCGATCCTGCGCGGGCTCAAGGAGCGCTACGAGGCGCACCACGGCGTCCGCATCCGCGATGCCGCTCTCGTCGCGGCGGCCGTGCTCTCCGATCGCTACATCTCCGACCGGTTTCTCCCGGACAAGGCGATCGACCTCGTCGACGAGGCGGCGTCGCGTCTGCGGATGGAGATCGACTCCGCTCCGGTCGAGCTCGACGAGGCGGAGCGCCGCGTGCGCCAGCTCGAGATCGAGCTCGCGGCGATGGGCAAGGAGTCGAAGGAGGTGCGCGAGCCGGTCGAGCGCGAGCTCGCCGAGGCGAAGGAGCGGCGCGACGAGCTCGCGGCGCGGTGGGCGCGCGAGAAGGAGGCGCTCGATCGGGTCAAGCAGGCGACGCAGCGGATCGACGAGCTGCGCATGGAGGCGGAGCGCGCCGAGCGCGCGGGCGACCTCCAGCGTGTGGCCGAGATCCGGTACGGCGAGCTGCCGCAGCTCGAGAGAGAGCTCGCAGACCGCGACACGGCCGCTACGGCCGCCGAGCCGATGGTGAAGGAGGAGGTCGACGAGGACGACGTCGCCGCCGTCGTGGCGCGATGGACCGGGATCCCGGTCGACAAGCTGCTCGAGGGCGAGACGGCGAAGCTGCTCCACATCGAGGAGCGGCTGCACGAGCGCGTCGTCGGCCAGGACGAGGCGGTCGAGGCGGTCGCGAACGCGCTCCGGCGCGCGCGATCGGGGCTCCAGGATCCGAACCGGCCGATCGGCTCGTTCGTCTTCCTCGGCCCGACCGGCGTCGGCAAGACCGAGCTCGCCCGCGCGCTCGCGGAGTTCATGTTCGACGACGAACGGGCCATGGTTCGGATCGACATGTCCGAGTACATGGAGAAGCACGCGGTCTCGCGGCTCGTCGGGGCGCCGCCCGGATACGTCGGCTACGACGAGGGCGGCCAGCTCACCGAGGCCGTTCGCCGCAGGCCGTACTCGGTGATCCTTCTGGACGAGATCGAGAAGGCGCACCACGACGTCTTCAACGTCCTGCTCCAGATCCTGGACGACGGACGGCTCACCGACGGCCAGG
Source organism: Gaiellaceae bacterium (assembly GCA_036377055.1). GTDB lineage: Bacteria > Actinomycetota > Thermoleophilia > Gaiellales > Gaiellaceae > DASUZD01. Next base: position 2,204 of record DASUZD010000126.1, on the reverse strand, counting down.
GCCGGACGGTCGACTTCCGGAACACGGTCGTGATCGCGACCTCGAACGTCCACACGGCGGAGGAGATGCGCGAGCGCTTCCGCCCCGAGTTCATCAACCGGATCGACGAGATCGTCGTCTTCCACCAGCTCACGCGGGAGCAGCTCGCGGAGATCGTCGAGCTCCAGCTGAAGCGGCTGCGGGCGCGGCTCGCCGACCGGAAGCTCGACCTCGAGCTGACGCCCGCGGCGAAGGAGCTGCTGGCGGAGGCGGGCTGGGATCCGACCTACGGCGCGCGGCCCCTCAAGCGGGCGCTCCAGCGAATGGTCGAGAACCCGCTCGCGATGGCGCTGCTCGAAGGGCGCTTCACCGAGGGCGAGACGATCCTGATCGATGCGCGCGACGGCGAGCTCGTCTTCGAGCGCGCCAACATGGTGGAAGCGGCCGTCGCGTAGGAACAGGGGAGGGCGGGTCGTCCCCCCGGCGACCCGCCCTTCGGACCCGGTGTTCGGAGCACAACCGGGTCGACGAGTGTCTCCCGTCGCAGTAGGACGGCGAGAGCCGCGGGAAGTTGGCGAGGCCTAGGCGCGCACGCCCTCGTAGCCGGGTGCGAAGACGCGATGCGCGGGCAGGATCGTCACCTCGGGCGCGTTCTCGATGCCGAGCTCCTTGATGACCGGCATGAGCCGGTCGTCGGCGAAGCGCTGAAAGTCCTCCGCACTCTCCCACACGTCGGTCACATGCAGGCCGTCGTCCGCGAAGGCGGCGACATGGAAGATCCCACCCGTCGGGAAATCGCGCTCCCAGCCGACGCGCTCGCGCGCCTCGTCGTACTGCTCCGCCGTCACGCCTTGCCACCGCATCAGCATCATCACGGCCACCGTCTGCTCCTTTCGCTTGGGGTCACGCGAACGTTCGCACGGACGGCGGGTCCGGTTCGGAGGGTCCGCGATACCGTTGGCGGCGTGGCGAGGCCGCGCTACCCCCGCAGCGAGGGCCCGCTGCCGCCGCCCCTTCCGCCTGAGACAAGGACCGTCGGGCAGCTCGTGGCCGAGTCGATCCGCTTCTACGGCGCGCACTTCTGGCGCTCGCTCGCGCTCGGCATCCCCGCCGGGATCGTCGGCCTCGTCCTCGCAACGCTGCCCGGGTGGTGGGACACGGCCTTCATCCTCACCGGCGGCGCGCTGCTTCTGACCCTGTCGTACGTGGGCGCGAGCGTCCTCGTCCTGAAAGCGAGCGTCGACCGGCGCACGGTCGGCGTCGCGCTGCTTGGCGGCGCGGCCGTCTTCGTGCCGTTCCCGTTTCTCGCCAGCGTCTTCGTGCTTCCCGGGCTCGCGTGGCTCGCGTTCGTCGGCCTCGTCGTGCCCGTGGCGGTCGTCGAGCGACTCGGCTTCCGCGACTCGTTCCGCAGGGCGGTCGTGCTCGCGCGCGCCGACTACGTCCACGCGCTGGGGTCACTCTCGGCGCTCGTGATCGCCTCGATCCTCTCCGCCACGGTGCTGTTCTTCCTGCTGCGGGGGCAGGGCGACGCCGCGCTCTCGGTCGCTGCGTTCCTGGCGCTGCTCGTGATCTCGCCCGTCGTGCTGATCGGGTCGGCGCTCCTCTATGTCGACCAGGAAGCGCGGGTCGGGCTTTCGCGCCAGCGGCGGCCGGTGCGATCATCGAGCCGTGGGCGCTGACTACCACGACGGCAGCAGGCGGCTCCAGGACCGATTCGACACGCGCCGCCTCGCCGACCGGATCGACGAGAAGCTCGTCCGCGACTGGATCGACGACGACGACCGCGCCTTCATCGAGGCGCGGGACATGTTCTTCATCGCCACGGCCGACGAGGAGGGCCGGCCGCAGTGCTCGTACAAGGGCGGCGACCCGGGCTTCGTGCGCGTTCTCGACGAGCGGACGATCGCCTTCCCCGGCTACGACGGCAACGGCATGTACCTGACCTTCGGGAACGCGCTCGTGAACCCGCACGTCGGCCTGCTCTTCATCGACTTCGAGGGCCGCAAGCGGCTCCGGCTGAACGGCCTCGCCTCGATCCACGAGGACGACGAGCTCCTCGCCAAGTACCCGGAGGCGCAGTTCGTCGTCCGCGTGCGCGCGACCGAGGTCTTCCCGAACTGTCCGCGCTACATCCACGAGTATCGACTCGTGCAGCGGTCGCGCTTCGTGCCGAAGGCGGAGTGCCGCACGCCGGTCCCCAAGTGGAAGCGCGCCGAGTGGTCGCA
>DASUZD010000125.1:0-6448 GCA_036377055.1 Gaiellaceae bacterium | reverse complement strand
AGTCGAGCCGCGTCACGATTGGAGGCTAGCCGCGGTGCTGGCCGACGCTACACTGGTGCGGCGCTGGGGGCGTAGTTCAGCTGGTTAGAACGCCGGCCTGTCACGCCGGAGGTCGCGGGTTCGAGTCCCGTCGCTCCCGTCGCCGCCCGAAGTCCGCCCGCGTTGCGGGCATGACGACTTCGGCCGGCTTCCTCTTTGGGTTCAGCCGCCATGAGCCGCGGCCGCGCATGTCGGCCGCGGCGGCTGAGACCGCGTTCTGCGAACAGGCTGCGCGGCTACGTGGCGCTTCGCTAGCCTCGTCTCCTGATGACGTTACGAGTCGGTGAACGGAATCTCGGCGAGTTCGCGCGCTGGCAGATTGAGACGGCGCGTCGAGATCCGCGACTCGAGCGCGGCCGCGAGGCGATGGTTGCGGATTTCTGGATAGCTCTGGAAGAGGCTGAGCGGGCTCGCTTCGTAAGCATCCTCGGCCTTGATGAGCTACAGCACGTCCTCGAGCGAGAAGAAGCTCGCCTTGGCATCTCGCGCAATGACAAAGACCTCGCAGAGGACATGGTGCGAACTCTCCAGGCCGCCTGGGAACGAAGCGAGCTCGCCCGGATCGACATCGAAAACGGGCATCCACACCTAAACGCTCAGGCGCTCCTCAGCATGAACAGTGCATTGGATGCTCTCGTGGAGGAGTTCGTTCCCTCGATGCGGGACCTGTTGGTACACGAGGTGATCGATCGAGCACTTGCACGTGCAGAAGAGCAGGAACCAGCCGCAGCTGAGCAGCTCACGCCGGAGTTGCGCGCGCGCATTCGAGAGGCCGCGCATACAGCCCTCGCGGAAACGATGCCGAAGTTGGAGAAGCTTCGGGATAGCGGCATCGAGCGATATGAACGTCTTCTCGCACAGGCGGGGCTCGCCGCTCCGACTGACCGGCCGATTCCGTACGACCTTGACGAGGCGCTAACTGAGCTTGGCGCTCTCCGCGACGTGCTGGTGCATCGAGGCGGTCGAGTAGACGAACGAGCGCTTCGACAAGCGCCGTCGCTCCACTACGACGACGGCGAGCTCGTCCGCGTCTCAAACGGTGACTACCGAAAGTATTCGGCGGCGATTCGTTGCTATGCGCAAGAAGTCGTATTCCGCTCGATTCGACACTGGCCAGAGGTATCGGACGAACGAGATGGTCCGAATCTCGCGGGGTGGCGCGGTTACTGCCGCATTGGTGCGTAGGCACTAGTGAGAAGGTGAGTCGCTCCGCCGAGGGATAATCGCCGCCGGATGAGCGGGCCTCCGTATCGGCCGATCGATGCTCAGGTGATTCCTCGGTTCGCGGGGATTCGCACGTTCATGCGCGTGCCGCACGTGACCGACCTCGCTGGAGTGGACGCCGCCGCGCTTGGGATTCCGTTCGACACCGGGACCAGCTACCGGACCGGGGCGCGGTTCGGGCCTGAGGCGATTCGCTCGGCTTCGGCGCTCCTGCGGCCGTTTCATCCCGTCTTCGGCATCGACCTCGTCGACGCGCTCTCGATCGTCGACTACGGCGACCTGCCCGTCGCGCCGGGCGACACCGAGGAGACGTTTCGCCGCGTCGAGGCGGCGTTCGCGCCCGTCGTCGAGGCCGGCGTGTTCCCGCTCGTGCTCGGCGGCGACCACTCGATCACGCTGCCGGAGCTCCGCGTGCTCGCGAAGACGCACGGGCCGATGGCGCTCGTCCAGCTCGACTCCCACACAGACACGTGGGAGGCGTACTTCGGCCAGCGCTACTTCCACGGGACGACCTTCAAGCGCGCGGCCGAGGAGGGCCTGCTCGAGCCGGACGCGTCCGTTCAGGCCGGGATGCGCGGCGGGCTCTACGGCGAGTCGGATCTCGGGGACGCGCGCGGGCTCGGCTTCACCGTGGTCCCGAGCGAGGAGCTGCGCGAGCTCGGGCCCGAGCGCTACGGAGAGCTGATCCGCGACCAGACGCGCGGACGGCCCGTCTTCCTCTCCTTCGACATCGACTTCCTCGACCCCTCGGTCGCGCCCGGAACGGGCACGCCCGAGATCGCCGGCTTCACCACCGCCGAGGCCGTCGCGTTCCTGCGCGCGCTCCGCGGGATCCGGCTCGTCGGCTGCGACGTCGTCGAGGTCGCGCCGCAATACGACGGGCCAGGTCAGCAGACGGCGCTCGCCGCAGCGAACATCCTTTGGGAGCTTCTGGCTCTTCGCGCCTCACAGGTTTAGGATCGCCCAAGCTGGCCCCTGAAGAGGAGGAGCGATGAAGCGCGTCGTCAGTGTCCTCTCCCTGCTGGCCGTCGCCACGGCGCTCCTGGCCGTCGGCACGGCCGGCGCGAGCCGGCAGGCCGCGTCGCCGGTGAAGGGATCGTTCAAGTTCTGCAACGACCCGACGTTCCCGCCGATGGAGTCGAAGACCACGAGCGGCAAGCCGGTCGGCTTCGACATCGACATGGCGGCCGCGATCGGGAAGCTCTGGCGCGTCAAGGCCACCTTCGTGAGCACCGCGTTCCCCGGCCTTCTGCCGGCCCTCGCGGCGCGCAGGTGCCACGTGGTGATCAGCGGGATCTTCGTCACGCCGGACCGCACGGCGAAGTTCCCAGCGGTGCCGTACATGCGCACGCACCGCGCGCTCATCGTCGCGGGCGGCAACCCGAAGCACATCGCGGGGCCAAACGACCTCTCGGGCAAGAACGTCGCCGTCCAGACCGGCACGAAGTACGAGCAGTACCTGAAGGACCTGAACGACCAGTTCAAGAGCGCCGGCAAGCCGGAGATGAACCTGAACAGCTATCCGGGCGACACGGACGCGATCGCGCAGATCCTGATCGGCCGCGCCGACGCCGTCCTCACGCAGGACACCGAAGGCGCGTACCAGAAGAAGCAGCACCCGGGGAAGCTCGCGATCGCCTACCTCTTCCCGGAGACCGACACCTTCGGGATTTACTACCGAAAGTCCGATACGAAGCTCGGGAAGGCGCTCAAGTCGGCGATCGCCACGCTGAAGCGCAACGGGACGCTGAAGCGGCTCGCGGCGAAGCAGCAGATTCCTGCGGGTGACGTGAAGTAGCGCTCGGCGCACGGGTGCTCGCGAGCTTCGACACCCACCTCTTCTGGGAAGTGCTCCATTCCGGTCCGTACTGGAAGGGGGCGCTTCTCGCCATCGGCCTGACCTGCGCCTCGCTCGGCGCTGCGTGCCTGATCGCGTTCCCGCTCGCCCTCGGGCGGGCGAGCCGGCGGCGCGCGGTGCGGGCGCTCGTCTTCGTCTACAGCTGGTTCTTCCGAGCGACGCCGACGCTGCTCCTGCTGCTGATCGTGTGGGACGTGCTGCCGCAGCTGTGGAGGGTGTTCGCCGGCAGCTGGTTCACGCCGTTCTTCGCCGCATTCGTCGCACTCTCGTTGAACGAGGCGGCCTACATGGCGGAGATCATCCGCGCCGGCCTGCTCTCGGTCGACCCGGGCCAGGAGCTCGCGGGTCGCGCGCTCGGCATGAAGCGGTGGCAGATCCTCCGGCGGGTGATCGTGCCGCAGGCCGTGCGGATCGTGATCCCGCCGACCGGCAACGAGTTCATCACGCTGCTGAAGCTGACGAGCCTCGCCTCCGTGATCTCGGTGCACGAGCTCCTGACCGCGGCGCAGGAGCAGGCGTCGATCAAGTTCAGCTTCCCGGAGGTCTACGGCGCGGCGCTCGTCTATTACCTCGTGATTGTGAGCGTCCTGATGTTCCTCCAGAGCCGACTCGAGCTGCGGTTCACGTTCCGCTCGCGCGGGCGCCGCGCGACGGTGCCGCTCCCAGTCGCGGCCCACGACGCGCGATGACCGACGCGGTCCTTCGCGCCGACGGCGTCGAGAAGTCCTACGACGGGCTCAAGGTGCTGGACCAGGTCTCGCTGGACGTCGCCCGCGGCCAGGTGAAGGTGATCATCGGCCCGTCAGGCTCGGGCAAATCGACCCTCCTTCGGTGCCTCGCGCTGCTCGAGCCTGTCGACGCCGGGGCTGTCTACCTCGACGACGAGCGGCTGAGCGACCTGAAGGAGCGGGAACTCGCCGCGCACCGGTCCGAGATCGGGATGGTCTTCCAGCGCTTCAACCTCTTCCAGAACATGTCGGCGCTCCGAAACGTCATGACCGCGCTCGTCGACGTCCGCCGGCTGCCGAAGCGCGAGGCGCGCGAGCGCGCGCTCGAGTTCCTCGACCGGGTCGGGCTCGCCGACAAGGCCGACAGCTACCCGGAGGAGCTCTCGGGCGGCCAGCAGCAGCGGGTCGCGATCGCCCGCGCGCTCGTGATGCGCCCGAAGGCGATGCTCTTCGACGAGCCGACGTCGGCGCTCGACGTCGAGCTCGTGCGCGAGGTGCTCGAGGTGATGGAGGGACTCGCGCGCGACGGGATGACGATGGTGGTCGTCTCGCACGAGCTTCGCTTCGCACAGCACGTGGCGAGCTCGATCCTGATGATGGACCAGGGCAAGATCATCGAGGAGGCGCCGCCGCAGCAGTTCTTCTCGGCGCCGCGCCACGAGCGGACGCGCCGGTTTCTCGCGCTGGTCGAATAGGTGCCGCCGCGACCGCGCCCGGCCGGCTCCGGATTCGAGGCCTACCGCTGGGCCGCGACCGTCGGCGAGGTCGCGGCGCGGCACGGCCTCTCTCCGGCACACGTGCTGCGCTTCGACGCCAACGTGCCGGCGTTCACGGCGCCGCTGCCTCTGCCCGCGGGGTCGGCGCTCGCGCAGCGCGGCGTGTATCCGGAGGGGAGCTACCGAGCGCTGCGCGAAGCGGCCGCCGCGTACGCCGGCTGCGAGCCGGACGAGGTCGCCGTCGACGCGGGCGCGGACGGGCTGATCGCGCTCGTCGCGCGCACGTATCTCGGGGCTGGGGCGCTCGCGGTGACCGAGACGCCGACGTACCCGGTGTACGCGATCGCAAGTCGGATCGAGGGCGCTGAGGTTCGAACGACCGCCCGCGACCTCGACGCATTGGCAGAGGCCGGTCGCGAGGCGCGCGTCGTCTGGCTCTGCAACCCGGGGAACCCGAGCGGGGAGATGTGGCCGGCCGCGGAGATCGTGCGGCTCGCAGACGCTCTTTCCGACGCACTGGTCGCGGTCGACGAGGCGTACTTCGAGTACGGCGGCGAGACGGTCGCGAAGGCTCGGCCGAACGTCGTCGCGATCCGGACGCTCTCGAAGGCGTTCGGCTTCGCGGGTCTCCGGGTCGGCTATGCCATCGCGTCGCCGGAGGTCGCCGCGGCGCTCGGCGAGCGCCGGTCGCCGGCGCCGATCGCGACCACGGCTGCGCGGATCGCCGCCGCCGCGCTACGCGAGCCGCAGATCGACGACGAGGTGACGACCACGATCTCGGAGCGAGAGCGCGTGCGGTCGGCGCTCGCGGCCGTCGGCTTCGAAACGCCGCCCGTGCACGCGAACTTCGTCGTCGCCCGCACACCTGAAGCGCCGAGGCTCGCCGCGGAGCTCGAAGCGCGCGGCCTCGTCGTGCGCGGCTACGCCGACTCGCTGCGGATCACGGTCCGCTCGCCGGCCGACGACGACCTCGTCCTGCGCGCGCTCGGCGCCGATCCGCCGCCGGCGGATCGCCGGTCAGTGACGGTCTTCCGTCAGGGCGTGCGCGTGTCGGTCGTGATCGACGGCTCGGGCCGCGTTCGAAGCGCCACCGGCGATCCGCGACGCGACCGCGAGATCGAGCAGCGAACAGCGGAGTCGGGCTTCGACCTCGACCTGGTCGCAGACGAGAGCGCCCGCGACGAGGACATCGCGGGCGCTCTTGATGAAGCAATCGCCTAGGCGGGGGTGGCCGTCATGTCGGGCTGCGGCACCACCCGGATGTACGGCTTGGGCGCGTCCCAGTCGCCGAAGATCTCCCGCGCCTCGCCGTCCGAGACCGACCCGGCGATGATGACGTCCTCGCCCTGCTTCCAGTTCACCGGCGTCGAGACGCGGTGCTTCGCCGTCAGCTGGAGCGAGTCGATCACGCGGAGAACCTCCTCGAAGTTCCGGCCGGTCGTCATGGGATAGACGAGGACCAGCTTGATCTTCTTGTCGGGGCCGATCACGAACACGTTGCGAACAGTCTGGTTGTCCATCGGCGTGCGCTCCGTCGCGTCACCCGAGGCGCCCGCGGGAAGCATTCCGTAGAGCTTCGCCACGGTGAGGTAGGGGTCGCCGATGAGCGGATAGTTCGGCGCCGCCCCCTGCGTCTCTTCGATGTCCTTCGCCCACCGCTCGTGGTCGCCGGCCGAGTCGACCGAGAGCCCGATGATCTTCACGTTCCTCCGCTCGAACTCCGGCTTGATCTTCGCCATGTAGCCGAGCTCGGTCGTGCAGACGGGGGTGAAGTCCTTCGGGTGCGAGAACAGCACCGCCCAGGAGTCGCCGATCCAGTCGTGGAAGGCGATCTTCCCTTCGGTCGTCTCCGCCTCGAAATCCGGTGCCGTGTCTCCGATCTG
>DASUZD010000124.1:0-6903 GCA_036377055.1 Gaiellaceae bacterium | reverse complement strand
TCGGGGCGCTCGGGATCGAGGTAGCGATCGTCCTGGCTGAACTCGTGGTGCTCGGCGTGCAGGTAGTGGACGGACCGGTCGCCCGCTCGCCGGCGGGCGGTTTGCGTGTCGAAGCCCGCCGCCGTTGCGTCGGGAAGCCGGCGCCAGCCGCGGGCGGCCGTGCGGATCCGAGCGAGCAGGCGTTCGGCCGCCGCGCGCTGCGCCGGGGTCGCGAGCGAGAGCGTCGGGTACTCCTCGAGCAAGTTCTCCGGCCCGCGCAGGGTCTGCGGCGGCAGCCGTCCGGGCCGCGCCGAAGCAGTTCCCACCGCGAGACACGCGAAGAGGGCGCACAGCGTCGCGCACAGCCGCATCGTTCGAAGGTACGTCCGTCGGGGACGCGGGTCAACCATTCGCAAGGTGCGCCCAGAGATTCTCGAGCAGCCTGCGGACGGCCGGCTCGGCGGCGTGGCCGGCGAGCGTGAACGCGCCGGCCGCGAACACACGGGCGCCGCCCGCGGACTCGTAGTAGGTCATGTCCGCGGAGCGGCCAGGGCCGAATAGCTCCGGAATCGCGGCGACGACCTCCACTCCGCGGGGCGAAGCAGTCGCGATCGAGTCGATCTCGACGCCGCCCGACGAGAAGGCGCCCCCGCTCTGGAGGGCGACCCCGTGGAAGAGCCAGGCCGCCGCCCCGCCTTTGCGAACGAGCCACGCCCCGCGCCGCCCGCCTCGGTCGTTGCCGTTGTACTGGACGCCGATCAGGCCCGCCTCGGGCCGTCCGAGGTTGCGCCACTTCGCGATCCGCGTCATCACGTTGCCGCGAAGGTCGATCCGCCAGAAGAAGTTGTCGGCCGAGAGGAACGCGAGGTTCCCGCCGAGGTCGCGGAACCGCGTGACGTGGTCGTACTCGGCGGCGGTCACGTACTCGTGGTGACCTGGGAAGACGATCAGGTCGTAGGCCGCCGCAAGCTTGGCGCCGGTTGCGGCGTCGAGGTCCGCCTGCGCGAGGAAGTCGACGCTCTTCCCCGTTCCGTACAGCCAGTGCAGGAAGGGGAGGTCGTACTGCCGGAAGTGGGGCGGGACGCCGCGGTTCAAGAAGGGCCGGGCGAGGCGGGCGTGGCGCCCGCCGCCTGGGGCGTACCAAGTGTCGCTGTGGCCGTCGCCGTCGTCGTCGCGGAAGTTGTAGGCCTGCCAGGTGCGCGTCGGCATCACGATCGCGACGCGCTGCGTCCCGAGCCGCGACGGGCGCAGCACGAACGACGCGTAGCCCACTCGCCCGGGCGCGGTCAGGTCGGCGAAGTAGAGACCGCTCGGCCAAGCGCCGAGCCGAAGCGGCACGACCGTGCCCGCGCCGACGTTCCCCACCGCGAGCTCGTCGGAGACGGGCACGCCGCGCAGCTCGTCGTAGCCGACCGTCGGGACGGTCTCCTCGCCCGCGCGATAGAGGCGGACGACGACGCCGGCGGCGCCCGAGAAGAATCGCAGCGTCGCCTGCGCGCCCGGCCGGTAGCTCTCGCGGGCGAAGCTCGCCTCGATCGCGTCCGGCTCCTGAGCCTGGACGGGGGTCGGCGCGAATCCGTCCTCGTCGTCGCCGATCGCCTGGCGGTGCACGGTCGGTCCACCGACGAGAGCTCCGAGGAGAACGAGGACGAGGATCCGGCGTGTCATGCCTCCAGGGTCGGAGGCGACGCTCTTGGCGAGTTAACCGGCGGCTAACGACGTTCGGCGATCGCGGACTCCCACCAGTCGCCTACCGGCCCGATCTCCTCTCGGGCACGCCTTGGCATAACTCGTCACACCGAATTTACCGAAAGCCGCCAAGGTGCTCTTACTGCGCGTTCTGAAGGCGTTTTCCGCTCTGTTCCATCCGTTACCCGACGTAGGCTCGGCAGGTGCGGTAGGGCGAGAGAAGGCGGTCGGCGGTGTCGGGGACGGAGAAGTGGCGAAGGACAGGGCGCGTGGCCCTCGAACGGGCGACGCAGGCGGCGCGGCGGCCGTACTACGATCTGTCTAGCCGATTGACATCGTCAACCCCATTTGCTATCGACGACCTAGGCTATGAGCGAGCACCTGCCGGAGATGGACTTGGCTGACGCGCTGCAGAAGTGTCTCGAAGAGCAGCTCGACGCCGAAAGCGAGTTGAGCCGACGCCTGGGCGATTACGTCGGCAGATGGGTCGCCGTGAAGGATCATGCGGTTGTTGCCGATGCGGGCACCCTGGACGAGCTCCTCGGGATAATCGACATCCACGATGTCGAAGCCGTCCTCGAAGTCGAAGAAAAGTCCGGCACCGCCGCCTTCTTCTAAGCCCGCGGCGAAGACGTTCCCGTACCGCGCCATCGTCCCAGGCGGCGCTGATCTCAGGCCCGGCTTTCCCGTCGTCATCCATGGTCCGGTGGCCACATGCCGATGTACGGCCTCATCGACAGCGGCGCGGACGACGCGCTCTTTCCGTTGGTGATTGCCACACGCCTCGGAATCGACCTCGCGAAATGCCGACGCGAATCTTGCGAGACGTCAGGCGGGACGGCGGATCAGTACATCTGGGACGGTGGCGTCGAGATCGAGATCCCGGCGATGGGAGGGATGCGTATTTCGGCCACGGCATCGTTCTCGGCTGGCCTGCCCTCACGAATCGTCCTGCTCGGGCGCAATGACTTCTTCTCGACGTTCAGGGTTTACCTCGACGAGCGCGCGAAGCTGTTTCGGCTCGAGCCTTACTGAGATCCCCACCACGTTCAGGAACTGCTCTACGTCGTGCCTTCGCGGCGCTCCTCTTCCTCCGCGACGTCCTCGGCTGCGCCGAACTTGTCGACGACGAGGTAGTCGTCCGTCCGCTTGACCACGTGCTCGAGCTCGGGGTTCTCGTGCCCCGGTGCGACGGCGAAACGGTCCCGCTCGCGGTGGATCTCGTCGTACTCGGCGATCGTCAGCGTGATCGTCGCGGCGCAGGCGGGCTCGCCGCACTCGCACACGATGTCGAGCTCGTCCGCCGGCCCGTCGCCATGCTGCTGCGCCGCGTACTCGATCTCGCGATTCACGGCGCGATACATCGCCTCGTTGCGTGCGACGCGCTCGTCGCGACCCCTCACGGCGGGTGAGTCTACGACTATCGGGCGCCGAACGCGATGGTGGGGAAGCGTGATCGGCGTCCCCGAGGAGCGGCTCTCGGCATATCCAGCGGCGTCGAGCCGGACGATCGCGTGGCAGGTCGCGTCGTCGCACTCGCACAGGAACGGGATCGGGCCGTCGAAGTCGAGTGACCGCGCTTCTTCCGCGATCCGATCGTTCGCCGAGCGAAACGCGGCGCCGACGTCCACACCTTGCTACTGCCGGTCTGAATATGTTCTGAAACAGTCGGTTCTAGCTGACCGCGGCCAGCGGCTTCGGCACGCGCGCGAGCGCGGTGGCTGCGATCGCGCGCACCCACGGATCGCGCGACCGGAGGCCGGCAGCCTCGGCGACCGCGATCGCGACCGAGAGGTGCCGGCTCCGCATCGTCCCGGCGACGGTCGCGACCCAGCGCTGGCGCTCGTCGCGCTCGACGACGATCGGGAGCCCGTGCGGCGTCTTCCCGTTCCAGATGCTGTGCTGTTCGTCCATGTCCCGGAGCGTGGACGGAGGCGCTCTCCGGGAGCTAACGGTCGGGTAACGGCCCCAGCTCGTTGCGAAGGGCCTGAGCGCGCTCGCGGTGATACTCCTCGTCCCCGCTAGCGGCGAGCAGCTCCGCAAGCCGCTCGTGCAGCTCCGCGCGTGTGCGCTTCGGCACCGAGGCGTAGACCGCGTCGCGGACGAGCTGGTGGCGGAACGCGAAGCGGCTCTCGGTGCCGGGCTCGGGGCGGACGAGCTCCCGCCTGATCAACGGCACCAGCTGGGCTTCCACGTCGACGTTCTCAGGGGCGAGACCCGCGACCCGGAGCGCGTCGAACACCGTGCCCTCGATCGACGCGAGGTCGAGCACGAGCCGCTGGTCGTCGACGAGCCGGTCGATGCGGGCTGCGACCAGCGCCTGGATCGTCGGCGGAACGGCGAGCGTCGGGAGCTCCGAAGTCGTCCAGCGGCCACCCTCGTGGCGGAGGATCTCCCGGTCGACGAGCATCCCGAGCAGCTCCTCGACGAAGAGCGGGTTTCCGTCGGCAGAGCGAGCGATGTGGCCGCGGACCAGCGCAGGCAGGTCCGCCTCGCCGAGCAGGTTGTCGACGAGCTCGAGCGACTCCTCCGGGCTCAGCGGCTCGAGCGCGAGGCAGCTCGCGTTCAGGCTGCCGCTGCTCCACGAGGGCCGCGACTCGAAGAGCTCCGGGCGCGCCGTGCAGAGGATCAGCATCGACGCGCCGCGGCTGAGCGTCGCGACGTGCTCGAGCAGGTCGAGGAACCGAGGGTCGGCCCAGTGGAGGTCCTCGAAGATCGCCACGAGCGGTCGCTCGCGCGCGAGCGACTCGAAGGCGTGGCGCGCTGCCGAAGCCGTGGCCTCGACCTCGCCTAGCGCCTCGATCAGCGGTCGGAACGCAGCGCCTTCGCCGTACGAGACGCAGCGTCCGCGGATCGCCGTCGCGTCCGAGAGGTCCTGCGTGAACGCCTGGACGAGCCGCGACTTGCCGACCCCGCCCGGCCCGACGACAGTGATCAGGCGGCAGCGCTGTGCCGCGACCGCGTCATCGAACACAACGCGCAGCGCCTCCCGCTCACGGGCGCGGCCGACGAGCGGCGAGTCGAGCCGGAGCGCGCGCCGCTCGCCTTCGTCCGACAGAGCGACGGCTCGATAGGCCGTCGAGTCGATCGCCTCCACCCGCGCCGGCTCGACCGTGACGGCGTCGCGAACCAGCCAGTGCGTCTGCGGCCCGAGCAGGATCTCTCGAGGCTCGGCGGCGTGTGCGAGCCGTCGCGCGAGCTCCACCGCGCGGCCGACGGCGAGCGGCTGCGCGGCCGGATCGACGAGCACCTCGCCGGTGTCGACGCCGATCCCGCCCGCGCCGTCCGGGAGCTCGAACGCGGCGCGAACTGCGCGAAGCGCGTGGTCTTCGAGAGCCGTCGGTGCGCCGAAGACTGCCGTCAGCGCGTCCGGCGTCCCCGGCTCGACGACCCCGCCGTGGCGCTCGGCCGCCGCGCGAAGGCTTTCCGTCTGGCGGTCGAGCCGGCCGCGGAGCGCCTCGGGATCGTCGCCGCCGGCGGCCGCGGCCGCCCAGCCGAGCACGGTGACGGTCTTCCGGCTGGGCCGCGGCAAAGGCGTGGCGACGACCGAAACCGGCTCCGCCCTGGGAGGAGCCCGAAGAGCCTCGTCCTGCCGCAGGATCGCGCGCTGAAGCTGCTGGAGATCCTCGCCCGGCTCGGTGCCCAGCTCCTCGGTCAGCGTCGTGCGCGCGTCGTGGTAGGCCGCGAGCGCGTCGGCCTGCCGGCCGGCGCGGTAGAGCGCGAGCATCAACTGCTCGCGAAGCCGCTCGCGGTACGGGTTCTCGGCGACGAGGCGTTCGAGCTCGGGCACGAGCTCGGCATTTCGTCCGAGGTCGAGCTCGGCCGCGAGCAGCTCCTCCCGCGCGACCAGCTCGAGCTCGGCCAGGCGCCCCGCATGGACGCGCGCGAACGGCTCGTCTTCGAGGTCGGCGAGCGGCGGGCCGGAGAACAGCGCGAGCGCTTCGCGCAGCGTCGTCGCCTTCTCCTCTCCGGTTGTCGCGCGCGCGCGCGAGAGAAGCCTGTCGAGCCGGAGCGCGTCCACCTGCTCCGGGTCTACGTCGAGCACGTAACCGGGCGAGCGCGTGACCACGACGTCCCTCCCGAGCGCCTGCCGCAGCCGCCAGATCTGGTTCTCCAGCGAGTTCGTCACCGTCAGCGGCGCGTCCTCGCCCCAGACGTCGTCGATCAGGCGCTGCTTCGAGACGAACTGGCCGGCCCGGAGAAGCATCGCCGCGAGCAGCGCGCGCTGCTTTGGCGCGAGCGGCGGCAGGACGCGGTCGCCGTCCCGGATCTCGAGCGGGCCGAGGAGACGAAACTCCAGCACGAGAGGCGTTCTACGCGTTGCCGGCGGCCGGTGCAAGGACGATCATGCGTGGCGTGCGCGGGGTCACCTGGTGCGCGGTCGCGATCCTCACCGCGAGCGTCGGCGGCGCCTCCGCCCGCGCGACCACCGGCACGTTCCCGGGCCGGAACGGGCTAATCGCCTTCTCGAGCCGTCGCGACGGCAACTACGAGCTGTACTCGATGCAGCCGGACGCCTCGAATCAGACGCGACTGACGCGGAACCCGGCCGCCGACATCGACCCCGCGTGGTCTCCCGACGGCGGGCGGATCGCGTTCACCAGCGACCGCGACGGCAACCCGGAGATCTACGTGGTCGCGACGGACGGAAGCGGCGTCGTGCAGCTGACGCAGAGCCCGGGCTTCAACGTCGACCCGACCTGGAGCCCGGACGGCCGGCGGATCGCGTTCACCTCGAGCCGCGGCGGCAACGACGACATCTACTCGATGAACGCCGACGGCAGCGGCCAGGCGCAGCTGACCGCCGACCCCGCTGCCGACGAAAACCCGGCGTGGTCGCCCGACGGAACGAGCATCGCGTTCGCGAGCGCCCGCAGCGGCTCGTTCTCGATCTACACGATGGCCGCCGACGGCTCGAACGTGCGCAGGCTGACCTCCGGCCCCGGCTCCGACGTCAGTCCGTCGTGGTCACCGGACGGGAAGCGCATCGCCTTCGCCTCCGATCGCGACGGGAACTACGAGATCTACGTCATGAACGCGGACGGAACCGAGCAGACGAGGCTGACGCGAAACTTCGCCGCCGACCTCGACCCCGTCTGGTCGCCCGACGGGAAGGCGATCGCTTTCACGAGCGCCCGCGACGCCAACTACGAGATCTACGCGATGGCGGACGACGGCAGCGGCCAGACGCGGCTGACGACGAACGAGGTCGAGGACACGACGGCCGACTGGCAG
>DASUZD010000123.1:0-2863 GCA_036377055.1 Gaiellaceae bacterium | reverse complement strand
TCGGCCGACCTGCGCGAGCTCGCGCAGACGCGAGCGCTCGTCGTCTCCTCGGGGGTCAAGTCGCTGCTCGACGTGGCCGCGACGGCTGAGCTGCTCGAGACGCTCGGCGTTCCCGTCGTCGGCTTCCGGACCGACGAGCTGCCGCTTTTCTACGCCGCCCGCGGAGGACCGCCGGTCTCGACGCGGGTGGACGAGCCCGCCGAGGCGGCGGCGCTCGCGCGGGCGCATTGGGAGCTCGGCGGCGCCGGTGTCCTGCTCGCTCGCCCGCCGGACGAGAGCCTGGACGACGTCGAGCCGCTGATCGAGGAGGCGCTTGCGGAGGCACGCCGTCGTGGCGTTTCAGGTGGCGCGGTGACGCCGTTCGTGCTCGCGCGGCTGCACGAGCGGAGCGGCGGCGCGACGCTGCGCGCGAACAAGGAGCTCGTCGCCGCAAACGCGGCGCTGGCCGCCGAGGTCGCGGCCGCGTGATCCGCGAGCTCGAGCTCGACTTCCCGGGGCTGGAGATCGGGATCGCCGAGTACGACGACGGCCCGACCGGCTGCACGGTGCTGAACTTCACGCGCGGGCGCGTGCAGGTCGTCCACGACGTCCGCGGCGGCTCGCCGGGCGTGATCGGCACGCCCGGGGTCGCCGATGCGATCTGCCTGGCCGGCGGCTCCGCGTACGGGCTCGAGGCCGCGTGCGGCGTGCAGGCGGAGCTGCTCGAGCGGCGGGGCCGGAGCACCGCGTGGGACGACATCGGCATCGTCCACGGCGCGATCATCTTCGACTTCGGCCGGCGCGAGACCGCCGTCTACCCGGACAAGGAGCTCGGGCGGCGCGCGCTCCGGAACGCCCGCCCCGGGATCTTCCCGTGCGGGCCGTGCGGCGCAGGGCGCTCGGCGACCGTCGGCAAGACCTTCGGTCTCGAGCGCGGCGAGCCCTCGGGGCAGGGAGCTGCGTTCCGAATCGCCGGCGGCACCCGCGTCGCGGTCTTCACGGTCGTGAACGCCTACGGCGCGGTCGTCGACCGAAGCGGCGAGGTCGTCCGTGGGTTCTACGACCCGAAGACGCAGACGAGGACGCCGCTCGCGCGAGCGCTCGAAGAGCGGCTCGCGCAGCCGCCCCCGGGGAACACGACCCTGACGGTCGTCGTGACCGACCAGGCGCTGGACGCGCGCTCGCTGCGCCAGGTCGCCGCGCAGGTGCACGCGTCGATGGCGCGTGCGATCCAGCCCTTCCACGCGCTCGTGGACGGCGACGTGCTCTTCGCGGCGACGACGGCCGAGATCGAGAGTGGCGGGCTCGATCCGATGACTCTCGGGATCGTCGCCTCGGAGCTCGCTTGGGACGCAGTGCTGCGCGCCGTCGGCGTCGAGCCCTAGACAGCTTCCTCCGCGGCGTCCTCGACACCAGCCTTCGCGAGCTCTGTGTCCGCAAGCTCATAGCCGCGGCGGATCAGCGCGCGCTTCGCCTCCTCCGTCCACTCGGGCTGGTCGCGACGGCCGGCGTCGAGGCTCACGTCCGTGATCGACGCGCGCACGGTGATGCGCGGGATCGCGCGCTCGTGACGAAACGGGAAGCGAGCCGCGCCGAAGACGTCGTCGAGCTCGGCGAGGAACCGGGCGCGCTCGCGCCGGCCGCGAACCCGCCGCGTCACGAGTTCGCGCATGTCCCGCTGAAGCCGAGCGAGCTCGTGAATCGACTGATCCTTCTCCGCCGCGAGCCGCTCCTCGATCACCGTGTTCCGCACGATCGCCGCGCGCGTCAGCCGGAGGATCATCTCGGCGAGGTGCCCCGGCTCGCCGCGCGCGTCGCGCGCCTCGGCCTCCCGCAGCTCCTCGATGAAGGCGCGAATCGGCGGTACCCGGCCGAAGCGGGAGAGGCGCTCGCGGAGCCGCACGAGCGCCGAGGTGCCGATCGTCGGGTACTGCGGGATGTAGCAGAACGCGACGATCTGCCGCACGCCCGGCCGCGCGTACGCGTGCGCGAGCGGGAAGTTCCGGACCCAGGCGCCGTCCGTCGCGATCACGTCGCCGACCCGCATCGGCATCACCAGCGCGCTGATCGCGGCCGAGGCGAGGATCGCCTGCGCCATCGTCTCCGGGTCAGTGCGCTTCGATGAGTACACGAGCTCGTAGTCGCGCGCGTCGGGTCCGATCTCGCCGGACGAGGCGTCGGTCGCGCAGACGACGAGCTCGCGCTCGCACGCGGCAAGCTCGCGCGCGATCACGGTCAGGTCGCCGATGCGCTGCTCGATCGTCCGCGGCAGCGCGTACTCGTGCAGGCCGAGGAACGGCAGCCGCCAGAGCCGGTTCGGGCGAAACGTGTCCTCCGGCTGGAGCGTGAGGAGAAACCGCTCGAGCTCGTCCAGCCGCTCGAGCGCCGCCATCGAGCCGACGAGCGCGCCCGCCGACGTGCCGAAGATCCAGCCGACCCGAGGCCAGAGGCTCGTCTCGCGAAGCCGGAGCATGAAGCCATGCTCCATCAGCACCCCGTTCATGCCGCCGCCCGAGAGGACGACGGCGACATCACGTCGCGCCGTCACATTTTCATTGTGGTGGTAGGAGGGGTTGGCGAAACAACTTTGTGCCGGTCGGGCCGCGCTGCTCGTCCCGATGCTGTGTCCTCAGTCGCGTTCGTAGCCTCCGGCTACGAACGCCCTGCGTCCTTGCCTCGGCACGAGCATCACGACCCGCCCGGCGAAGAACATTTCGCCAAACCCTCCTCGCTAGAGATCCCGGCGCGAAAACGCGAAAAGCGCCACTCCACCCACTACGGCCAGGTACGCGACGGACCAGAGGCGAACCGTCGTCCCGCCGACGAACGCGCCGCCGAAGGGCCCGAGCTCGAGGATGAACCGCGTCAGCCCGCGCGAGTCCGC
>DASUZD010000122.1:0-3142 GCA_036377055.1 Gaiellaceae bacterium | reverse complement strand
GCGTAGCGCGCGCCGAAGACGCCTGTCGTCCACGCCTTGTGCAGCGTCTTCAGCGGGTCCGTTAGCGCGCGCCCCCACGTCTCCCGCTGCGCAATCGCGAAGTAGAGCGGATGGCCGAGGCCTTTCCAGAGGTAGACCATGTAGGCGGCCAGACCGCCGGGGGCGACCAGCAGCCCGACCAGGCTCGAGTAGCCGAGCTCGCGCCTGTGCCGCAGCCACTCCCACGCGAGCGGCACGAGCAGGAAGACGCCGACGTTGCGCGTCGCCGTCGCGAAGTACGCGAACGCGCCGGCGAGGAGCAGGCTCCGCTGGCAGCGCATCGCCCAGATCGCGCCGCTCGTCAGCATCAGGAAGAGCGACTCCGTGTAGACCGCATTGAGGAAGAACGCCGAGGGGAAGAAGGCGAGCGTGAGGATCGTTGCGCGCGCGACGCGCGCGTCGTAGAGGTCCTCCGCGATCCGGTAGCAGAAGAAGAGCGCCGGCAGGAGCGCGAGCGTCGAGATCGTCACGCCCCAGAACGCCGCGCCGCCGCCGAGGTGCTTCGCCAGCCAGATCAGGCCCGGGTAGAGCGGGAAGAACGACGTGGCCGGCGCCGTGAAGTACCCGTGCAGCGCGATCGCCGCGTACCAGCCGCCGTCCCAGTGCGCCCAGTAGTTGAGGATCCCATGCGGCTCGCGCGGGGAGCCTCCAGGGTCCGCGTGGCTGAGGTAGGCGTGGCCGATCGCGCCCACGACGAAGAAGAAGGCACGCGACCCGGCCCAGACGGCGACCACCAACGGCCAAGGTCTCGGGAGGAACCGCATCGGCGCGAGGCTACTTCTCAGGTACGCTCGCCGCTGCAATGGCCCAGGTTCTTCCGGCCGAGCGCGACCTGCGGCGCGTGATCGGTGACGGCGAGTCGGTGCCCGACGGCGAGGTCGAAGGGCTCGACGAAGGCGACCTCCTCGACCTCTTCCGTTCGCTCGTCTTGCTGCGGACGTACGACGAGCGCTCTGTCGTCTACCACCGGCAGGGCCGGATCGGCACCTACGCCATGTTCTGGAACCACGAGGCGATTCAAGCCGGGTCCGTGCACGCCCTGGCCGACGAGGACTGGATCTTCCCGAGCTACCGGGAGTCGGCGATCGGCCTCCTGCGCGGGATGCCGGCGGCGACCGTGCTCCAGTGGTGGCGCGGCCACCCCTCCGGCTGGTGGAACCCGGCCGACTACAACCTCGCCTCGATCTGCGTCCCGATCGGCACGCACGTCCCGCACGCGGCCGGGCTCGCCTGGGGAAAGAAGCTCCGCGGCGAGACCGCATGCGCGATCGTGTACTTCGGCGACGGCGCCACGTCCGAGGGCGCCTTCCACGAGGGCGCCAACTTCGCCGCCGTCACCGGAGCGCCTCTGATCCTGCTCTGCAACAACAACCACTGGGCGATCTCGACGCCGCTCGAGGCACAGACGCGGGCCGAGACGCTCGCAGACAAGGCCGTCGGGTACGGGATGCCGGGCGCGCGGGTCGACGGGCTCGACGTACTCGCCGTCTACGAGGCGACGCGCGAGGCCGTGACGCGGGCACGAGCCGGCGAGGGGCCGAGCTTCGTCGAGGCCGTCCACTACCGCGCGGCGCCGCACGCGACCGCCGACGACCCGAGCGCGTACGTCGACCTCGAGCGGGTCGAGGAGGAGCGCGCCCGCGAGTGTGTCGGCCGCTACGAGGCGTACCTGAGGCGGCTCGGCGTGCTCGACGACTCGACCGCGCAGGAGATCCGCGCTGAAGCCGCCGAGACGATGCGCGCCGCGATCGCCGCCGCCGAGGCCGAGCCCGCTCCGGACCCGGCTCTGCTCTTCGAGCACGCGCTGGCTGATCCCCCCGCTTCGTTCGAGACCGACCTGGCAGAGCTCCGGAAGATCCTCGATGGCTGAGCTGACGCTCGTCGAGGCCGTGAACGACGCGCTCCACACGGAGCTCGAGCGCGATCCGAACGTGCTCGTGATGGGCGAGGACGTCGGCCGCGCGGGCGGCGTCTTCCGCGCGACGGCAGGCTTGCGCGACCGCTTCGGCCCCGACCGCTGCTTCGACTCGCCGCTCGCCGAAGCCGGCCTCCTCGGCGCTGCCGTCGGGCTCTGCATGGCCGGCTGGCGGCCGGTGTGCGAGATGCAGTACGACGCTTTCTCCTATCCGTGCCTCGACCAGCTCATCACCCACGTGGGCCGCTACCGCTGGCGCACCGGCGGGAAGATGGAGTTCCCGATCACCATCCGGATGCCGTACGGCGGCGGCGTGCGCGCCCCGGAGCTGCACGACGACTCGCCGGAGACGTACTACGTGCACACACCCGGGATCAAGGTCGCGATCCCCGCGACGCCCGCCGACGCGAAGGGCCTCCTCGCTGCCGCGATCCGCGATCCCGATCCCGTCGTGATCTTCGAGCCGAAGCTCGTCTACCGGACCGCGCGCGGCGAGGTTCCCGAAGGCGAGCACGTCGTGCCGCTCGGTCGCGCGCGCGTTGCGCGCGAAGGCAGCGACGTGACGGTGATCGCGTACGGCGCGATGGTGCCCGTGTGTCTGCGCGCCGCAGACGAGCTCGACGGCGCCGCTTCGTGCGAGGTCGTCGACATCCGTTCGTTGCGCCCGCTGGACGAGGAGATGATTCTCGCGTCGGTCGCGAAGACCGGCCGCGTCGTGATCGTCCACGAGGCGCCGCGCACGGTCGGCTTCGGCGCGGAGCTCGCTGCGCTGATCGCCGAGAAGGCGATCTACGACCTGCAGGGCCCCGTGTTGCGCGTGACCGGATACGACGTCCCGTACCCGTACTGGACGATCGAGGACTCGTACGTGCCGTCGGCCGAGCGCGTCGCCGATGCGGTCAGGCGACTCGTCGCCTGACCGCCTCCGCCTGTGGCTCGAGCGGTCGCGGGACGGGCGCGGCTACCACCTGCGCGACGCCGCGACCGAGGAACCGGTGCAGTGGGCGGACCCGCGGATTCGCGTCGTGGCGGCCGCGGGCGTGTCCTTCCGGCCCGAGTCGCTCGAGGATGCGTCGTTCGATCCGGGCCGCCGGCTCGCTCTTGTTGCCGAGCCGGACAACGAGCACGACCCGAACGCGGTCGCGGTCTGGGACGCCGACCGGCGCGTCCAGTGCGGCTACGTGCCCG
>DASUZD010000121.1:0-22477 GCA_036377055.1 Gaiellaceae bacterium | reverse complement strand
ACCGCGACGTCGACCTCCGGACCGGTGCCGTTCCCGACCTCCTCGCCGTTGAAGAGCATCGGCGCCTCGTCCTTCTCCCCCTCGCCGATGACGACGACGCCGTTCATCGCGACCGTGTCGAGCATCAGCCGCATCGCGTCCACAGCGGCCTGGTCGGCGGCGGTCTTGTCTCCCCGGCCCACCCAGCGTCCGGCCGCCATCGCGGCCGCCTCCGTCACGCGCACAAGCTCGAGCGCGAGGTTGCGGTCGGGCGCTCGCGTGCCGGCTGACGAATCCGCGGGGGCCGTCCGCGTCACGGCGGGGATGCTACATCCGCTCCGGCGCTTCGACCCCGATTAGGTCGAGCGAGCGGGCGATCAGGCTCTGCGTCGCGCTCACGAGGCCGAGCCGGAAGGCCTGCGCTTCGCTCTCGAGCACACGGTGCTCGTGGTAGAAGCGGTGGAAGTCGTCGGCGACGCGGATCGCGTACGTCGGGATGGCGTGCGGGCCGCGGCGCTCGGTCGCCTCGGCGACGACGCCGGGGAACTCGGCGAGCCGCTTGACGAGCGCGCGCTCCTCCTCCGCGAGCTCCGGCGGCGGCTCCGCGCCAACCTCGGCGTCGCCGGCGTTCCGCAGAATCCCCGCGATCCGCGCGTGCGCGTACTGCACGTAGTAGACGGGGTTCTTCTGCGAGCGCTCGGCGGCGAGGTCGACGTCGATGTCGATCGTCTGGTCGGGTCCGCGCGAGACGAGGTACCAGCGGGCAGCGTCGACGCCGATCTCGTCCATGAACTCGTCGAGGAAGACGACGTCCCCGCGCCGCTTCGAGATCTTCTTCTGCTCGCCGCCGCGGATCAGGTGGACGAGCTGGTAGAGGAGCACCTCGACGCGGTCCGGGTCGTGGCCGAGCATCCGCGCGACGGCCGGGTACCACTTCGCGGCGCCGTGGTGGTCGGCGCCGAGGACGTAGATCGCGCGGTCGAAGCCGCGGGAGAGCTTGTCCTCGAGGTAGACGATGTCGGCGGCGCGGTAGGTCGGCATGCCGCCGCGCTCGGGCGAGCGCACGAGCACGTGGTCGTCGTCGTCCCCGTACGCCGACGAGCGACCCCAGAGCGCGCCGTCCCGCTCGTACGTGTCGATCCGCGGCAGGAGCTCGGGCAGCCGCTTCTCCAGCTCGCTCTGCCGCGCCCAGGAGTCGAAGTGGACGCGGAAGCGCTCGAGCGTCGCCTCGATCCGGTGCAGCATCTCGGGAACGGGATCGCCCTCGAGCCGCGCGAGCTCGCGGACGTACCCGCCGTGGTAGCCCTCCTCCGGCGGCTCCTCCCCGCGGCGGAAGGCCTCGACCGACTCCCGAAACCGGTCCATCTGCGCGCCCGCGTCGTTGTAGTAATACTCGCGCTCGACCGTGTGGCCGGCGAACTCGAGCAGGCGCGCGACCGAGTCGCCGTAGGCGCCGTTCCGCGCCGAGGCGACCGTCACCGGCCCGGTGGGATTCGCGGAGACGAGCTCGACCTGGACGCGCTCGGGGGTCGCCGCCGAGCCGCCGCCGTAGCTCCTCCCCGCCGCGAGCAGCTCGGCGAGGGCGGCCCCGAACCACGCGGGGCCGAGGAAGAGGTTGACGAAGCCCGGGCCCGCGACCTCCGCCCGCTCCACGTCGGGCAGGGTCTCGGCCGCGCGCGCGATGTCGGCCGCAACCTCCCGCGGCGGGCGCCGCTGCGTGGGCGCGGCCCGCAACGCTGCGTTCGTCGCGTAGTCGCCGTGCGCCGGATCGGTCGGCCGCTCGAGCTCGACGGGAATGCCCGAGACCTCGGCGACCCTCGCCGCAAGCCGGTCGACGGAGTTAGCCGGCAACGGCCTCGCGCGGCGCGAAGAGCTCCTCGAGCGCGCGGATCTCGTCCGCGCGGCCGACGCCCACGAGCACGTCGCCGCCGGAGAGCACGCTGTCGGCGGACGGCCGGGTGTCGAACGAGCCGTCCTGCCGTCGCACGGCCGCGATGTACGCGCCCGTCCGCTCCTGCACGCGCAGCTCGCCGATCGACTTCCCCTCCTGCCCGCAACCGGGCCGCACCTCGATCTGCTCGATGCTCAGATCCGGACCGCCCGGACGCGACACGACGTTGAGGAACGCCGCCACCTGGGGCTTGATCATCAGGTTCGCCATCACGCGGCCGGCGATCGTGTACGGCGTCACGACGCGGTCGGCGCCGGCGAGCCGGATCTTCTTCTCTGCCTCCTCGTCCGACGCCCGCGCGACGACCACGAGGTCCGGCCGCTGCGACTTGGCCGAGAGCGTGATGTAGAGGTTCGCCGCGTCGTCGTCGGAGGCGGCCACGAGGCCGCGCGCGCGTGCGATGCCGGCCCGCGTGAGGTCCGCGTCCTCCTCCCCGCTCCCCTCGACGAGGAGCACCTGCTCCTCTCGCGCGGCCGCGATCGCCTCCGCGCTGAAGTCGAGGACGACGAACGGCGCGTCCGCGGCCGCGAACTCCTCGGCCACCCGCCGGCCGACCCGGCCGTAGCCGCAGATGATGTAGTGGTCGTGCAGGGACTCGATCGCCCGCCTCCTCTTCTTCTCCGCCCAAGCACCCCCGAGCACGCCGCGCGCGATCGCCTCGACGACGACCGAGCCGACGTAGGCCAAGAGTGCCACGCCCGTGAGCACGAGCGCGATCGTGAGCAGCTTCGCGCCGACGCCGCCGGGAACGCTGTCGAGCCCGGTGAGCGAGGCGGTGACGACGGTGCGATAGAACGCCGCGATCCAGCTCTCGTGCGCGATCAGGTGGAAGCCGACGGTTCCCCCGACGAGCAGCGCCGCGAGCGCGACCAGCGCAGCCGCTGCGCGGCGCACGGTGATGCCGTCCTCCACGGGCGTAGTATCGTGGGCTCGTGGACGATCACGACGTCCCGGAGCGCCAGCTCAACATCCACCTCGACCCCGAGCAGATGGCGGGCGTCTACGCGAACTTCGCGAACGTCACGTTCTCGGACTACGAGTTCACGGTCACGTTCGCGCGCGTCGACCACGAGATCGAGGAAGGCGACGTCCCGGGAGTGGTCGTGTCGCGCGTGAACATGTCCACGCGGTTCATGAAGGAGCTCGTCGACGCGATGCAGGACGCGTGGTCGAAGTGGTCGACCCGCGAGGGAATTCGGAACCTCCCCGAGAACCCGCCGATGCAGTAGCGCGCTCCGACCACGCCTGCGCCAGCTCGACCCGCTGGAGCAGCGACGGGTGGTCGTCGAGCAGGATGCGTGCCCACGCCGGGGGTTCGGGATCTTCGAGGTTCGCGCTCGCGAAGCCCCTGAAGAGTGTGCCGGCGGCTGCCGGATCGTCTGTGCGTTCGAGCGCGGTCCAGTCCGCCTCGGCCTCGTAACGGCGGGCGATCGTCCCGCCGATCGGGACCGAGAGGAGCTGGAGGCCGAAGGCGACGAGGAGCGCGAGCGGCACCGTGCCTGGGCGCGCGAGGCCGCCCCGCCGCTCGGTCGTCCAGGCGAGGACGAAGGCGCACGGCAGCGAGAAGAGCGCGAACCAGCCGACGCCCTTCCAGATGTGGTGCCGCGAGAGGTGGGCCAGCTCATGGGCGCCGGCAAAGCGAAGCGCCGACGTGTCGAACCCGCCGACGAGCGTGTCGTCGAAGATCACGCGCCGCGTCGGCCCGATTCCGACCGCCTCGGCGTTCGCAGCTCGCGTCTTCTTCGCGACGCGGTCGACGCCCGCCTTCACTCCGGCGCTCCGCGTCTCCGCCAGCAGTGCGCCGTTTCGCAAAGGGTGCAGCGTCGGTCCGAGCAGCGGCTGCACGAACGCGAACACGAGACCGAGGAGCGCGAGGACCGGCGCCGCCGCGACCCACCAGCGCCGGCCGAGCGCGCGCGCGAGCAGCATCGCGCCCGCGACCGCCGCGAGGAGGACGGCGACCTCGACTGGAGACGGGAGCCGGTCGACCAGCCACGCGCCGACGCCCTGCCGCGAGATCCCGTAGTGCCACTCCCACCAGTACGCGAGGAGGCCGAACGGGAAGCGCACGAGCCAGACCAGGATCCACGCGATCAGGGCGAGCAGGAGGCCCCGAACGATCGGGCCGCCGCGGAGCCGGGCCGCGATCTGCGGCCCGCGGACGGCGAGGCGCCAGAGCGCCGCGAGCACGAACGCGACCTCGGCGAGCCAGTCGAGGCGTAGGAACCGGTCGTGAACGTGGGCGGAGTGAACGGTCCCGGCCCCGAAGACGTCGCGCGGATCGAGCGCCGGGAGTCGGAGGTTCGCCGGCACGTGCGTCCGCCAGAGGAGCGCGGCGGCACCGAGCCATGCACCAACGGCGAGTAAGGTCCCTGCCGCGCGGACCATGCGTGTAGCCGTCATCTCCGACATTCACGGTAACCACCACGCCCTGACGGCAGTGCTGGACGCGATCGGCGACGAGGTCGACGCGATCTGGTGCCTCGGCGACCTCGTCGGTTACGGAGCACGTCCGAACGAGTGCTGCGCGACCGTCTCCGACGCCGCGGCGATCTGCCTCGTCGGCAACCACGATCTCGGCGTGACAGGGAGCATCGACCTCGCCGACTTCAGCCCGGACGCGGCCGCGGCGGCGCAGTGGTCGCGGGCAGTGCTGACGGCCGAGGCGCGCGTTTACCTCAAGGGGCGGCAGACAACGGCGAAGGCGAACGGAGCCGAGCTCTTCCACGCGAGCCCGCGCGACCCCGTCTGGGAGTACGTCCTCACCGACGAGGCCGCGCGCGCCGCGATCCGCCTCACCTCCGCCCCGGTCGTCCTGGTCGGCCACAGCCACGTCGCGTTCGCCTACCCGCAGGAGGGACGGTCGCTCGGAGACTCGCTGGCGCCGGCCGACACCGAGGTCGACCTCGCCGCGAGCCGGTGGCTCCTCAACCCGGGCTCGGTCGGCCAGCCGCGCGACGGCGACCCGCGGGCCGCGTACGTCATCCTCGACCTCGACAGGAAGCGCGCCCTCTTCCATCGTGTTCCGTACGCGGTGGAGCGAACGCAGGAGGAGATCCTTGACGCAGGTCTGCCGGAGACGCTGGCCGGCCGTCTTGCTCTCGGCATGTAGCGCCTGCATCGTCCTCGCCGCGTGCGGATCGGGCGGCCCGAAGGCGGTGCCCGCCCCGAAGCTCCCAGGCCCCCTCGCACGGAGCCTCGCGGCTGCGAGCGACCAGGTCGCCGCGCAGCTCGGGGCGGGCGACGCGTGCGGCGCGGCCGCGAGCGCGACCGCGCTCCAGCAGCGGACGATCCAGAGCATCGGGACCGTACCGTCGGCCTTTCAGGAGTCGCTGCAGTCGGCGGTGAACGACCTCGCGGATCGCACGAGCGCTGCGTGCATGGCGGCCCAGCCGAAGCAGCCTCCGCCTCCGCCTCCGCCGCCTCCGCCTCCGCCTCCGGCCGAGGACAAGGGCAAGGACCACGGGCACGGCAAGGGCCACAAGAAGAAGCACGGAGGCGGCGACTGAGCACGACGCCGATCGCCGGGCGGTACACGCTCGACCGGACGCTGGGCCGCGGCGGGATGGCCTCCGTCTACCTGGGCCGGGACGCGCAGCTCGAGCGGCGCGTCGCGGTCAAGCTCCTCGACCCGAGCGTGGCACGAGACGACGAGCTGCGCCGTCGGTTCGCGCGCGAGTCCCGCCTCGCGGCGCGCCTCTCGCACCCGAACGTCGTCGCCGTCTTCGACGCGGGCGAGGACGCAGGCCGGCCCTTCATCGTGATGGAGTACGTCGAGGGCGAGACGGTCGCGGACATGCTGCGACGCCGCGGTCCCCTTCCGCCCGAGGAGGCCGCCGAGATCGCCGCGCAGACCTCCGCCGGTCTGACGCACGCACACGCGCACGGCCTCGTGCACCGCGACGTGAAGCCGCAGAACCTCCTCGTCGCGCGCGACGGCCGCGTCAAGGTCGCCGACTTCGGCGTCGCTCGGGGCGAAGACACGTCGCGGCTCACGCAGGCCGGGACGCTGCTCGGCACCGCCGCCTACCTCTCGCCGGAGCAGGCCGCAGGCGCCGAGATCGGGCCGCGCTCCGACCTCTACTCGCTGGGCGCCGTCCTCTACGAGCTCCTCTCGGGCCGCACGCCATACCGCTTCGAGTCGCTCGCGGAGCTCGGCGCGCGACGGAAGCCGCCGCCTCCGCTCCCGCAGCGCGTCCCGGCCGCGCTCGCCGCGGTCGTCATGCGCTGCCTCGCGCCCGATCCGGTCGACCGGCCGGCCTCGGCGGGGGAGCTCGAGCGCGACCTCCGCCAGACGATCGGGCGGGCCAGCGAGGCGCCGACGGTCGCGATCGCGCGTCGGCCGCGGAGCCGCCGCCCGCTCCTCGTCGTGGCCGTGCTCCTCGCGGCGCTCGCGATCGCGCTCGGCGTCGTCCTCGCGACGCGCAGCGGAGGCACCGCATCCTCCCCGCCGGGTCCGCCGCCGGTCCAGCCGGTTCCGCACTCGAGGGACACCGCGCAGCAGGCGCGGAACCTCGCCGAGTGGCTACGTCGCTATTCGCGCTAGGAGCGCTTGGCGGAACGTCCTTCGTCGCACGCGGTGCGATGCTCGTTCCGAGGCAAGGACGCAGGGAGTGCCCGTATCAATCCGATACGGGCGCGACTGAGGACACGGCCTCGGGGCGAGCAGCGTGCCGCGGGCGGCACAACGGATGTTCCGCCAAGCGCTCCTAGACGGGTGCCGGGACCGAAGCCGGCTCGCTCTTCTGCGTCCCGATCGTGATGCCCTCGCGGGCCAGCGAGAGCTGCACCTCTTCACGCGCCTTGTAGATCCGCCACTTCACGGTCGCGAGCGTGATCTCGAGCGCGTCGGCGATCTCCGTGTACGAGAGCCCGACCACGTCGCGGAGCATCAGCGCCATCTTCAGGTCGACGTTCAAGGCCTCGACCGCGCGCCAGACGGCGTCGATCGCCTCGAGCCGCTCGAACGGCTGGTCGAGCACCTCGAGCGGCGGCACGTCGTCGATCGCCACGACCGCGCGCGGACGGCGCTCGACCGCGCGCAGCTCGTCGAGGACGCGGTTCTTCGTCACTTGGAAGAGCCACGTCGTGAAGCGAGAGCGGAGCGAGAAGCCGGCGAGCCCTTGGTAGACGCGGAGGAAGACCTCCTGGGTCAGATCCTCGGCGAGCGAGCGGTCGCCGACGAGGCGCAGGATGTAGTTGAAGACCGGGACCTCGTACGCCCGCACGATCAGCGAGAAGGCTCGCTCATCACCCTTCTGAGCCTTCCGCAAAACCCCGGGATCTGGCTGTACTAGGGGCAAAGCCGGCGGAGTATAGCGCTAGGTCGAATTTGCTCTAAGACTACGCCCGGTCATCTCGGCCGGTTTTACAAGCCCAAAAAGATCGAGCGCAGTGGGCATCAGATCGGCCAGCTCGCCCCCGTCCTCGAGCCTCGATTCAGGGTTCGTGACGATCAGCGGGACCGGGTTCGTCGTGTGCGCGGTGTGCGGGCTGACGCCGTCCTCCTCGAGCATCTGCTCCGCGTTGCCGTGGTCGGCGGTCACGAGACTGACGCCGCCGGCGCGCTCGACCGCGTCCACGACGCGGCCCAGGCAGCGGTCGGTCGTCTCCACCGCGCGGACGACGGCGGGGATTGAGCCCGTGTGCCCGACCATGTCCGGATTGGCGAAGTTGACGACGCCGAAGCCGTAGCCGTTCCCGATCTCGTCGGCGAAGCGCTTCGCGACCTCGTCGGCTGACATCTCCGGCTTGTGGTCGTAGCTCGGGACGTCGCGCGGCGACGGGACGAGGATCCGCTCCTCGCCCGGCCACGGCTCCTCGCGGCCGCCGTTGAAGAAGTACGTGACGTGCGCGTACTTCTCGGTCTCCGCGATGTGGAGCTGGCGGACGCCGTTCTCGGACAGGACCTCCGCGGCAGTCCGCGCGACCTTCTGCTCGCCGAACGCGACGGGACAGTCGAAGTCGTCGCGGTAGCGCGTCATCGTGGTCAGGTCGGCGTCGCGTTCCAGCAGGCGCTGGCTCAGCTGCCGGGCGCGATCGGGCCGGAAGTTGAAGAAGACGAGCGCGTCGCGTTCGAGATCGACCCGCGGCCGGCCCGCCAGCGCGATCGGGACGACGAACTCGTCCGTGACGCCCGCGTCGTAGCTCCTTCGGATCGCCTCGACGGGATCGTCGGCGGTCTCGGTCGTCCCGTTCAGCATCGCGTCGAGCGCGCGGTCGGTGCGCTCCCAGCGCTGGTCGCGATCCATCGCGTAGTAGCGGCCGGAGATGGTGGCGATGCGGTCCGCGGGAAGCTCGGCGAGGTCCTGGACGGCCGCGTGCGGCGAGACGTCGCGACCGTCCGTGAAGGCGGTGATGTAGGTGTACACATACATCACCTGCCGCCGGGCGAGCTCGAGGAGCGCCTTCAGGTGGTCGATGTGCGAGTGCACGCCGCCGTGCGAGACGAGGCCAAGGAGATGGACCTTGCCCCCGCGCTCCTTCGCGCGCTCGAAGGCGCCGACGAGCGCTTCGTTCTCGAAGATCGCCCCGCTCGCGATCGCGCGGTTCACGCGCTGGAGGTCCTGGTCGAGGATCCGCCCCGATCCGATCGTCAGGTGCCCGACCTCGGAGTTGCCCATCTGTCCGGGCGGGAGCCCGACCGCCTCGCCCGATGCGTCGAGCGTCGTGTGCGGATACGTCGTCCAGAGGCGGTCGAAGACCGGCGTGTCGGCGAGGTCGACGGCATTGCCCGGTCCCGGCGGCGCGCAACCCCAGCCGTCGAGGATGACGAGCGCTACGAGCGGGAAGCGGCTGCGGCCTGGCAAATCGCGGTGAAGGGGTCGACTTCGAGAGAGGCGCCGCCGACGAGGAAGCCGTCGACGTCGGCCTGCGCGCTGAGCTCGGCCGCGTTGTCCGGCTTGACCGAGCCGCCGTAGAGCACGGGCACGTCGAGGATCGACTTGACGAACGCGTGCGCCTCCTGCGCGAGGTCCGGGGTCGCGGTCCGACCGGTGCCGATCGCCCACACCGGCTCGTAGGCGATCACGAGGCGCTCCCAGCCGCGGACCGCGTCGGCGATCGCCTCGACCTGGATCCGGAGCACGAACTCGGTCTGGCCGGCCTCGCGCTCCTCGGCCGACTCGCCCACGCACGCGACGATCCCGAGCCGCGCCTCCTGGAGCGCGTACGCCTTTCGCGCCACGGTCTCGTCGGTCTCGCCGAAGTACTGGCGCCGCTCGGAGTGCCCGACGATCGAGCCCTCCACGCCGAGCTCGGCGAGCATCGGCGCCGAGATCTCGCCGGTGAACGCGCCCTCCCGGGCCCAGTGGACGTTCTGCGCGTACGTGGTCACCCCGCTCTCGACCACGGTCGCGAGCGACACGTAGGGCGGGCAGAGGATCACGTCGGTGCCCGTCGGCGGCTCGAACGCCGCGCAGAATTGCGCCGCCTCGGCCGGGCCCTTGAACAGCTTCCAGTTCCCGGCGACGAGCATGAGCGCGCATCTTATGGCCGCTTGGGGGAATGGAGCGGCCGTGGCGGGCGAGAGCAAGAAGACGGTCCTCGTCGCGGTCTGCGCGAACGCGACGATCGCGACGGTCAAGGCCGTCGCGGGCACGATCAGCGGCTCTTCGGCGCTGCTCGCGGAGGCTGCGCATTCGGTCGCGGACACGACGAACCAGCTGCTCCTCCTCGTCTCGATCGGGCGCGGCGAGCGCGAGCCGGACGAGGAGCACCCGTTCGGCTACGGCAAGGAGCGCTTCTTCTGGACGCTGCTCGCCGCCGTGCTGATCTTCCTCGCGGGCGCGGTCTTCTCGATCGGCGAGGGAGTCCTCCGCCTCCTCCACCCGTCGAAGGAGGGGACGTTCGCGCTCGCGATGGGGACGATCGTCTTCGCGTTCGTGGCCGAGGGCGTCTCGTTCGTGCGCGCGATCCGGCAGGTTCGGCGCGAGGCGGGCGAGGCGGGCGTACCGCTCCTGAAGTTCGTCCGTCAGAGCAAGGACCCGACCGTGAAGGCCGTGCTCTCGGAGGACGCGACCGACCTCGTCGGGCTCCTCTTCGCGGCCGGCGGGATCGGCCTCCAGGAGCTGACGGGCCGGCAGGCGTGGGACTCCGGCGCGGCGATCCTCGTCGGCTGCCTGCTCGTCTTCGTCGCGTACCAGCTCGGCCGCGACACGAAGGGGCTCCTGCTCGGCGAGGCGGCGCCTGCGGCGGAGCGCGAGCGCCTGCGCCGCACGATCGAAAGGCACCGCGAGGTCTCCGGCGTCCCGGAGCTCCTGACGATGTACGTCGGACCGGCGTCGCTCCTCGTCGCCGCACGAGTCGATCTCGAGGACGACCTACGCGCGGCCGAGGTCGAGCGGCTGGCGGACGAGATCGAGCGCGAGCTCCGCGAAGCCGTGCCGACGGTTCGCCACGTCTTCCTCGACCCGACGGGATCGCACGACGGCTACTCGGCCGGGATCGCGGCCACCCCCGGCAGCTCCTTGCCTTCCAGCAGCTCGAGCGAGGCGCCCCCACCGGTCGAGACCCACGAGACCCGCTCCTCGAGCCCGAGCTCGGTCACCGCGCGCACCGAGTCGGCGCCGCCGACCACCGAGTAGGCGTCCGCGGACGCGACCGCTTCGGCGACCGCCTTCGTGCCTTCGGCGAAGCGCGGCCATTCGAAGACGCCCATCGGCCCGTTCCAGAAGATCGTCCGCGCCGCTGCGATCCGTTCGCCGAACGCGCGGCGCGTCTCGGGGCCGATGTCGAGGCCGAGCCAACCGTCCGGGAGCGCGTCGTATGGCGACACGCGGGCCTCCGCGTCGGCGTCGAACGAGGCCGCAGCGACCACGTCCGCCGGCAGCTCGACCGGAAAGCCGAGCGGGTTCTCTTCGCGCAGCTCCTCCGCCATCTTCCCGCCGACGAGAACGCTGTCCGCGCGGCCGCCGAGGTGCTGGAGCACCGGGAGCTTGTCCTCGACCTTCAGGCCGCCCGACACGAGCACGAACGGACGCTCGACGTCGCCGAGGAGCTTCCCGAGCTCGGCCAGCTCGCGGAGTAGCAGCAGGCCCGCGTAGGCCGGAAGGACATAAGCGACCGCCTCTGTCGACGCGTGCGCGCGGTGCGCCGAGCCAAAGGCGTCGTTGACGTAAAGATCGCGGCCGTCCGCGAGCTCGCGCGCGAACGACGGGTCGTTCTTCGTCTCGCGCGGGTCGAAGCGGGTGTTCTCCAGCACGACGATCCGCTCGTCGGGCAGGAGCTCGCGCAGACGAGCCGCGACGGGCGCGATCGCGAACGCAGGATCGGGCCCCTTCGGCCGCCCGAGGTGCGAGCAGACGGCAACCTCCGCGGCGCCGCGCTCCAGCAGGAGCCGGAGCGTCGGCAGCGAGGCCCGGATCCGCGTGTCGTCGGCGACGCGCCCGTCGTCGAGCGGCACGTTCAGGTCGGCGCGGACGAGGACGCGCTTACGGCCGACGTCAGCCGTCTCGACCGACCGCGGCAGGCGCATCTAGAGGAGCTTGTCGACGAGGTCGACGAGCCTGCACGAGTAGCCCCACTCGTTGTCGTACCAGCCGAAGACCTTCACGAGGCTGCCGTTCGCCATCGTGAGCTGGCTGTCGAAGATGCACGAGTGCGGGTTCTTCTCGATGTCCGACGACACGATCGGATCGGCCGTGTACTCGAGGTACGGCGCGAGCGGGCCTGAAGCCGCGGCGTCGTGAAACGCGGCGTTCACGTCGTCGACGGTCGCCTCGCGGCCGAGGCGGACGACTAGGTCCGTGATCGATCCCGTCGACACCGGCGCGCGCACCGAGATCCCGTCGACCTTCCCCTGGAGATCCGGCAGCACGAGCCCGATCGCGCGCGCGGCTCCCGTCGAGGTCGGGATCAGGTTGATCGCGGCCGCCCGCGCGCGCCGCAGGTCCGAGTGCGGGAGGTCGAGGATCTGCTGGTCGTTCGTGTACGCGTGGATCGTCGTCATGAAGCCCTGCTCGATCACGAACCGGTCGTGCAGCACCTTCGCGAGCGGCGCGACGCAGTTCGTCGTGCACGACGCGTTCGAGACGATCGTGTGCCGCTCCGGGTCGTAAGCGTCGTCGTTCACGCCGAGCACGATCGTCACGTCCGGCTCGGTCGCGGGCGCCGAGATCACGACCTTCTGCGCGCCGGCGTCGAGGTGCTTCTGCGCGCCGTCGCGCTTCGTGAAGAAGCCCGTCGACTCGAGAACGACGTCGACGCCGAGGTCGCGCCACGGGAGGTTGGCCGGATCGCGCTCGGAGAGGACCTTCAGCTCGAGGCCCGCCGCGGTGATCGTGCCGTCGCCGATCTCGACGTCGCCCTGGAGCGGCCCGAGGTTCGAGTCGTACTTGAGCAGGTGCCCCATCGTCTTCGCGTCCCCGAGGTCGTTGATCGCGACGATCTCGAAGTCGGTGTCGCGTTCGAGGGACGCCCGAAAGAAGTTCCTGCCGATCCGCCCGAACCCGTTGATGCCAACGCGCGTCGCCGCCATCCGTCCCCTTTCGCTCGCCCGGCGACCGAGTCTACTCGGGCGCCTTCAGCGGCTGTGCGCCTGGACGATCCGCCCAAGCCGAGAGATCAACCGAGCGAGCCGCGCCGGCCCGGTCGCACCGTCGCTCACGCTCACGCGCCTGCCGCGATACGTGACGGAAAACGCCGGCGCGTCGGCAAACGGCGGCGTCCGCGTATACGACCGCTTCAGCGTCGCAAAGCGAGCCGCGACCAGCGCCGTGCGAAGCGTGCGAAGCGCGTCCGTGCGCAACCGGAAGGAGACGCGCCCCGACCGCCGCCCTCCGGGGCCGGAATGACTCCAATCGAGCCGACAGCTCCCGTCCTGACGAACGACGAGGTCATTCTCAACGACGAGGATCGTTCCGCTCTCCGTGTACCGAACCAGGAGCGGCGACGAAGCCGAAGAAGAAGCTGGAGATCCGAAGAGAAAAGCGGCAACGAGGACGATGAGCAAGACCTCGAGTCTAGGCCGCCGCGGCGTCGGGCTTCGCCCGATGCCGCCCAGAGCGGCCCGGCTCCGCCGGAAGTCGTCATGGCCCGGCGCAGCCGGGTCGGACTTCCGGCGGCTGCGCCGCGGCGTCGGGCTCCGCCCGATGCCGCCCACAGCGGCCCGGCTCCGCCGAAGATCGTCATGGTGCGGCCGAAGGCCGCAGCGGATCTTCGGCGGCGGTGAGGCGGGCCGGAGGGGAAGCTCCGAGGACGACCTCCCCCTCCGGTTGAACCACGCTCAGGACCTTGGCGTCGGACGGGGTCTGAATCCGGCGCCGGACGAGCACGGACCCGCCTCGGAACTGAGTATGCACGATTCGGTAGTTTTCGGGAGTTCTTTCCGGTTGCCTTTAAGGGCAACCCGCTATCCATCAGCCAGGCGGACGAGCTTCCGAAGCCGCCGATGGGCGGCCGCCTTCGAGGCCGGCGGGCGGCATCTGCCGGCGAGCTCGCGGAGCGACAAGGTCGGGTGCCGCAACCGCAGCTCGGCGATCTCGCGCAGCTGGGGCGGCAGCCGATCCAGGTCGAGGCGGCGTAGCGCCTGCACCTGCGCGTGCGCGGCACGGCTCGTACGGACGAGGTTCGCGTGGTCCGCGTTCGCGAGCCGGTTTGCCGACGCCCGCGTGGCGCCGAGCACGGCCCGTTCCTCGAACGCGAGCACCGCATCGCTCGCGCCCGCAGCGGCGAGCACGCCCGCGATCGTCTCGGCGCCCTTCGCGTACGCGACCGCGTGGCGCCGCCGGTCCGCGACCGAGAGCGTCAGCCCCTCGGCAGCCGCGACCGCCGCGAGGAACCCGGCGCCCTCCAGAGAGGCCGCACGAATCTCCAGGTGTGGCGCGCGCGGGCCGCTGAGCGAGCCGCCGCCGAGGATCGCGCCGCGGAGATAGGCGCCCCGGCAGCAGGAGCGGGTGACGACCCGCTTCGGCGGAACCTCCAGGGGCGCCAGCCGAGCGGTCAGGACGCCCGCCTCGTGCAGCACCTGGAGGGCTCGTCCGTCGCCCGGAACGTGGAGCTGGTAGCGCGTCTGCCGGTCGAAGGCGCGCTGGCTGTAGGTCCGGATCTCCGACCAGACGCCGAACGCGCGCAGCAGCGCGAAGGCGCGACGCGCGACCGCGGAGCTGCCGACGTCGAGGTGGACCGACACCTCTCCGCGCCCGCGCAGGTGGACGCTGCCGGCGGTGTGGAAGAGGCCGGACAGCTCCGCCAGCCGGTCGCACTCCTTCCGCGGCGCGACGGCCGCGAGCTCGTTCCGTAGGTCAGCCGAGAACGGCACCCTCGAGCTCCAGCAGGCGGCGCTTGTACCCGATCCCGAGCGAGCCGTAGCTCCCGAGCCCCTCGGCGGCGACGACGCGGTGGCACGGCACGAGGATCGGGAAGCGGTTCCGCGCGCAGAAGCTGCCGGCGGCCCGCTGCGCGCCCGGATGGCCCGCGAGCGCGGCGAGCTCGCCGTACGTGACGACCTCGCCGCGCGGCACCGCCCGCAACGTGTCGGCGACCGCCCGCTGGAACGGCGTCCACCCGTCCAGGTCGAGCTCGACGTCGTCGAAGGCCACGTCCTCGCCGGCGAAGTACGCGGTCATGCGCGCGCCGAGCGGGTGCGGAGGCCCCGGCTCCGGCCCCTCGACCGGCAGCTCGTGGTGCACGAGCCGCTCGTCCTCGAGCCAGAGCTCGCCGACGCCCCAGCCCGGCGCGGGATACCTGACGCTCGTGGCCACGTCCCAATCCAAGCAGACGCCACTAGAATCGCTTCGAATGTCCGAGCACGGGATCTTCCGGCTCCCGGAGCCGCAGAACGAGCCGGTCCGAAGCTACGCGCCTGGGACGCCGGAGCGCGAGGAGCTTCGGGTCCGGATCGCGCAGATGCAGGGCGAGCGGATCGAGATCCCGATGGTGATCGGCGGCAAGGAGATCCGCACCGGGGACACGTTCGGGGCGGTCATGCCGCACGACAAGGACCACGTCCTCGCGGACGTCCACAAGGGCGGGCCGGAGCACGTGCAGCAGGCGATCGACGCGGCCGGAGCGGCCTGGCGCGACTGGTCCCGGACGCCGTGGGAGGAGCGCGCCGCCGTCTTCCTCCGCGCCGCCGAGCTGCTCGCCGGGCCGTGGCGGGCGACCGTCAACGCCGCCACGATGCTCAACCAGTCGAAGACCGTGCACCAGGCCGAGATCGACGCCGCCTGCGAGCTGACCGACTTCTGGCGCTTCAACCCGACGTTCATGACGCGCATCTACGAGGAGCAGCCGATCTCCTCGCCGGGCGTCTGGAACCGGCTGGAGTACCGGCCGCTCGAGGGCTTCGTCTTCGCGGTCAGCCCGTTCAACTTCACGGCGATCGGCGGCAACCTGTCGACCTCGCCGGCGCTGATGGGCAATACGGTCGTCTGGAAGCCGGCCTCGACCGCTGCGTTCTCCGCGTACTACGTCATGCGCGTGCTCGAGGAGGCGGGGCTCCCGCCCGGTGTGATCAACCTCGTCTACGGCGCGGGCGCCACGATCGGCGACGCCGCGCTCGCGAGCCCGGACCTCGCGGGCGTCCACTTCACGGGCTCGACCGGCGTCTTCCATTCGATGTGGAAGGAGATCGGCGCGAACATCGACCGCTACCGGAACTACCCACGGATCGTCGGCGAGACCGGCGGCAAGGATTTCATCGTCGCTCACCCGTCCGCGGACGTCGAGGCCGTCGCGACGGCCGTCGTGCGCGGCTCGTTCGAGTACCAAGGGCAGAAGTGCTCCGCCGCGTCGAGGGTCTTCGCGCCGTCGAACCTCTGGCCCGAGCTGCGCGACCGGCTCGTTGAGGAGGTCGGCGCAATCAGGATGGGCGACCCGTCCGACTTCGGGAACTTCATGGGCGCCGTGATCGACGCGGGCTCGTTCCGGACGCAGAAGGAAGCGATCGCCGAGGCGCAGGGGAACGGCGCGAACGTGCTGGTCGGCGGCGGCACCGACGACTCGGAGGGCTACTTCGTCGAGCCGACCGTGATCGAGACGTCCGACCCGCGGTTCCGCCTCCTCCGCGACGAGCTCTTCGGACCCATCGTCACCGCGTACGTGTACCCCGAGCGGGAGTGGGAGGAGACGCTCGACCTCGTCGACAACGGCGCGCCGTATGGGCTGACGGGCGCGATCTTCGCGCAGGAGCGCTCCGCGATCGAGGAGGCCGGCGAGAAGCTCCGCTACGCGGCCGGGAACCTGTACGTGAACGACAAGCCGACGGGCGCGGTCGTCGGCCAGCAGCCGTTCGGCGGCGCGCGCGCCTCGGGCACGAACGACAAGGCGGGCTCGATGTGGAACCTGATCCGGTGGGCCAGCGCGCGCACGATCAAAGAAACCTTCGTCCCGCCCACCGACTACCGCTATCCCTCCATGGACTCCGACGACGGCCCAGGCGGCGCCGGCGGATCCCGCTGAAGCGGCTCGTCCTCGTCGCGGCCGCGGCGCTGATCGCGGCCTCAGGAGCCTCCGCCGCCACGATCCGCGGCACCAAGCGCGCCGATCGGATCCAGGCCGTCAACAGCGTCCGCGACCGCATCTCGTGCGGCGGCGGGAGCGACGTCGTCACCGCCGACCCGGTCGACCGCGTCGCCTCGGACTGCGAGGTTGTCTCGCGCCGGGTCTCGAACGACCCGTACAGGAACCCGGAGAGCCAGCACCAGACGGAGGTCGAGCCCGACAACGCGGCCAACGGCTCGACCGTCGTCGACGTCTTCCAGGTCGGCCGGATCTTCGGCGGCGCCGCCGCGAACATCGGCTTCGCGACGTCGACCGACGCCGGCCGCACGTGGAGGCGCGGGTTCCTGCCCGGCATGACCGTGAACTCGACGCCGGCCGGCGACTTCCCGGTCGTCAGCGACCCGAGCGTGGCCTACGACGCGCTCCATCGGACGTGGCTCGTCGTGTCGCTCGCCGTCGCCGGCGACCGTTCCGCGATCCTGGTCAGCCGCTCGCCCGACGGGCTGACCTGGAGCTCTCCGGTGGTCGCGACCCTCGCCCCCACGCTCGGCCCGCTGCTCCTCGACAAGGAGTGGGTCGTCTGCGACAACGGCGCGTCGAGCCCGTTCCGCGGGCACTGCTACCTGAGCTACAGCGACTTCCGGACGCTCGCGATCTCGACGCAGGTCTCCGTCGACGGCGGCGCGACCTGGGGCGGCCCCGTCGGAGCTCCCGACGCCGCGGGCCGCCGTTCGATCGAGGGGTCGTTCGCGCCCGGGGTGCAGCCGGTGGTCGAGCCCGACGGGACGGTGCTCAACGCGTACTTCGACCAGGACCAGATGGCGCTGATCCGATCGACCGACGGTGGCGTCTCGTGGTCGAGCGGGATCCGCATCGGGGCTGCGCGACCGGCCGGCTCGGGCAGCCTGCGCGCCGGACCCCTGCCGGTCGCGGACGTGGGCCCGGACGGCACCGCCTATCTCGCCTGGACCGACTGCGCCGCACGTCCGGGCTGCGCCGGAAACGACGTCGTCGTGTCCAGCTCGCACGACGGCGGGCTGACGTGGAGCGCACCCGCGGTGATCCCGACCGGATCGCGTTCGCTCGATTACGCGCTGCCGGGGTTCGGCGTCGACCCGGCGAATGCGAGCCGGCTCGCGCTCGTCTACTACTCCCGCTCCGGCGCGGTGCTCGACGTCTGGCTGGTCGCGTCGAGCGACGGCGGCGGGACTTGGACGCGCCCGCGCCGCCTGAACACGGTCTCGTTCCCGCTCGACTGGATCGCGCGCACCTCCGGCGGGCGGATGGTCGGTGACTACATGTCGGTCGCGTACGCGTCCGGCCGGATCGTGCCCGTGTTCGTGCTCGCGCTCCGGCCACGGGGCGGAGCCCTTCAGGAAGCTGCGTACTCGGCCTCGCTGGCGCGATGACCCGCCGCGCGGCCGCCGTCCTCGCGGTCGCTCTGGCATTCGCAGGCGCCGCCGCGGGCTCGTCGAAGCGCGCGACGATCTGCGCTGCGACGGTGCGATGGCACGGCACGATCTACTTCGGCGGCCGGACGCTCCGCGACCTGCCGCTCGGGGTCGGGCTGCGCGGCGGCGTCGTCCCGGCCTGCAACGACACGCCTGGGGCGAACGAGCCGGACATGCCGATCGCGCTCCGCTCGATCCAGCGTGTCCCGTCGCGAACCGCGGTCGCGGGCGACCGGCGGACGCTCTACCTCGCGCCCGGATACTTCCCGCAGCTCCCCGACTTTCCGCTCCACGCGTGGCTCTTCGCGCGGCCGAGCGCGCCGGTCGAGCGGCCGGCGCGCTGCGACACGCGCAGGCGCGTGCGCCTAACCGGAGCCGTCGACTCGGCGATCTTCGGCTTCCTCGTCGTCCGCACGGCGAGTCGGCAGATAGACGTCTTCGTCGACGCGCGCACGAAGATCCCGCACGCCCCCGGCCGCCTGCCGTACGCGAAGCGCGGGGCCAAGGTCCGCGTCCAAGCCGTCGAGTGCCGGCGCGGAAAGCACTTCCGCAAGCTCGTCGCGGACCGCGTCGAGCTCTAGCCGGGGCGACGTGTCCCAACCGCCGAAGCGCGACAATCGACAACCGGGGTCTGACCCCGGTTCTGCGCCAAACGCGCCCGAACGATCCCCAGCCGCCAGCGCGCGTCGCAACTCAGGCGGGTTCGCAGCGCTGCGCCGACAACCGGGGTCTGACCCCGCTTTCGCGCAGAAGCGTCCCGAACATCACACAGCCTCTTCGCAGTCCACGTTGACCCAGCCGGAGCGGAACGGCCGGGCCTCGCCCGACTCGGCGTCGAACGTGTGCCGCCAGACGCAGCCCGTGTCGTTCGTCAGCAGGTGGATCGAGACGGACGTCTCCGGCGAAGTCGTCCGCACACGGTGGATGTCGTCGTGCGGCGGGATGAGGACGTAGAAGTCGCCCGGGACGAGCGCGCGCCGCTCGACGAGCTCGAGCGCGCCGTTCCGCTGCGCGTAGATCTCCTCGTCCTGCGTCCCGCGGTAGAGGCCGACGAGGCCCCAGGCGAGGTGGTCGTGGATCGGCGTCTCCGAGCCCGCCGGCACGACGAGCGAGAAGAGCGACATCGAGCCGTCGCCCGCGCGGTAGAGCAGCCACTGCCCGATCCCGCCGCCCATCTTCCCGTGCGGCGCTGCGGCCTGGTACTCGGCCGGGAGCCAGTCGGGGTCGGCGAGCAGCTCGGCGAAGTGCGGCCGGATGGCGTCGCCCGCCCCCTCCGGCGAGGAGGCTCCGGCGATCGTCGCTTCGACCTCCGCCACGAACCCCCGCACGACCGGTGTGTCGAGCACGAGCTCGCCGCTCACGCCCGTCCCGCCTTGTGCAGCTGGGCGTAGATCGACCGCGCCGTCTTGGCCGGAACACCCGGAACGCCCTCGAGCTCCTCCTGGGTCGCCGCTAGGAACCGCTCGGCCGACCCGAAGTGCTGGAGGATCGCCCGCCTGCGAGCCGGGCCGACGCCTTCGAGGTCGTCGAAGATCGAGCCGAACGTCATCGTGTCGCGCCGCTGCCGGTGGAAGCCGACCGCGAAGCGATGCGCCTCGTCGCGGATCCGCTGGAGCAGCTGGAGCCCCGGCGAGTGCGGGTCGAGCACGACCGGGTCCGGGCGCCCCGGCAGGAAGACCTCCTCGATCCGCTTCGCGAGCGCGATCACCGCCACGCGCGGCAGATCGTACGCCTGCATCGCCGCCAGCGCAGCCGAGAGCTGGCCCTTGCCTCCGTCGATCACGACGAGGTTCGGCGTTGCCGCGAAGCCCTCGTCGAAGTCTTCGCCGGTCCCGTCGTCGGCGAGGCGTGCGAAGCGCCGCGAGACCACTTCGGCCATCGCCGCGAAGTCGTCCTGCCCGTCGAGTCCGCGCACCCCGAACTTGCGGTAGTGCGCCTTCTTCGGCAGCGCGTCCTGGAAGACGACCATCGAGCCGACGGGCGCGTCGCCCTGGATGTTCGAGATGTCGAAGCACTCGATGCGGATCGGGAGGCTCTCCAGGTTCAGCGCCTCGCGGAGCTCCTCGAGCGCCTCGACGCGCTGGAGCCGCTTCCGCTCGGCCTGCGCGACGTCGGACTCGAGCGCGAGCCGCGCGTTCTCCGCGGCCAGCTCCTGGAGGCGACGCTTCTCGCCGCGCTCCGCCGCGCGCACCTCGACGTGCGAGCCGCGCCGCTGGGAGAGGAACTGCTCGAGCGCCTCCGTGTCGCCGGCGTCCCGCGGGACGACGATCTGCGGCGGCACCGCCGGTGAGGAGCCGTAGTACTCGAGGCAGAACGCCTCGAGCAGCGTCGGCGTGTCCTGGCCGGCCACGTTCTCGAGGTGGAACGCGTAACGGTCGATCAGCTTGCCGTCGCGCAGCGGGAAGACCTGTACGGCCGCCCGGTCGCCCTCCGCGGCGAGGCCGATCACGTCGATCGTGCCGACAGCCCGCTTGTCCGCGGCCTGCCGCTCCGC
The DNA here is from genome assembly GCA_036377055.1 of Gaiellaceae bacterium. Classification (GTDB taxonomy): domain Bacteria; phylum Actinomycetota; class Thermoleophilia; order Gaiellales; family Gaiellaceae; genus DASUZD01. The sequence goes on along the minus strand of DASUZD010000121.1, from coordinate 2,160 downwards.
GAGATGCGAAACGGCGAAGAGCCGGTTGCGATAGCGAGCGGCGTCCTCGAAGCGCTCCGCGGCCGCGGCCTCCTTCATCTTCCGCTCGAGCTCGCGCAGGATCGGCCGCGTCTCGCCCGAAAGGAACTCGATCACCGCGTCGATGATCGCGCGGTAGTCCTCTTTCGACACGTACCCGACGCAGGGCGCGAGGCAGCGGTCGATGTGGTAGTCGAGGCACGGGATGCCGGAGTGGCGGCCCGGCTTCGGCCCCTCGCACGGCCGGTACGGGAAGACGCGGTTCAGCACGTCGAGGGTCTCGCGCACCTTCTTCGCGTTCGCGTACGGCCCGAAATAGACGACCCCGCGCCGGTGCCGCTCGCGCGTGAACATGACGCGCGGGTACTCGTCCTCGACCGTCACGGCGATGTACGGGAACGACTTGTCGTCGCGAAGGCGGACGTTGAACGGCGGCCGGTGCCGCTTGATCAGGTTCTGCTCCAGGTGGAGCGCCTCGACCTCGGAGCCGGTGACGATCACCTCGACGTCCGCGACCCGCTCCGGGAGCTGCCGGATCGTCGCGCGCCCCGGCCCGGCTAGCTGGAAGTAGCTGCGCACGCGTGGACGGAGCGACTTCGCCTTGCCGATGTAGAGGACCTCGCCGCGGTCGTCGCGAAAGAGGTAGACGCCCGACGAGGCCGGGAGCGATCGCAGCTGCTCTTGGACACGCTCGCGCACGAGGCCAATCTAGCCATGCCGGTCGTTCGGATTTCGTTAGCGCCCTGTGCCGCCGTTTTTCACGGCGCTAGCCTTGTTCCAATGCGGCGCTTCGTCTTCCTCGCGCTCCTCGCGCTCGCGTTCGCCCCAGCGGCGCACGCGGGCGGGCCGGCGATGCTCGTCGGCGGCACCGAGGACGCCGTGAAGAAGCCGACGCTCGTCGCATCGAAGGCGCAGATGGACCTGCTGAAGCTCGCCGGGCTCGACGCCGTCCGGGTCACACAGGTGTGGACGACGGGCCAGAAGGCGCCGAGCGAAGGCGACCTCCAGGCGCTCAGGAACGTCGCAGAGGCCGGACAGCTCGACGGGATCCGGGTCGTCGTGTCGGTCTCGAACCAGGGCAGCCGGTGGACGCCGCTCTCCGACGAGGACCAGGCCGACTTCGCCGGGTTCGCCGCAGCCGTCGCGAAGGCGCTGCCGAGCGTGCACGAGTACATCGTCGGCAACGAGCCGAACCTCAACCGCTACTGGATGCCGCAGTTCGGCCTTGACGGCGAGGACGTGGCCGCGCCTGCCTACGAGTCGCTGCTCGCGCAGACCTACGACGCGATCAAGGCCGCGGCGCCGACCGCGCTCGTCTACGGCGGCGCCGTCTCGCCGCGCGGGATCGACCGGCCGAACACCGGCCGCGACACGCACTCGCCGACGGCGTTCATCCCCGACATGGGCGCCGCGTACCGCGAGAGCGGCCGGACGCTCCCGATCATGGACGGCTTCACCTTCCACCCGTACGGCGACAACTCGAGCCAGCCGCCTGCGACCCCCCACACCGGCACGTCGATCGGGATCGGCGACTACGACAAGCTGGTCGCGCTGCTCGCAACAGCGTTCGACGGCACCGCGCAGCTCGGCTCGACGCTCCCGCTCGTCTACGACGAGTACGGGGTCGAGACGCAGATCCCGACCGGGCAGACCCGGCTCTACACAGGCCGCGAGCCGACGACGACGAAGCCGGTCGACGAGGCCACCCAGGCCGCGTACTACAAGCAGGCGATCGGGCTCGCGTTCTGCCAGCCGAACGTGCGCGGGATCTTCCTCTTCCACACGGTCGACGAGAGCGACCTCGACCGCTGGCAGTCGGGCCTCTTCTACGCAAACGGGAAGGCGAAGTCGAGCCTCCCCGCCGTCCGGCTCGCGGCGCAGTACTCGCGACGGGGGATCGTCGCCCAGTGCGCGGGGCTCGAGCTGCAGATCAAGGCGCGCGCCGACCGGTTCACGATCCGGAACGCGGGGTTCGGCTTCCGGCTCCGCTGCGACCTCGATTGCAACTACCGCGCGCGGCTCGAGAAGGTCGCGACGGGCGGCACGACGCTCGCGACGCGCGGGCGTGCCGTCGGCGGGCAGCCGGCGCAGGTCGCGTTCCCGCAGCGCCGGATCGCGCCGGGGCGCTACCGCTTCACGGTC
>DASUZD010000120.1:0-20079 GCA_036377055.1 Gaiellaceae bacterium | reverse complement strand
CTGGTTCGACATCCTCGCCGTGATCGCCTTCACGACGCCGCTGCTCGCGCGCCGGCGCTTCCCGTTCGGGGCGCCGGTGACGGTGGGCGTGGTGATCGCCGCGGCCTCGTTCGTCGACGGGAGGCTGATTCCCAACGGTCTCGTCACGATCCTGGTCTCGATCGCCGCGTTCGTCCTGATGGGCGCGCTTCGTGACCGCACACAGGCGGTGGCCGGTCTCGCGGTCGGGATCGGCGTCACGGCCATCGTGTCCCACAACGATCCTACGCAGAACGGCGGCGACTACGTGTGGCTCGCAGTCCTCTTCGCGGTCGCCTGGACCGTCGGCTTCGTGGAACTTGCGGCCGATCGCGAAGCCGACCGTCCAGATGATCGTGAAGACGACGCTGACGAAGACGAAGTTGCTCGCGCCTCCCGTCGGGTCGTTGTGGGCCGCGACGGCGATCACGCCCACTCCGATCGCGAGGCCCGCGATCGCCTGGGAGCGATCTCTCACCATCGCAACGAGGAAGGCGGCCGCGAACCCGGCGAGAGGCGGCATGAGCTGGTGCATGAACCCCCGGTCGACGAACGAGGCCGCGCCGATCACGATGCCCACCGCCGTCGGCGCTGCGAACGGCCACCGGCGACGCGCGAACAGCGGCAGGACGGTGGCGAGAACCGCCAGCACGTCGAACCACAGCGGGCCTCTAGGGCCGTTCAGGTCGTTCTGCCGGCTGGTCGTCTCGTAGAGGCCGACACCGACGGCGACGACGACCGACGCGTCGAACCAGTAGCGGCGCGCCAGCGCCCAGAGCCGTTGCCAGGTCACGTCTTGACGGTACTCCACGCGTCCCCGAGTCGCCTCGCCCGTGAGGACGACCCGAAGATCGCTCGCAAGGACGATTCAGGATCGCCGCGGCTGCCGAGGCGGCCCATCGCGGGCCTATCTAGCGTTCGTGGCGGACAACGAAGGGAGGTTCGACAATGACGAAGATCGAGCGCAGCATCGTCATCGAGCGGCCGGTCGAGGAGGTCTGGGACTTCGTCCACGACCCCGCGAAGGACGCGCTGTGGCAGACCACGCTGGCAGAGTCGGAGAAGCTGACGCACGGGCCCATGCGCGTCGGCACGAGGGTGCGCGAGGTTCGCCACTTCCTCGGCGTGCGGATTGAGCTGGCCTGGGAGGTGACGGAGTACGAGCCGAACGTTCGATCGGCGATCAGGGGCATCTCGGGCCCGATACCGCTGACGGGCGGGTATCGCTTCGAACCGGTCGAAGCCGGGACGAGGTTCACGGTGAGCGGCGAGCTCGACGCGCACGGCCTCTTCAAGCTCGCCGAGCCTGTCTTCGCTCGGATCACGCGGAGGGAGCTCGAAGCGAACCTCGGCCACCTCAAGGATCTGCTCGAAACCGAGAAGACCGCGGGGAGCCCGGCCAACGCGCTCGCGGACGAGCGAGTCCTCCGCCGGTAGAACGTTCAGGGAGCGCGGCGGAAGACGGCGGCGTCGCCGTCGCGGCAGCACTCGCGGCCTGCGAAGCCGCTGCTGTACAGGTTGCGGCCGTCCGGGCTGAGCGCGAGCGCATGCGGGCTCTCGAGCCCGCGGGCCTTCGTGCAGGCGCCGCGGGAGCCGGTAGCGGTGAGGCAGCCGTTGACCCCGCCGAGCCGCGTGAGCGATCCGTTCGTCGCGCGGGCGAAGACGGTGATCCCGCCCGGTTGTGCAGTCTGCGTCGCGGGGTTCGATCTGCCGATGTTGAACGCGAAGTAGAGGCTCTTGCCGTCGGGGGTGATCGCGATGCTCGTCTCGGGCTCGGTCCCGGTGTCGCCGGCGCAGGGGTGGCCGGGCGGCCCGTTTGCGTCGATGCAGCCCGTCTGCGTCAGGCCTCCGTCGGCGTTCCGGGAGAAGATGGTCAGGTCGCCACACGAGCCGAGGTAGACATTTCTTTCGTCCGGGCTGACGGCGAGCGAGAAGCAGAACCATGGTCCGGTGAGGCTCGCGGCGGCGGTGCACCCGGCGGCGGCGAGTGCGGGAGTGGCGAAGCAGCCCGTGCGGCCCGCAACCCGCGTCAGCGCGCCGCTGCTTCGATTGCGGCGGAAGACGAGGAGGGCCGCGCGGTCGTTCGCGCTCGCCAGGGCGTAGACGTTCCGGCCGTCGCCGCTGACGGCGACAACCGCGGGCGCGAGCTGGCGCAACGCGCCGCCGTGGGAACAGCGAGGAGCCCGGGCGGGCGCGAGCAGGCACCCCGCCGAGCCGGGCAGCTGCCGAAGCGCGCCGCTGCTCTCCGTGCGAGCGAAGACGGCAAGCCCGCCGGACGAGGCCGTGTACACGTTGCGGCCGTCGGGGCTCACCGCCACCGACTCCGGCCCGAAGAGCGCCCGACCGACCGCACAGCCGCCGCGCGAGGTCGGGCCGAGGCAACCCTGCTCGCCGGGCAGCTGCCGCAGCGCGCCGGTCGCGCTGTCGCGCGCGAACACGGCCAGGTCCGAGTAGTTGTCGCTGCGATCCCCGTGCGGGTCGAACGCCCAAGACGCGACGTACAGGTTGCGACCGTCCCGGCTCAGCGCGGCCGAGGTCGGCCACAGAAGCTTGCCGCTCGCGCAGCTCGCATCCGCGCGCGGCTCAGGGACGATGAGGTGGTAGTCGACGCAGCCCCGTCGGCCGCCCAGCTGCCGAAGCGCTCCACTCGAGCCGCGCGCGAAAACCGCCACCGACGTCTGTCCGGCCACGTAGACGCTCCGACCGTCCGCGCTCGCGACCACCGGCCCGTTGCCGATCGCGATTGCGCGCGCGCAGCCCTCCGCCCCCGACGCCCGCAAGCACCCCGCGCGTCCCGGCAGCTGAGCCAGCGACCCGGACGGCGCCTGCCCGCCGGAAGCCGCCGCGCCCACAGCAACAGCGGCTAACGCAACCGCGCCTATCGCAGACCCACTCGACCGCAGTCTCACCGCACGGCAATGCTAATTCGCCGGGCCGACAGGAGTGCGTTCGTGCAACTGGGGCAGCGTCAATCCGAAGCGGAAGCAGAGCGCCCAGCCGCGGTAGGCCCGCGGACATCGCCTTTGGGCCCTCGTGGACGCTCACCTATCGCGTCGTCCATAGGACAGAGCGGCTTCGACCAGATCGGCAGCGCTCCACGCATCATCGTGCTCCCAGATCACGACGACGTGCCATCCGGCCGCTTCAAGCGCCTTCTTGTTGCGTGCGTCGCGCGCGATGTTCGCTTGGAACTTCTTCCTCCAGAAGGCGGCATTCGCCTTGGGTGTGGTTGCGTGGAGCGGGCGCCGATGCCAGAAGCAACCGTTCACGAAGACGACGACGCGCGCACCGAAGAAGACTAGGTCGGGCGTACAGCGGAGTCCCGGCAGCGGTGACAGGTGGAGGCGATAACGACGACCGCGTCGATGGAGTTCGCGGCGGAGCGCAAGCTCTGGGCTCGTGTTCTTAGACCTGTTCCCCTGCATCACAATTCGCGCGGCAGAGGAGCTCGCGGCTGGCGGCGTAGGAGGTTGCGTCATGGCGTCCACTCTCGCTGGAGGCGATCCTCGGGCCTCGCGCTCGATACTTCCCCTCGGTCTCAACACTCGTCCGTCGCTGCTGCTAATGGTTCGTTGCAGATTTGCCGCAGCTTCCGGCGTCAACGCTGGCCTCCGCGTCGTCTAGGCTCCACGAACCGTGGTCGATGTTGCACCGAGCGTATCGGCCGTCGACCTCTTCTGCGGGGCCGGCGGCCTGTCGGCGGGCCTAGTGCAGGCCGGCGTGTCAGTGGATGCCGGAATAGACATTGATCCTGCGTGCAAGTATCCCTTCGAGTCGAACATTGGCGGAACGTTTCTTCATAAGGACGTTCGAGACGTCACGGCAGCATCGCTTCTTCCGCTGTGGTGTGATGGGTCGGTGCGACTCCTCTGCGGGTGTGCCCCATGCTCACCCTTCTCGCCCTACCGTCGCGGCATGGACACCTCATCCGAGGAGGAGTGGCCGCTGCTGGATGAGTTCGGGCGCCTCGTTGGCGATACAGAACCGGAGCTCGTGACCATGGAGAACGTGCCGAGGATCGGGAGCGCACCCGTCTTCAAGCGCTTCGTGGATGTGCTGCGTGACGCCGGCTACCACGTCGACTGGAAGAGCTGTCACGGCCCTGACTACGGTTTACCTCAGCGTCGTCGTCGGCTTGTCTTGCTCGCATCGCTACTCGGACCTATCGAAATGGCAGAGGGAGCACTCCGCGGTAAGAGGCACCGGACGGTCCGTGACGAGATCTACAAGCTTCCGCGCCTGACAGCCGGTGGGGTGGATCCCAAGGACCGCCTCCACAAGAGCCGAGCGCTCTCGGATATCAACCTCAAGCGAATTCGCGCGTCGCGTCCGGGGGGAAGCTGGAAAGAGTGGCCGGTAGAACTTCGAGCAGCTTGTCACGCTAAGTCGTCTGGCTCAACCTTCCGAAATGTTTATGCTCGGATGGAGTGGGATGAGCCAGCGCCGACGATTACCACGCTCTCGCACAACTTCGGCACAGGGCGGTTTGGCCACCCTGAGCAAGACCGCGCGATCAGTCTACGCGAGGCGGCAATGTTGCAAGGCTTCCCGCGGGACTACCGATTTGTAAAGCGCGACGAGCCGGTGTTCTTCGCTCGACTGGGTCGCTTGATCGGCAATGCCGTACCACCGCCGATCTCGAAAGCGATTGGCTCGGTCATCATGCTGCACGTCGCTGATGACGCGTCACGCGAGAAGCCACCGGGCACCTTGTGACCGCGGAGCCGCCCACGCCAGCAGACGTGACCGCGCAAGCGGCCACGCCACCGGAGGGCGACCATCCATACGAGATGACGGTCGAGCTATCGGTTCTGGAATCGCTCGGCATCAATCTCTACAGCAACGCGGCGGCTGTGCTTTCTGAACTCGTCGCCAACGCTTACGACGCCGATGCGACGCGCGTGGAGATTAGGTGGAAGCAAAGCGGAGAAAGAATCGTCGTCTCTGACAATGGTATCGGCATGACCGTCGAGCAAATCAATAAGCGATTTCTAACAGTGGGCTATAAAAAGCGCGTTGTCGAAGGTTCCTTCTCGCCGATCTGGAACCGGCCCTTTATGGGCAGGAAAGGGATCGGTAAGCTTTCAGTCTTTTCGATCGCAGAAACCGTCTCCGTCTACACGACGACCGAGATAGGACCTAGTCACGGCCTCCAGATCAAAGTCAGCAAGCTAGAGGAGGCAATTCGAGCGAAGGAAAAGTATTACCCCGATCCGTTAGATGTTCCACCGGAGTACGAGGTCAGAGGAACATTCCTCGTCTTGGATGACCTCAAAACCAAGCGCGCGAGCCTGACGGCGGCCGCGCTTCGAAAGCGACTCGCGCGACGCTTTGACGTCCTCAACCAGCCCTCTGAGGATCAGGGCGGCTTCCACATCTACGTGAACGCTAAGCCGATAACTTGGGAGGACCGTCAGGAACTGAAGAAACTCGAGTTCATCTGGGAGTTTGGCACGCAATCACTGCCGAAGCATGCGTTGCCGCCGAACGTTACTCGTTTCATCCTCGCTAATGATCTCGTAACTCAAGGAACGGACTGGCGAGTGCGCGGTTGGATAGGCACGGCACGGAAACCGACAGATCTCACCTCTGACGAGGAGGCAGGTTCTCTCAAGAACATCATTGTCCTTGCTCGGAAGCGGCCCATTCAAGAAGGCATCGTCGAGAAGCTTGATTTCAGCCGACTCTTTGGGAACTACGTGACGGGTCAGATCGAAGCCGACTTCCTAGATCTCGACGGCGACTACGAAGACATCGCCACAACTGATCGCCAGCGGTTGATCGAAGATGATGAGCGAGTTGTCGCTCTTCAAAAGTTCCTACGCGATGCGTTCGTCAAGGCTGCAGACGAGTGGAGCGATGCACGGCCGAAGAAGGAGGCGAAGGAAACACTCGAGCGATACCCTCGGCTGCGCGCGTGGGTCGATGCGCGTCCTTCTTGGCAGAAGGGGTCGGCGGAGACAATGATCGGAACAATAGCGAGCATTGAGCTTGAGAAGGGACGGCCCGAAACCGACAGGACGTCGCTTCTGAGATCCGGCGTCCTCGCGTTCGAGCGGATCGGGCTTCGCGAGACGGCCGAAGAGCTTGAACGGCTCAGCACGATTACGGCGACCGACCTCCTCCGGCTTCTCGGGCAGCAGGATACCTATGAGGCTGGCCTATGGGTCGACATTCTTCGCTCGCGCGTAGAGGCGATCTCGCAATTCCGGAACCTCACCAAGGCCAATGAGAAGGAGAAGGTTCTTCAACAACATCTCTTCAATCACCTGTGGCTCCTCGACGCCGCCTGGGAGCGGGCTGCTCTCGGCGGCCGGATGGAAGAGGACCTGAGAGACGTTGCCCCCGGCGTCTTCGCGACAGATGCAGAGGGTAAGCGGATCTACGGGCGCTTAGATATCCGCTATGCGACCTCCAGTGGACGTCATGTAATCGTCGAACTCAAACGATATTCGGTGAAGCCAGACGTTGCTAAACTCGTTGAGCAAGGGTTGAAATACTACAACGCGCTCATTTCGATTCTTGGCAACCAACAGCGAGACGACGAGCCGGTTGAGGTCGTTTTCGTACTCGGAAATAAGCCAGCCACCGCTGGAAAGGGCGCTCAGCAGCCTGAGGAGCACATCCGTGATCGCTTCAAGCCTATCTACGGCCGTTATGTGCTCTACGACGCACTAATCGAGAATGCCAAGCGCCAATATGAGGAATACCTTGAAGCGAGCGACAAGGCGCGAGCACTCGAAGAACTGTTGGCGGAGATCAGTGCGGAGCTATCGGCTTAGCTGTATGGGCGTGGCAGAAAGACGACGCCGCTTCGCTCACGATACGGCGAGCGCTGGGGCTCGCGAAGCGTCTGCCTAGGGTTGAAGCCTCAGCGAGCACGGCGCGCTTCACTCGGCTGTCTCGGGCACGTGCTGAAGCGACGTGAGCGGGGACGGCAGCAGCCACAGGACGCCGGCGACCGCGCCGACAGTCGCGATCCACAGGGTCGGCCGCAGGCCGATCGTCGAGCCGAGGATGCCCGCCGTCGCCGTTCCCAGCGGGCGCACGCCGTAGTTCACGACCATGAACGCGCCCGAGACGCGCGAGCGCAGGGCCGGCGGGACGAGGCCGGCGCTCAGCGACCCGGCCGTGATGTCGAGCATCATCAGCCCGATCCCGGACGCGAACTCCGCGGCGAAGAGGCATCCGAGCACGAGCCAGCGCGGGCCGCCGGCCGCAGGCACGAGGACGAGCGGCGCGGGAAAGAGGAAGCAGCCGAGGACGAACGTCGGACCGAGGCCGATCCGCCGCACGACCCGTCTCGTCAGGAACGAGCCGCTCAACGTCCCGACCGAGCCGGCGCCGAGGACGATCCCGAGCGTCGCCGGCCGCACGCCGAGGTGCCGCGTCGCGTAGAGGATGAACAGCGCGAAGAAGATGAAGTTGAAGTAGTTGATCGTCGCGACGCCGAGAAGGTCTGGCCGCATGTACTGGTTGCGCCAGAGCCAGCGCGCGCCGGCGGCCGTGCCGCCGCTCTCCGCCGGCGCGCCCGGCGGCTCCTCGACGCGCATCCGGCCGAGGAAGAGCGCCGACCAGACGAACGACGCCGCGTCGACCGCGAGCGCGTACGGGCCGCGCAGGAGCTGAACGAGCGCGCCGCCGAGGCTGCTCCCCGCCACGAACGAGAAGGCCCGGCTGCCGTGCAGCAGCGAGCTCGCGTCGACGTACTGCTCGCGCGGCACGACCGCCTGGAAGAGCCCGCCATAGGCGACGTAGAACACGACGCTCAGCGCACCGGTGATGAACGCGACGACGTAGAGCTGCGCCCACGTGAGGTGCCCGAGCGCGTACGCGAGGGGAATCGTTCCGACGGCGATCGCGCGGCCGGCGTCGGCGGCGAGCATGATCCGGCGCCGGTCGCCGCGGCGGTCGACCCAGGCGCCGGCGTGCAGCGAGAAGAGCAGGTTCGGGATCAGGTACACGGTCGTCAGCGCGCCCATGTCGCCCGCGTGCGCGTGGAGCGCGAGCACCGCCGTCAGCGGCAGCGCGATCGCCGAGACCTGGTCGCCGAGGAGCGAGATCGACTGGCCGAGAAAGAACCGCCTGAAGTCGGCGTTCTCCCGGAGGAGCGGCGGGATCAAACCGCCGCGGAGGCTAGTCGACGACTCCGGCGCCGAACGCGTCGCGGAGCGCGCGCCGACCGTCGTCGGTGACGCGAACCGCACGCACGCGGTCGTCGTGCTCGAGCCAGCCGAGCTCGAACAGCCGGGCCGCGAGTGCGCGTCCGACGGCGCCGGACAGGTGGTGCCGCTGCTCCGTCCAGTCGACGCAGTAGCGAAGCGCGGTCGCGCCGTCGCGGTCGGGCCGAGGGAGCGCGACGCCGAGCCGCTCGAGCCGCCGACGGCCGCTGTCGGTGAGGCGATAGGCGAGGTCGCGCCCCGGTGCGGAGAGCCGGTCGGTGCCGTCGCCGGCGAGGCGGTGGACGCCGTCGCCGCCAGCCACGGCACCGGCCTCGAGCAGCGAAGCGAAGATTGCCACGCCGAGCCGCCCCGCGAGGTGGTCGTAGCACGTGCGACCGCGCCGCAGCGCTTCCATCCGCGTCGACTGCCTCAGCGACCGGACCTCGCCCGGCGGCGCGAGCCGCGACAGCGTCTCGAGCAGCACCCCGACCTCCGCGCCGCCGAGCCTGAAGTACCGGTGCCGCCCCTGCGGGTGGACGGTGACGAGGCCGGCGTCGACGAGCTTTCGGAGGTGCCCGGACGCCGTCGACGCCGCGACTCCCGCCTCGGCGGCGAGCAGCGAGGCCGGCAGCGCACGCCCGTCCGTGAGCGCGAGCAGGATCTGCGCCCGCGCCCGGTCAGCGATCAGCGCCGCGAGGGCCGCGATGTCGGCGTCGCCTTCCACACCGGCAGCCTAGGCACCGAATGCTTCGGCGTGCGCCGAACCGTCATAGGACTACGTCGTCTCGTACTCGTCGTGGCGCCGGAGCCAGTGCGTCTGCTCGCCTTCTTCCTGGCGCCCCTTCGGTGTCCGGTCGAGCAGCCCGTAGTAGGCCATCGCCAGCTCGAGGCCGCGCGCGGTGCTGACGTACGTTCTGTAGACGGTTCCGTTCGAGAGTGCGTAGACGCTCAGGCCGGGACCCTCGGTTACATAGCCGGCGACGTCGGTACCGGAGAGCTCGGCCATCTGCTCGACGGTCGAGGGGATCTCACCCTCGAGGAAGGGCTTCAACTCCTCCTCGGTGTTCACGAACCCGAGATCGCGGTGAAAGTCGCTGCCGGCCGTGGAGACCCAGTTGAAGCTCCAGCCCATCCGGCGCCTGTAGGCGAGCAGCCTCTCGAGCGGGGCGCGCGAGGAGCAGATCAGGGTCGCGTCGCGGGCCTTCAGGTGGACGACCTGCGGGTCGAGCGTGTCGGCGATCGACGAGCAGACGGTGCAGCCGGCCTCGTACGACGGGCCGAACATGAAGTGGTAGACGAGCAGCTGCGAGCGCCCGTCGAAGAGCTCGGCCAGGGACTTCTTCCCGTCCGCAGTATCGAACTCGTACTCCTTGTCGAGCCGCACCCACGGGAGCTCTCGCCGCTTGCGGGCGAGCTCGTCGCTGCGGCGCGTGAGCTCCTTCTCCTCCTCGAGCAGCGCCTCGCGCTCGGTCTGCCATTCCTCTTGGGTTCCGATCCTGTGCTCGGGCATCGACGCCTCCTCCTCTTGTCGTCAGGGCAGCGGCTTGCGGAGCTCGGCGACGATCGCCGGCACGATCTCGTGGAGGTCGCCGATCACCGCCCAGTCGGCGCGCGCCACGATCGGCGCGTGCTCGTCCTTGTTGATCACGAGGATCCGCTTCGCGCCCTTGCAGCCGACGATGTGCTGGATCGCGCCGCTCACCCCGCACGGAATGTAGAGGTCGGGTGCGATCCGCGCCCCGGTCTGTCCGACCTGGTCGGAGTGAGGCCGCCAACCGAGGTTCGTGACGACGCGCGAGCCGCCGACCGCGCCTCCGAGGAGGGCTGCCAGCTCCTCGAGCACCGCGAACCCCTCCTTGCTTCCGACGCCGCGGCCGCCGCCGATGACAACCCGCGCGGTGTCCAGCCGAGCGGTCCCCGAGGCCGCCCTCTCGCGCCGCGTCACGCGAACCCGAAAGTGCTCGTCGCTTAGCGTGGGCGTGAAGTCGCGCAGCGTCGTCGAGATCCCGGCGGGCTGGGCGGCGACCGCGTGTGGCGCGACCGTAAGGAGCTTCGGCGTTCCCGTCAGACGCGCTTCCTCGAGCAGGCTGCCGCCCCAACGCTGCCGGGTGAGGCTCAACGCGTCGCCGTCGACCTCGGCCTCGACGACGTTCGCCGCCAGCGGAACGCCCAGCCGTGCCGCGACGCGCGCGAGAACCTCGTGCCCTCGGTCGGTCCCCGGGGCGACGACGGTCTCCGGCGCGAGCCCGACGATCGTCTGCGCCCAGGCGTCCGGCGCGTACTCGTCGAGGCGATCGTGCACCACGCGCAGCGCGCGAGCCACGTAGCCGCCCACGTCGGCCTCGCCGAAGACCAGCGCCTCGACCTCGCCGAGCCGGGATGCGAACGTGAGCGCCTCGAGTGAGAGGGGATCGCCGTCGACGACGCAGAGGATCACGAAGCGACGAGGCCGAGGTCGCGGAGGATCGCGACCACGCGCGGCGCCGCTTCCGCCCCTCGGCCGAGGATCTCGACGTGCGAGGCGCGCTCCGGCGGCACGACCAGCCTGATCGTCTCGAGCGCGCTCGCGCGCCGCTGCGGCTCGATCTGGTCGATCGGCGTCTTCTTCGCGCGCAGCCGCCCCGGGAGCGAGGCGTAGCGCGGCAGGTTGATTCCCTCCTTCACCGTCACCACCGCCGGCAGCGGCACCTCGAAGACCTCCCAGCCCCCGGCCGCCTCGCGGCGCGCGGACAGCCGGCCGCCGTCGATCGCGATGCCCTTGATCCCGGTCACGCAGGGGAGCCCGAGCGCATGCGCGACGCGCACGGCCACCTGGTAGTCGCCGGTGTCCGCGGCCTCGTTGCCGAAGAGGAGCAGGTCGAAGGGCTCCGGCGTCGCCCGGATCGCCTCGGCGATCGCATCTGCCGTCTCCTCCGCGTTCCAGTCCCGGCCGTCCGTCTCGAGGAGGACCGCCGCGTCGATGCCCATCGCCACCGCGTTCTGGAGCTGCTCTCGCGCCGCCGCGGGCCCAAGCGTCAGCACCGTCGTCGAGCCGCGGTGCTGCCCCGCGATGCGGAGCGCCTCCTCGACGGCGCACTCCTCGTGCGGCGAGATCGTGAAGCCGAGCAGCGTCGTGTCGATCGCTTGGGCGTCCGGCGTGAGCGTGATCCGCGCCCCAGTCTCGGGAACTCGCTTCACGCAGACGAGGACGTTCAACAGCGAACCCGCTCGTTCTCCGGGTCGAACAGCGGCCTGCTGCCCATGACGGCCACGGTGACGGGGTACCGCTCGCCCATGTACTGGACGAGCAGCCCGTTGCCCTCGTCGGCGTGCTCGGGCGGCAGGTACGCGAGCAGGACGTGCTTGCCGACGGACGGGCCCGAGCCTGCGCTCGTCACGTACGAGCCTCGGCCCTTTCGGTCGACGATGCGCTCGCCGTCGCGCGTGAGGATCGGCTCGCGTCCGACCATGTAACGCTTCGTGCCGTTCGCGCGCGAGGTGGGATCGTCGACCGTGAGCGTGCAGAGGATCGCCGCCGGCTCCTCCTCGCGATGGCGCAGGTGCGCCTCCTTGCCGATGAAGTCCGCGTCCTTCACCTTCGGTCGCTGCATGCCGGCCTCGACCACGTTGTACTCGGTCTCGAGCTCGGCGCCGTACAGCCGGTAGCACTTCTCGATCCGGCCGGTCGTGCCGTAGACGCCGATCCCGGCCGGGACGATTCCGTACGGCTGCCCCGCCTCCCACACCACGTCCCACAGCGCGGCGCCCTGCTCCATCGGCGCGTAGAGCTCCCACCCCAGCTCGCCGACGTACGAGATGCGCGAGGCGAGCGCGCGGACAGGTCCGACGTCGATCCAGCGGCATCGCGCGAACGGGAACTCCTCGTGCGCGAGGTCGGCGCTCGTGGTCGATGCGAGCAGGTCGCGGGCGCGCGGACCCCAGACCCCGAGCGTGCACCACGCCGAGGTCACGTCGTCCAGCGCAGCGGATCCATCCTCGGGCAGATGGTCCTCGAACCACTTCCGGTCGCGCGGGCCGTCGAGGCCGCCGGTCACGATGCGGAAGAAGCTCTCGCCGAGCCGCATGATCGTGAGGTCGGCCTTGAAGCACCCTCGCTCGTCGAGAATCGACGTGTAGACGACGCGGCCGACGTCGACGTCCAGCTCCGCGACCGCCAGCCGCTGGAGGTAGTCGAGCGCGCCGGCGCCGACGACGTCGAAGACCGCGAACGCCGAGATGTCGATCAGCGCGACGCGATCGCGCATCGCGAGGTGCTCGGCGTTGATGATCGGCGACCACCAGCGAGCTTCCCACTCGACCTCCCGCGGCATGACTCGATCGCCGTACTCCTCGAGCAGCGATTCGTTGGACGCGTACCACCAGGGGCGCTCCCAGCCCGCGGTCTCGTAGAACACGGCGCCGAGCTCGCGCTCGCGCGGATAGAACGGGCTCAGCCGCACCTCGCGGTTCGAAAGCCACTGCTCCATCGGATGGACGATCCCGTACGTGCGGTTGTAGCCCTCCGACGAGCGCGCGTCGACGTGGCGCTTGGTGCGCTGGTGCGCATAGAAGCGCGCGACGTCGGCGGTGTGCAGGTCCGTCTCCGGCGCGCCCTCGATCGCCCATTCGGCGACGGCCTTCGCGATCCCGGGCGCCTCCTTGATCCAGATCGCCGCGACCGACCAGAGGTTCTTCACCTCCGTCTCGCCAAGGAGCGGCATCCCGTCCGGCGTGAGCGACAGCAGGCCGTTGATCGCGTGCCGGATGCCTGCCCCCTCGGCCGTGAGGATCTCGGGCATCAGCTCGAGCGCCTGCTCGAGCTGCTGGTCGAAGTCCTCCGCCGTGAACGGCAGCTCGGTGGGCGAGAGCGCCGCCTCCTCGATCGACGGGATGTCGTCGGGGTCGAGCAGGATCGGTCGGTGGGCGTACGAGCCGACCTCCATGTCGCTCCCGTTCTGGCGCTCGTACATGTTCGTGTCCACGTCGCGCACGATCGGGAAGGCGATCTCGCCCGGGGTGTCCTCGAAGAGCGGGATCGGGCCGACGGTGATCATCTGGTGCACCGCCGGTGTGAGCGGGATCGTGGCGCCGGCCATCCGCGCGATGCGCGGGCTCCAGATGCCGCACGCGACGAACACGTGCTCGCACTCGACCGAGCCCTGGTCGGTGTGGACGCGGCGCACGCGGTTCCGCTCGACGTCGATGCCTGTCACCTCGGCGCCGGCCACGATCGTCGCGCCGCGCTCCTGCGCGTACTCGCGCATGAGCGTGCCCGCGCGCAGCGGGTCGACGACGTTGACGCCCGGGGTGTAGAAGCCACCGAGGATGACGGCCGGGTCGACGAAGGGGACCTTCTCGACCACCTGCTCAGGCGTTAGGAGCTCGCACCCCTCCTCGCCCCACGAGAGCGCCGAGGAGATCCGCCGGTTGAGCTCCTCCATCCGCTCTGTGGTCCGGGCCACCTCGACGCCGCCGCTCTCGATTGCGAGCCCGAGCTCCACGTACTGGCGGGCGCTCTCCTTCGTGAGCGTCGTCATCTCCTTCGAGTGGTCGACCGGGAAGATGAAGTTCGAGGCGTGGCCCGTGGAGCCGCCGGGGTTCGGGAGTGCGCCCTTCTCGACCAGCACGAGGTCGGTCCAGCCGAGCCTGGATAGGTGGTAGGCCATGCTGTTGCCGACGATGCCGGCGCCGATCACGACCGCCTGCGCCGACCCCGGGAGAGCCGCCGTGCTCACGTGCCCGTCAAGACCTGCCGCATCGCCTCGCCGAAGTCGAGCACGTGCCGGAGCATCGTCTCCTCGGCCCGGTCGGCGTCGCCGTCGAGGATCGCCTCCAGGAGCTCGCGGTGGCCGAGCACGGCCTCCTCGAGCTCTCGGGCCCGGTCGAGCGCGAGGTACCAGATCCGGAGCGCCAGGACGTAGTGCTCCTCGAGGGCCGCCTCGAGGAACGGGTTGTGGGCGGAGCGGTAGACCTGGCGGTGGATCCGCTCGTCCAGGGCCATGAGCTCGCTCGGATCGAGGTCAGTCCGGGCGTCGAGCTCGTCCAGAAGCGACTCCAGCGCGACGAGGTCGTCGTCGGTCGCGCGTTCGGCGGCGAGCCGCGCGGCGTGGCTCTCGAGCAGCGATCGCACCTCGGTCAGGCTCGCGAGATCGCGGATCTCGACGCTCGTCACGAACATGCCGCGGCGGGGGTAGACCTCCACCAGTCGCTCCTGGGCGAGACGGCGCAAGGCCTCTCGCGTCGGCGTGCGTCCGATCCCGAGTCGCTGCATCAGCCCGCGTTCGTCGATGACTGCTCCGGGCCGGAGCTCGAGCGAGACGATCATGTCCCGGATCGCGTGGTACGCCCGGTCGGCGAGCGAGGCCGGCGGCAGGCTCGACGGCTGGAGGACGCCGACCTGCCCCTTTTCCGCTGCCACGGAGATACATTACTCATATCTCAGCTCGTTCTCATCCGCACGAGACCGGGAGCCGAAGGCACACGTGACGTTGCAGCGGATGCCCTCGTCCCTCGAGATCGCGCAGAGCGCGGCGCTCCGTCCCGTCGACGAGCTGGCGGCCGGGCTCGGCCTCCATTCCGAGGAGGTCGACCTCTACGGACGCTTCAAGGCGAAGATCGACCTCTCCGTCCTCGACCGGCTCGCCGGTAGCCCGGACGGGAAGCTGATCGACGTCACGGCGATCACGCCGACGAAGGCGGGCGAGGGGAAGACGACCACCGCCGTCTCGCTCACGCAGGGCCTGGGGTACATCGGCAAGGAGCCGGTGCTCTGCATCCGCGAGGCGTCGCTCGGGCCGGTGTTCGGGATCAAGGGCGGCGCCGCCGGCGGCGGCTACGCCCAGGTCGTCCCGATGGAGGACATGAACCTCCACTTCACGGGCGACATCCACGCGATCGGCGCGGCCAACAACCTGCTCGCCGCCATGCTCGAGGCGCACCTGTTGCACGGGAACAAGCTCGGCATCGACCCGCTCTCGATCAGCTGGCGCCGCTGCATGGACATGAACGACCGGGCCCTGCGCGACATCGCGATCGGCCTCGGCGGCCGCGCGAACGGCTACCCACGCCAGACCGGCTTCGACATCACGGCCGCCTCGGAGGTGATGGCGATCGTCGCCGTCGCGTCCGACCTCGAGGACCTCCGCCGGCGACTGGGCGCGATCACCGTCGCCCAGACCTTCGAGGGCGAGAGCGTGACGGCCGAGCAGCTGCGTGCGGCCGGGGCGATGGCCGTCCTGCTGAAGGAGACGATCAAGCCGAACCTCGTCCAGACGCTCGAGGGGCAGCCCGCCCTCGTCCACTGCGGCCCGTTCGCGAACATCGCGCACGGCAACAACTCGCTGGTCGCGGACCGCGTCGCGCTCAAGCTCGGCGACTGCATGGTGACGGAGAGCGGCTTCGGGGCGGACATGGGGATGGAGAAGTTCTTCGACATCGTCTGCCGCGCGGGCGACCTCCGACCGAACGCCGTCGTGCTCGTGGCGACCGTGAAGGCGCTCAAGCATCACGGAGGCGCTCCCGAGGGTGGGAGCGAGGCGATCGAGGTCGGCGCCGCGAACCTCGCTCGGCATCTCGGGATCGTCCGGCAGTTCGGGCTGAACGCCGTCGTGGCCGTCAATCGCTTTCCGGGGGACGTGGACGAGGAGATCGAGCTCGTCCGCAAGCTCGCCCTCGAGCAGGGCGCCTACGCGGCGGAGGTGAACGACGCGTTCGAAGAGGGCGGCGCGGGCGCGGCCGCGCTCGCGGAGGCCGTCTTCGCCGCCGCCGACGAGCCGAACGCGTTCGACTTCCTCTATTCGCTCGACGCGCCGATCGAGGCGAAGATCGACGCGATCGCCACGCGCGTCTACGGCGCGGACGGGATCTTCCTTCAGCCGGCCGCGCGAGAGAGAATCGACCAGTTCACGAAGCTGGGGCTCGAGGAGCTCCCGATCTGCATGGCCAAGACGCATCTGTCGCTCTCGCACGACGTGGCCCTGACCAACGCGCCGACGGGCTTCACCGTCACGGTGCGCGACCTGCGCGCGTACACCGGCGCGGGCTGGATCGTGGCGCTCTGCGGGGACATGCAGACGATGCCCGGCCTCGGGGCGACACCCGCGGCGATCAACGTGGACATCGACGCCGAAGGGAAGACGGTTGGGCTCTTCTGACATCGACGCCGACGTCGTAGCCGAGGGCGCTCGGGTCCTCTCGGCCGCCCGCGAGGAAGGCGTGCCGCTCCGGCTCCTCGGCGGCGTCGCCGTCCGCCTGCGGGCGCCGAACGGGTTGCCCCCCGCGCTGGAGCGAACATACGGCGACCTCGACTTCGTCACCGGGCGACGGTCGTCGGGTCCCGCCCAGAAGCTCTTTCGCGAGCTCGGCTACGAGCCGCACGTCTCCTTCAACGCGCTCAACGTCAAGGAGCGGCTGCTCTTCTTCGACCACGAGCACGGGCGGCAGGTCGACGTGTTCGTGGGCGCGTTCCGCATGTGTCACGAGGTTCCGCTCGAAGGCCGCATCGAGGTGGACGAGACGTCGATTCCGCTCGCCGAGCTGCTCCTGACGAAGCTCCAGGTGATCGAGCTGAACGAGAAGGACGTGCGCGACGCGGTCGCCGTCCTGCACGACCGGGAGCTCGGAGACGAGGACGGCGAGACCGTCAATGCGGGACGGATCGCGCAGCTCTGCTCGGAGGACTGGGGTCTCTGGCGGACGATCACCCGCAACCTCGAGGCGTGCCGGCAGCAGTCCGCCGCCTACGGCGACGATCTCGCCGCGGTCGCGACTCGCTTCTCGGAGCTCGAAGACCGCATCGAGGCGGAGCCGAAGTCGCGCGCGTGGCGCCTGCGCGCGCGCCTTGGCGAGCGCAAGCGCTGGTACGACCTTCCGGAGGAACGCGCATGAGGCTCTTCTTCGCAACCGACATCCACGGCTCCGAGACGTGCTGGCGCAAGTTTCTGAACAGCGGCCAGCACTACGAGGCGGACGTGATCGTCCTCGGAGGCGACATGACCGGGAAGGCGCTCGTCCCGGTCATCCACGACGGCGGCGACCGCTGGCACGCGACCCTGCTCGAGAACCGCGAAGAGCTCGTCGGCGAGCCGGCGGTCGCGGCGTTCGAGGAGGCGGTGATCCGGCGCGGGTACTACCCGTTCCGCACGACGCCGGAAGGGGTGCGGGACCTCCAGGAGAACGAGGCCCACTGGCACGGGCTGTTCGAGCGCGAGATGCTGAAGACCGTGGAGCGCTGGATGCGGATCGCGGACGAGAAGCTGGAGGGCACGGGCATCCGGTGCTTCGTCTGCCCCGGGAACGACGACCAGCTCGACGTCGACGAGGTGATCCGCGACGCGAAGACGGTGGAGCTCGCCGAGGGCGAGGTGGTCGAGATCGACGGCTACCAGATGGTCTCGAGCGGCTGGGCGAACCGGACACCCTGGAATACGTATCGAGAGGAGGATGAGGAGGATCTCGGGACCCGGATCCGCGCGATCACCGACCAGGTGACCGCACCGCCGGAGCGGACGATCTTCAGCCTCCACTGCCCGCCCTACAAGTCAGGCCTCGACGACGCTCCGCAGCTCACGAAGGACATGTCGCTCAAGGAGGCGGGGCGGTCGACGGTCCCGGTGGGCTCGACCGCGGTGCGCGCCGCGATCGAGGAGCATCAGCCCTGCCTCGGCCTCCACGGCCACATCCACGAGGCGAAAGGCACCGCGCGCATCGGTCGAACGCTATGCATCAACCCGGGCAGCTCGTACGAGCAGGGGCAGCTGCTCGGCGCAGTCGTCGAGCTCGACGGCAAGAAGAAGGTCAAGCGCTTCATCCTCACCAGCGGATAGGAGGAACAGGATGACAACGATGGCCGGGGCAGCTCAGGCAGGAGAGCAGGCCCTCTTCGTCCGCAAGGCGACCGGCCTCGTCAAGGGCTGGTCGGTCCGCGACGCGTTCATCTACTCGGCGATCTCGATCAACTTCGTCACGCTGGGGCTGTACGCGTTCTCGTTCGCCAACTTCATCCCGAGAGGCAGCCTGCTCTGGGCGGCGATCCTCACCGGCGCATACCTGGTCTTCCAGGCGATCACCTACGCGTCGCTGATCGCGGCGATGCCGCGCGCCGGGGGCGACTACGTCTGGATCAGCCGAACGCTAGGCGGCGGACTCGGATTCGTGCTGGCGGCGTGCGGCTGGTGGTTCATCCTCTGGCACTGGGTTCCGATCTACGCCAACATCCTCAACATCATGGTGCTGAGCCCGCTCTCGGCCATCATCGGCTGGGATCGCGGGGTCACGTTCTGGGCGAGCCACAACGGCGTGTTCACGTCGTCGATGATCGTGGCGGTGATGGCGTCGTTGCTCGTGGCGGCCGGAATCCGGACGTACGCGCGCTTCCAGAAGCTCTGCTTCTACGGCGGCTGCGTCGGTCTCCTGATCATGTTCGTGCTGCTCATCGCGCACTCGAAGAGCGACTTCATCTCGGCGTTCAACTCGCAGGCCCACGACGTCTACCACACGTCCGGGGACGCATACGCGGCCACTGCGAAGGCAGGCGCGGGGAGCTACGCCTCGCTCGCGTCGTTCCACTTCGGCCAGATCTTGCTGCTGATCCCGATCCTCTTCTTCTTCAACCTCTGGTCGAACTGGGGCGCGACGCTGTACGGCGAGGTGCGTGGAGCCTCGGACTTCCGCAAGAACATCTACGCGATGGGCGGCGCCCTCCTCGCGACGACGGCAGTCGCGGCGATCTTCCTCGGCCTGTTCGCGCACACGTTCGGCTGGAGCTGGTACCAGGCGTCGAACGCCGCCTACTGGGCCGGGACGGGGCCGCTCGGCGTCTTCCCGTATCCGGGCACCCTGGTGGCGTTCTTCACCGGGAGTCCCGCGCTCCAGTTCATCATCGTCGGGATCCTGAGCCTGTGGTTCTTCGGCTGGGTCGGGACGGTGTTCCTGTCCTCGACGCGGGTCGTCTTCGCCGCGGCGTTCGATCGCGTGCTGCCCGAGACCGCGGCGAAGGTCAGCTCGAAGGGCGTCCCGTACGTCGCGCTCGCGTTGATGCTGGTCCCGTCGATTCCGATCAGCTACTTCTACGCGTACAACACGAAGTTCTCGAGCTGGACGTTCGACGCCACGCTCGTGATCGCGATCACCTTCCTGGGCTCGGCGGTCTCGGCGGCGATCTTCCCGTGGCGGCGGCCCGACATCTACAACGCATCGCCGATCGCGAAGTACAAGGTGGCGGGCGTCCCGCTCATCACCGCCGCGGCCACGGCCTTCACCGCGATCCTCGTGTTCGCGCTCTACAAGTGGTTCCAGGACTCCGTCTACGGCGTCAACTTCCGGAACTCGGAGTACTACATGGCGGTCCTGTACGGGATCGCGATCGCGATCTACCTCGCGTCGTGGCTCTACCGGCGCCAACAAGGGCTGAACCTGAAGATGGTCTACGGAGAGATACCGGCGGAGTAGATGGAGCTCGATCAGGCCTACGTCTGGATCACCACACGACGGTTGAAGCCAGGCGCGCGGGAGGAGTTCTCGCGCGCCTGGCGGCCGGCGGACTTCCCGAAGGGGATGCTGCGCGCCTACGAGTGCTACTCGGCCGACGGCAACGAGGTCGTCGGGATCTCGATCTGGGAGTCGCCGGAGTCGCGCGAGGAGTTCCGGCTCTCCGAGGTCGAGGCCGAGCGCCGGCGCGCGATGGCGCCGTACGTGCTCGAGGAACGCTCGGGCTTCTACGTCGGGCGCGAGCTCAAGATCCCCGAGCGCTGATTTGCCGCCGACGCGTTGCGATAGGCTCGCCGGCCCGTGAGCGTAGAAGTCGCGGCAGTCCGAGCTGTCGAGGTGCCGACCCGGATCGTCCACGGCGCCGGTTCGATCGCGCACGTGGGCGAGCTCGTCGCCGGCCTCGGAGTCACCCGTCCCCTGCTCGTCACGGACC
>DASUZD010000119.1:0-7724 GCA_036377055.1 Gaiellaceae bacterium | reverse complement strand
TAGGCGACGCATGCCTCGGTGGTGATCGTGAACCCCGCGGGCACGCGGTCGGCGCCGAGGATGCGGGTCATCTCCGCGACGTTGGCGCCCTTGCCGCCGAGAAGCTCGCGCATTTCACGCGACCCCTCGTAGAAGTCGTAGACGTACTTGGTCCCTACCGCGGTCTCGTTCACGGCCACGGAAAGCTAGTACCCCCGATCGCGCGCCGACTGCGCTATGACATTGGTCATGGCCACCACGCTCCCCGAAGACCAGCGCCTGATCGACCTCTCCCCGCGCGCGTTCGAGCATCCCGCCGACCGGGCGGCGACCGCGGCGCTGCACGCGGTGCCGATGCTCGACACCGTCGTCAAGCGGCTGATCGAGTTCCAGTACGAACGGGCGCTCCGCCAGAGCCTGCTCGCGACCTCGGTCAAGCTCGGCGAGGACCAGCTGCCCGAGGTCTGGCGCAGCTACCAGGGCGTCCTCGCGACGCTGGACATGCCCGAGGAGTACCCCCTCTACCTGACGCAGTGGCCGGTCGCGAACGCGGCCGCGATCGGCGCCGGCAAGCCGATGATCGTGATCAACTCGACACTCCTCTCGCTCCTCGACGAACTGGAGCTCCGCACGGTCATCGCCCACGAGACCGGCCACATCCTCTCCGAGCACACGGTCTACAGGACGGCGCTCCTGATCCTGCTCCAACTCGGCAGCTCGGTCCGGCTGCCGCTCCTCGCCGGGCTCCCGCTGCTCGCCGTCCGCGCGTCCCTGCTCGAGTGGTTCCGCGCGACCGAGCTGTCGTGCGACCGAGCCGCGACGCTCGTGAACCGCGACCCGCTCGTCACGTGCCGCGCGCTGATGGTGCTCGCCGGCGGGCGCGACTCGAAGAAGCTGAACCTGGACGCGTTTCTGCGCCAGGCCTCCGAGTACGAGGACTGGGAGCCGGGCCTCGACCGGATGCGCCGCTTCTTCCTCGAGCTCCAGCTGACGCACAGCTTCCCGGTGCGGCGCGTCTCGGAGCTCCAGAAGTGGGTGCGCTCGGGCGAGTACGACCGGATCATCCGCGGCGACTACCCGAAGCGCGGCGACGACGTCGACCCGCGCGCGCACGCCGGCGACGCCGTCGAGCACTACTCCGAGCGCTTCCGCACGATCTTCCGCGAGACCGGCGAGAACGTGGCCGCGGCGGGCGAGCGCTTCTCGGAGTGGTTGCGCGGCGACAAGCGCTGACCTCTACGCTGTAGCCCGATTGTCGGTCCCGCCCTACCGTCGTAGCACGATGATCTCTCCTCCTGCGCAGGAGCGGCGCCGTCCGGTGCGTCTTCCCCGCTCGCTCCCGGGCCGCCGGACGATCCCGGAGCCGATCTCCTCGGCGTACGCGGGCTTCTTCGGCGGCGCGGGCTTCTACCTCCGCGTCGGGATGCTCGCCGCAGTTGCGCTCTTCGCGTTCGGGATCCTGGGCCTACGGCTCTGGTCGCTCCAGGTCCTCCAGGGGCCGCGGTACACGCACCTCGCGCAGAAGCAGACGTTCCGCTACGTCGACCTGCCTGCGCCGCGCGCGCCGATCGTGGACGCGAAGGGACGAACGCTCGCCGGCACGTCCGGCCGGCTCGTGCTGACGGCGGACGCGGAGTCGCTCGGCCGCGACACCGAGCACGGCGGCTGGGTGCCGACGGGGCACGGTCTGCGCCTGCTCGCGCGCGTTGCGTCGCTCGCGCAGACGGACGTCGCGACGCTCGTGGAGCGGATCCGGCACAGCCGCGTGCGCTCGCCGTACGCGCCCGCGGTCGTGTTGCCACACCTGAAGCGCGGCCTCGCGGACTTCCTCGACGAGCGCGCCGTCGCGTTCCCCGGCCTGCACGTCGCCGCCCTGCCGGTCCGAAGCTATCCGCAGGGCGCGCTCGGCTCGGAGTTCCTCGGCCTGCTCGGCGAGATCAACGAGGACCAGCTGAAGGAGCGAAAGTTCCGCGGGGCGCGCCCCGGCGAGGTGATCGGCCAGTCGGGCGTCGAGTGGCAGTACGACCGGCTGCTGAACGGCGGTCTCGAGCGCGACCGGGTCGCGGTCGACTCGCTCGGCCGCGCTGTCGGGCCCCTGCGCCCGCTGAAGCGGAGCGTTCCCCGTCGTGGCCTCGCCCTGACGATCGACGCGAGCCTCCAGCGGACCGCGGAACTCGCGATCCGGCACGGGATCGCGGCCGCGCACGTGGCCGGGCACGCGGCCGCGCGGAACGGCGCCGCAGTCGTGATGAACGCTCACACCGGCGGCCTGCTCGCGCTCGCGAGCTGGCCGAGCTTCAACCAGGTCGCCGCCGCCGACAGCCCCGAGTACCTCGCGCGGCTGCTCAACGACAAGAGCTCGCTCCCGGGCGTCTTCAACCTCGCGACGCAAGGGCTCTTCCCGACTGGATCGACGTTCAAGCCGATCGTCGCGGAGGCCGCGCTCGCGACCGGCCTCATCTCGCCGTACACCGGCATCTCGTGCATGGGCTCGTACACGGTCGGCGGGCACACGTTCTTCAACGTCGAGTCGAACGTGAACGCGGTGATGAGCCTGCCGGAGGCGCTCACGGTCTCCTGCGACACGTGGTTCTACCAGGTGGGCTCGATGTTCTACCGGAAGCAGGCCTCCGACGGCAGCCTCGCGATGCAGCACTGGGCGAAGCTCCTCGGCCTCGGCCACACGACCGGCCTCGACATCCCGAACGAGGCCGGCGGCGTCGTCCCGACCCCGGGCTGGCTGAAGGCGACCTACAGCGGCTGGGCGGCCAACTGGTACGAGGGCGACTCCGTCAACCTCGCCGTCGGCCAGGGCAGGCTCCAGGTGACGCCGCTCCAGCTCGCGGTCGCATACGCGGCGCTCGCGAACGGCGGGACGGTCGTGCGGCCGCACGTCGCCCGCGCGCTGGTCAACGCCTCGGGGCACGTGCTCGGGCCGCTCCGCTTCCAGCCGCGTGCGCACCTCAGGCTCACCGACGCCTGGGCGATCCGCGACGGCCTCTACAGCGCCGCGCACGCGCCGAACGGCACCTCCTCGGCGGTCTTCGGCGGCTTCCAGCCGGCCGTCTGCGGCAAGACGGGAACGGCCGAGGCGCCGCCGGGCGACGACCACTCCTGGTACGCGTCCTGGGCGCCGTGCAACGACCCGCGGATCGTCGTCGTGGTCATCATCCCGCACGGCGGCTTCGGCGCCGAGGCTGCGGCGCCGGCCGCGAAGGAGATCTACCAGGCGTACTTCAGCCGCCGCGGATACTCAGCCAGGTAGCGGCCCGCGCACGTCGCGCACGGGCGTGCGGTGGGCGCGCCGGACGTAGATCGGCATCCCCGCGACCGTGTCCGTGCGCCGGTACTCGGCCCGGAGGATCCGTCCCGCCTGGCCGCTCGGGTCGATCGACGACGGCGGCTGCGCGGCCACGATGAGCGCCGGCTTCCGCGCCGCGATCATCGCCTCCGCCTTCGGCAGCGCGCCCGGGATCGCCTGGACGTTCCGGTACCAGAGGTAGTCGAACGACGGCGTCCGGTCCGCGAGGTAGTAGAGGTCGGCCGCGGCCCAGAGGACGTAGACGGACTGCGTCGGCAGCGTGTGCCCGCGGACGTACCGCGCGACCGTCCGGTCGTGGACGAGGTGCGGGTCGTGCGGCCAGATCGCCTTCGCCTGTGCGGCTCCGCTCACGAACCAGAGCGGCGCCGCGATCGCGAGGCTCGCGGCCGCCGTCCCGCCGCACGCCGCCCACGCCAGCTGGCCCGCCGACTCCCACAGGGCGGCGATGCCGAAGCCGGCGAGCACCGCCAGCGGAGGGGCGAGCTGGATGTAGTAGTGCGTATGGAAGTTCCCGCCGCCGAGGACGCCGACCGCGGCGGCGCCAAGCCAGAGTCGCGCGATCAGCGGCGAGCGGCGCCAGCCGATCGCCGCGAGCAAGCCGACCAGCGCGAGCGCCTTCGAGGCCGCGGGCATCGAGAGCCAGAGCTGGTGCAGCCGCCACGCCAGCGACCCGGTGATGAGCGAATCGCCCTCGCCGCGGTACGCGAAGACGGCGTACCACCAGTCGCCCAGGGACGGAGCGCTGAGCGCGCCGAGCCCGACCGGCACCGCGGCCGCCATGGTCAGGATCGCGGCGGGACGCAGGCCGCGCCGGCCGCGCGTCCAGACGAGGTACGCAATCGCGGCCATCCCGGCGTCGAGCGCGGACTGCTTGACCATGAAGGCGCAGCCGGTGAGCAGCCCCGCGGCGACGAGCCGCTCGGTCCCGCCGCGCCGCAGGTAGGAGACGAACGCCAGCAGGGAGAGCGCAGCAGGGAGCGTCGCGAGCAGCTCGCCGGAGAGCGTGAACGACTCGATGAAGGGCGACGAGCCGGCGGTCGCAAGGAGCAACGCTGCGGCGGAGGCGGGTATCCTCCCGCCCAGCCGGAGCGCGACCAGCATCGTCGTCAGGACCGTCAAGACGGCGACGGCAGCCGCCGCGGCCCGAAACCCGACCGTCGATCCCAGGCCGAGATCAGAGATCCCGCGATAGATGAGGACGAGGCCTTGGGGCCGGTCGACCCAGGCCTGGGCGTAGAGGGTGTGCGAGCGCTCCCAGAGCCGCGCGACCTCCGCGTAACCCCCCTCGTCCGCCGTCAGCGGCGCGCCGAGGAACGGGAGCCGCGAGAGGACGGCGAGCGCGACCGCGAGGAGCACGCCAAGCGCTGGGGCCCCCCACGTGAGCGCGTGGACGCTCGCACCGCGGTCCTCGCCGCCTTCGCGTTTGCGATCGCGTTCGGCGTCGCCGTCGCGACCACCGGCCTCGCGCTCTCGCCCGACCGCTACCTGCTCGTGCTGCTGGCGCCCGCGCTCGTCCTCCGGCGGGCCCGCCGCTACGTCCTGGATTTCGTCCCTTTCGGCCTGTTGCTCGTCCTGTATTCCGAGTCTCGCGGAATCGCTCACGTTCTGCACCCGCACCCGTACTACCTGCCTCAACTGGACGCGGAGAAACTCCTCTTCGGCGGCCACATCCCGTCGGTCTGGCTCCAGCAGCACTTCTGGGACGGCGACGCCCGCTGGCACGACCGCTTGCTGCTGGAGATTACGCGCCTCCACTTCGTCGTGCCGCCGTTCGTCGCGTTCGCGCTCTGGCTGCGGCGACGCGCGCTCTTCTACCGCTTCGCCGCCTCGATGCTGACCCTGTCGTTCGCCGGCGCGATCACCTTCTACCTCTTCCCGGCCGCGCCGCCCTGGGCCGCCTCGGACGCCGGGCTCCTCGGTCCGGTGACGAAGCTGACCGATGCGCACCCGGCGGTCTCGGGCGTCTCGAGCGGGCCGCGCCACGGCCTCGCGGCGCTGATCGATCCGAACCCCTACGCCGCGATCCCGTCGCTCCACGGGGGCTATGCGTTCCTCGTCTTCCTCTTCGTCGCGATGCTCGCGTGGCGGACGCGGTGGCGATGGACCGTGCCCGTCCTGGCGCTCTACCCGCTGCTTCAGTCGTTCGCGGTCGTCTACACCGGGAACCACTACGTCGTCGACCTGCTGATCGGGTTCGCGTACGCGACGGCGGCCATCTTCGCGGTGCGCTGGTTCTGGCGCCGTCGCGGCTGGCCCGAATAGCTAGGTTCGCGTCCGGAGGCTGACCGCGGCCTTCCCGGGTGTGTCGTAGACGTCGAAGAGCTCGATCAGGTTCGTCTGCTCGAGGATCCGGCGCACGTGATTCGCGCGCGAGTCGCTGAGCGCGAGGGCGAAGCCGACGCCGTGCCGCATCGCCTCCTCGCGCGCCTCGAGCAGCTCTCCGACAACCACCGAGTCGACGAAGCTCGCGTCGCGAAGGTCGAGGACGACGTCGTTGCCGGCTGCGAGTGCGGCGGTGACCTCGCGCTTCACTGCCGGCGCGTCGTAGGCGTCGAGCTCCCCGCGGAGGGCCACGACCGCCACGGCCGGACCCGCGTGACGTGTCGCGATGGGGGAAACGCTGCCCATCCGTCTTGACGCCAACGGATTTGCGCCCGATGGAGTTACGGCTTAGAAGCAGGAAAGCCGTAGCGCCTCGGCGCCTCCCGCGAGAACCGGCTCGCCGTGCGACACGAGCACCCGCTCGACCGGCAGCTCGAGGAGCGGCCGCAGCGTCTCGCGCATGTCGGCGAGGGTCGGCTTTCCCGGCACGTAACGCAGCCACGACTCCGGGCAGAGCCGCAGGCCGCCGCCCTTCGCGCCGATGATCCTGTCGCCGGGCACGAGCGTCCGCTGCTCGGGGAGCCAGACCATCGTCTCGTCGATCGCGGGGAACGGCAGCAGCTCGATGTCACCTGGAGCTCGCGCAGCGACCGGGTAACGCTCGAGGAACGCGTCGCGGCTCCGGTCGTGCCACTCGATCGTCGCCAGGACGAAGATCGGCCGGCCGCCGATCCGGCGGTCCGCCCACGCCCAGAACGGCTCGGGCTCGCGCGGCAGCTGCGGGTCGACCAGCACGGCGACGCCGTCCCGCGACTCGAACAGCACCGACCCCACCTCCTGCGGCCAGTCCGCGGGGCTTTCGGGCTCAGCGCCCGCCGTCCACTCGGGGTGCGGCGCGGTCCAGCGCCAGAGCCGCGGAGCGATCTCCGTCGCGTCCAAGGCCGGCGATTCTATGGTTCGCGCCTAGCGACGAAAGGAGACCGATGGCGAAGGAAGCACGCCTCGAAGAAGGGCCCTCCGGGCTGGCGCCTGCCGAGCCCGGCTGGTTCGTCGTCAACGTGAGAGACACACGCTGGGAGACGACAGGCGACTACGGCGCCCGCTGTCGGTTCGAGAAGCGCGACGTGCCGTTCGAGCAGACCGGCATGAACATCCGCGTCCTCCAGCCCGGCCAGCCGAACTGCCGCTACCACGCCGAGTCGCCCGAGGAGCACTTCCTCGTCCTCCATGGCGAGTGCCTGCTCCTCGTCGAGGAGGAGGAGCGGCTCCTTCGGGCATGGGACTTCGTCCACTGTCCGCCGCACACGAGGCACGTCTTCGTCGGCGCAGGCGACGGACCGTGCGCGATCCTGATGGTCGGGGACCGAGATCCGAACGAGACGATCGTCTATCCCGTCTCCGACCTGGCGCTACGACACGGCGCGGGCGTCGAGACGGAGACGACCTCGCCGAAGGAGGCATACGCCGGCCGCGAAGACCCGAGGTTCGAGCGGCCGCCGGGGTGGGACGAGATGCCTTGGGCTTAGTTGGTGCGGCCGCGGAGGCGAATGCCGCGGGCGACGCGGTTCGTCCCGGCCGCCAGCACCACGAGCCCGGTCACGCCGGCGAGCACGACGATCGGAAGCGGCACAGACGCCGCGTCCTCGGAGCTGCCGACCCGCGCGGCGCGCTTGAACGGCGCGTCGCCGCGGACCGGCGCCCGGTACGACTGGAGCCTGCGCGTCTTCGGCGTCGCCGCGCCCGACTTCGCCGCCTTGGACTTCGGGCGGCCGTACGATCGCACCGCGGCGAGCATCGCACGCTCGATGTCGCCGGCGGCGTTCGTGTACGCGCGCGCGTCGGGTGGGAGGAGCCGGAGCGCGTCGCGGTAACAGTGCGGCTTGTAGGTCCGGTCGATCCGGCCATCGAACCAGTCGTCGACGACTCGCCGGCCGCACGACGTGGCCCCCGCCGCGGGCAAGGCGACTGTCGCCGCGGCCATGAGCGCCGCAACCAGGACCAGAAAACCGATGACTCTCGACATCCGGGGCAGACTGCGGACGTTCCCTGAGAAGCGCCTGAGAAACGCGTAAGAGGCGCGTAAAGCCGTCCCGCGGCCCCG
>DASUZD010000118.1:0-5380 GCA_036377055.1 Gaiellaceae bacterium | reverse complement strand
CTCGATCACCGCGCGCTCCTCCGGCTCCAGCCGGTCGAGCCGCGCCGCGAGGAGCGCCTGGATCGTCGGCGGGACCGCCAGCGGAGCGCCTTCGCCGGCCTCCGCGGCCATCGCCGCCATCTGCTCGACGAAGAGCGGGTTCCCCTCGGCGGCCTCGGCGATCCGCGCGCGAGCCTCCTCGCTAACGCCCTCGCCGACCGCGCGGAGGAGCGCCTCGGATTCGGCGTCCGAGAGCGGCTCGAGCGCGACGGCGCCCGCGTGCGCGCGCGGCGCGAGCCAGCCCGGCCGCCGATCGACGAGCTCGCGGCGCGAGGTGCAGACGAGGAGCACCGGCGCGTCGCGGATCCAACCGGCGAGGTACTCGATCAGGTCGAGCAGCGTCGGCTCGGCCCAGTGGATGTCCTCGAAGCAGACGACGAGCGGGCGCGTCCGCGCGAGCGCCTCGAACAGCTTCCGCACCGCCCAGAAAGTCTCCTCTCCGGCCGCGTGCGAGCCCGGCTCGCCGAGCGCGCCGCGCACGCGTTCGAGCACGACCTGGGCGTCGGCGGTCCCCTCCAGCGCCTCGCGCAACGCCTGCTCGCCGCCCGCCTCGCGGACGATCTCGCCCAGCGGCCAGAACGTGATCCCCTCGCCGTAGGCCAGGCAGTGCCCCGTCAGGAACGTCGCTCGCGGCTCGGCCTGCGCCGCCAGCTCGCGCGCGAGCCGCGACTTCCCGAGCCCCGGCGCTCCGAGCACGGTGAAGAGGCGGCACGTGCGCTCGCCCTCGACTCGGGCTAGCGCGTCGACGAGCAGGCCGAGCTCGCTCCTTCGGCCGACGAACGGCCCGTCGAGCCTTCGGCGGATGCCGGCGGCGCTGGGGTCGACCTCGTGGAGCTGCCACGCCGCGAACGGCTCGCTCTTGCCCTTGAGCCGGAGCGCGCCGCCGTTCGGTTCGGTGACGCGGACCGCACCGGCGACGAGGCCGTAGGTGTCATGGCCGATCAGGACGCTGCCCGGCTCGGCCGCCTCCTGAAGACGCTTCGCGGTGTTCACGACGTCCCCGGTGACGATGGTCGAAGACTCACTCGGATCTCCGGCGACGACCTCGCCGGTGTTGATGCCGATCCGGATCTGGAGCTGCACGCCCCACACGCCCTCGAGCTCGCGGTTCAGGTCGGCGAGCCGCCGGCGCATCTCGTCGGCCGAGCGCACGGCCCGGAGCGCGTCGTCCTCGTGCACGGCCGGCACGCCGAAGACGGCCATGACCGCGTCGCCGATGAACTTCTCCACCGTGCCCTCGTGCGCCTCGACCGCCGCGCGCATCTCGTCGAAGTAGCGCGACATGACCCGCCGCAGCGCCTCCGGGTCGACCCGCTCGCCGCGGGCGGTCGAGTCGACGACGTCGCAGAAGAGGACGGTGACGGTCTTCCGGATCGCGGCCGGCGCCGGCGCCGTCGCGGGCAGCGCAGCGCCGCAGGCGTGGCAGAAATGCGCGCCTTCAGGGTTCCGCACGCCGCATGCGGTACAGGTGACCACGTCCCGAGTCTAGGCAGGACGTGTCGCGTGTGGAAGATGCGCGCGCCGCTTAGCTGGTGGAAGCGCCGAAGGGCGCTCGTCCGCGCTAGCGGACCGGGGGAGGGGGTCTGGGGGAACCGGGAGGGTCCACCAGCGCCGACCGGACGCTTCTACCGCTCGATCGCGAACGCGATGTTCACCGTCGTCTTGTACATCGTGATCCGGTCGCCTTCGACGGTCGCGCTCATCGAGACCACGTCGGCGCCGGTGATGCCGCGCAGCGTCTTCGCGGCCTCCTGCACCGCCGCGTCGGCTGCCTTGGCGAAGCTCTCCGGCGACTGCCCGATGATCGTCACGACCTTCACGACGTCAGCCATGTGACTTCCTCCTCGTAGTGGACGCCGCGAGCCTGCCCGCCGAGGGGCGGCGATACACCTAGGCCTAGAACAGCGCGCGCGTCTGCGATGCGTGCCGGTCGAGGCCCATCGCCGCGAAGTCCGCGGCCGCACGCTCGAGCAGCGAGTCGTCCTCGCGGACGATCCCGAGGGCGCGGACGGCGAAGGGCTCGAGATACGTGCCGGGGCGGCGATGACGGCTCGCCTCCGCTTCGACCTCCTCGCGACGGCCGAGCGCAGCCAATGCGTCGAGCCGCGCAGTCAACGCCGAGAAGAAGAACCAGCCGCGGTGCCAGCCGCGGAGCTCCGGGACGCCGACGAGCCGCTCCGCCTCGTCGAGATCGCCGCGCAGGAGCGCGAGCCGTAGAAGCGGCGCGTCGAGCGTCGAGCCGTATCCCTCCATCCAGACCTCCCGGGCGCGCTCCTCGAGCCGATGGGCGGCGGCCTCGTCCCCCAGCTCGGTCTGCGCGGCGGCGCAAACGAGCAGCGACCGCGGGTTCCGGACGCAGGGCGTCTCGAGGTTCTCCGCGACTGCATCCTCCGTGCGCGCCTGCAGCGCGGCGACGGTCTCCCAGCCGGCGGCGAGCTCCTCGACCTCGAGGAGGATCGCGACCGCGTGGACGCGGTGGTGCGGCGTGAGCGGCGAGGCGAGCTCGTCGTGGGCACGAGCGAGGCGGCGCGCCTCGCGGAAGCGGCCGCTCCAGATGCAGCCGGAGATCGGCGCGGCGTGGATCTCCGCGCGGTGGTCCGGGTCGCTGATCTGGTCCAGGAACTCGAACCGGCGCTCCGCCCACGCCTTGCCGAGCTCGTACTCGCCGCGGACGAACTGGGCGATCCCGCGCACGTCGAACGCGAAGGAGCGGTAGACCGGATCTCCCAGGCGCTCCGCGAGCGCCGTCGCCTCGACCGCCGCCTCGGCGCCGTGCTCCGGATCCCACCGTGCCCGCGCGAGCAGCGCCTTCAGGTACGGCAAGCTCTCCGGCTCCGCGAGCTCGAGCGCCTTCTGCGTCCAGCCCTCGACGAGCTCGGACTCCGGCATTCGCCGCCAGATCCCGGAGCGAGTGGTGGTCTCGAACGCGAGGTCAGCGTAGAGCTCGGCCTCGAGCCGCGGGTCGTCCGTGCCTTCGAAGGCCCGCTCCATTGCCGCCCAGAACGCCTCGCCGTCGTAGCGGAGCGCGTGCGCGCGCCCGAGCTCACGCCACAGCAGCGGACGCTCCCGCTCGCCGGTCTCGAGCTCGAGCGCGCGCTCGAGGAGCGCGATCCCGTCCTCGATCGCGTAGCGGCCGAGAGCGAGAACCGCCGCTCGGCGCAGCCACCGCACGGCGTCGCCCCGAAGCGCCGCCGCCTCGGCGTCGGCGCCCGCCCAGGCGAGGTCGGCGTCCTCGGGCCGTACCGCCTCCGCGAAGTGGTGCGCGAGGAGCGGCGCGTGCTCGTCACGCCCGGAGCCCATGCGTTCGACCCAGCGCGCGAACGCGGCGTGGAGCCGTGCGCGGCGAGCCTTCGGGAGGCTCGAGTACGCCACCTCGCGCGTGAGGGCGTGCTTGAACGCGTACTCCGGCTCGCCCTCGAGTGACGAGCCGGCGCGGCGGCGGACGAAGTCGCGGTCCTCGAGGACGCGGAAGTCCGGCTCGAGTCCCTCGAGGAGCTCGTAGACGGGGCCGCTCCAAAACGTCCGGCCGATCACGGCCGCGGCCTGAAGCGCGGCCTTCTCCGTCGCCGGCAGAAGGTCGATCCTCGCCGCGAGCACCGCGCGCACCGAGTCCGGTATCTCGACGTCCGCGTCGACCTCGCGAATCGCGAAGCCGCCGTCCCGCGGCGTCAGCACTCCGCGGTCGATCAGCGTCGCCAGCACCTCCTCGACGAAGAACGGGTTGCCCTCGGCCCGCTCGACGACGAGCTCCCGGACGCGGAGCGGGAGCTCGGCGGGGACGAGCGCGGCAACGAGCTCGCCGGCCGCGTCCGGTTCGAGCGCCTCGAGCCAGACGACCTCAGCGGGGCCGCGGCTCCGCCCGAAGCCGGGCCGGCGGTCGAGCAGCTCGGGTCGCGCGGTGCCGATCAGGAGGAGCGGCCCGCGCACGTGCCGGGCGAGGTGCTCGAGCAGGTCGAGCAGCGGGTCCTCGGCCCAGTGCAGGTCCTCGACGAGCACGACGACCGGACGTTCCGCGGTCAGCTCCTCGAGCAGCTCCACCCACGCCTCGCGCAGCCGGTCGCGCGCGGCGAGCGGGTGCAGCTCGCCGGCGACGTCGAGGCCGAGGGTCAGCCCGAGGATCTCCCGGCCGCTGAGCTGCGCGCGGACGCGGTCGGGCTCGTCGCTCTCGAGGATCCCGAGGTGCTCCTTCAGGATCTCGCCGAGCGGCCAGTACGTGATCCCTCGCCCGTAGGGGAGGCAGCGGCCGGTCCGGCGCAGCGGCTCCGGCGTCTCGTCCGCGAGGCGCTCCCACAGCTCGCGCGCCAGCCGCGTCTTCCCGACCCCCGCCTCCCCGACCACCGTGACCACGGTCGGATCGCGCCGAACGGCGCAGTCGCGGAAGGCTTGCTCGAGCCGGGCAAGGTCGTCGTCGCGGCCGACGAACGCGCGCCTGAGCCCGCCGACGCCGCGCGGTCGCATCAGCGAGAGCGCGCGCCGAAGCCGTCGCGCCTGCACGCCGCCCGGCTTGCCCTTCGCCTCCACGGTCTGCGCGTCGTCGAACTCGAACGCTCCGCGCGCCGCGCGCGCCGTCCGCTCCCCGACGAGGATGTCGCCGGGCGCCGCGGCCTGCTCGAGACGGGCTGCGACGTTCACCGCGTCGCCCGTGACGAACGAGCTGCCCTCGCGCGGCCGTCCGATCACGACGTCGCCCGTGTTCACGCCGATCCGAAGCGCGAGCCGCCCCTCGAAGAGCGTGTCGAGCCGGTGCCGCATCGAGAGCGCCGCATGCAGCGCCCGCTCCGGGTGGTCCTCGTGGGCGGCGGGAGCGCCGAACGCGGCCATGACCGCGTCGCCGGCGAACTTCTCGACGGTGCCGCCGGCGCCCTCGATCTCGGCCGCCATCGCGTCGTAGAAGCGATCGAGCACGGCGCGCGTGCGCTCGGGATCCTGGTCGTCAGCGAGCTCGGTCGAGCCGACGAGGTCGGCGAAGAGGACGGTCGCGAGCTTGCGCTCCTCCGCCGGCGGCGCCGCCTCGACCGGCGCCGCGCAGGCCGGGCAGAACCGCGCCTCGGCGGGAAGAGCCGCGCCGCACCGCGCACACGCCGCCATATCTGCGAGTCTGACGCACGAAAGCACGCCGGTACACTGCGCGGCCGGTGTTCGACGCCCTCTCAGACAAGCTTCAGGCGGCGCTCGGCGATCTTCGCGGCCGCGGCCGCCTCGACGACGAGGCGATCTCCCGCGCGATGCGCGAGATCCGTCTCGCCCTGCTCGAGGCGGACGTGAACTTCAACGTCGTGAAGGACTTCGTCGCGCAGGTGCGCGAGCGGGCGGTCGGGCAGGACGTGCTGAAGAGCCTGAC
>DASUZD010000117.1:0-8189 GCA_036377055.1 Gaiellaceae bacterium | reverse complement strand
GTCGACCTCTGGCGCTGGACGCACGCGGGGCTCGACCGCCTGTTCCGCGACAACGCCTCCTGGAGCGCCCTCACCGTCACGCCCGCTTCCGGCACTACCGCCTGCCTCGGAATGCTCGTCTCGATCTACGTCGACCTGCTCAGCCGGCGCGCGAAGGCGCCCGCGCTCGGGCGCGCGCTCGTCGGCGGGATCAACCGCGCGGCTGCGGCGATCGACCGGCGCTCGAACGACCTGCGCGAGCCGCGCACCGGCTCGCTGATCGCGAACTTCCACGTGGTCGCGGAACCGTGAAAGTCCTCGTCACCGGCGGCGGCGGGTTCATCGGATCGAACCTCGTCCGCGCGCTGCTCGAGCACGGCCACGAAGTCCGCGTGCTCGACAACTTCTCCACCGGGAACCGGGCCAACCTGGACGACGTCGAAGACGACATCGAGCTCGTGGAGGGCGAGTTGCGAAGCTACGAACGCGTGCACGCGGCGACCCGCGGGGTCGAGGTCGTCTTCCACCAGGGCGCGCTGCCCTCGGTGCCGCGCTCGGTCCAGGACCCGCTGACGACGAACGCGGTCAACGTCGAGGGAACCGTGAACATCCTTCTGGCGGCGCGCGACGAGCGCGTGCGGCGAGTCGTCTTCGCGTCGTCGTCGTCCGTCTACGGCAACTCGGGCACGCTGCCGCGCCGCGAGGACGCCACTCCCGACCCGATCTCTCCCTACGCCGTCGCGAAGCTGGCCGCCGAGCGATATTGCGTCAGCGCGAGCCGCGTCTACCCGCTCGAGACCGTCGCGCTGCGCTACTTCAACGTCTTCGGCCCGCGCCAGGACCCGCACTCGCAGTACGCGGCCGTCGTGCCGAAGTTCATCTCGTCCGTGGCGACCGGCGAGCCGGTCCCGATCTACGGCGACGGGCGGCAGTCCCGCGACTTCACGTACGTCGCGAACGTCGTCGAAGCGAATTTGCTCGCGGCCGAGGCCGAGGGCGTCAGTGGCGCGATCCTCAACATCGCAACCGGCGAGTCCGCGACCGTGGACGACCTCGCCGACACCGTCGGCCGAATCCTCGGCAAGCCCGTCGAGAAGGAGTACCTGCCGACGCGCGCGGGCGACGTGCGCGACTCGTGGGCGGACGTGAGCGAGGCGCGGCAGCTGCTCGGCTACGAGCCGCGGGTCGGGCTCGAGGAAGGCCTGCGCCACACGGTCGACGCGCTTGGCTACTGACGGCGATCCAGTGCGCGTACTGCGCGTGATCGCGCGGCTGAACATGGGCGGGCCGGCGCTCCACGTGGCATATCTAACGGCGGGCCTTGCGTCGCGCGGTTACGAAACGACCCTCGTCGCCGGCAGCCTCGCCCGCGGCGAGGACTCGATGGCGTTCGTCGCCGACGAGCTCGGCCTCGACGTCCGCAAGATCGACGAGCTGCACCGCGACATCTCGCCGATCCAGGACACGATCGCAGCGTTCAAGCTCGCGCGCCTGATCCGCCGCGAGCGGCCGCAGATCCTGCACACGCACACCGCGAAGGCGGGCGCCGTCGGCCGCGTCGCGGCGCTCCTCGCGGGCCGAGCGCGCCCGCCGATCGTCGTCCACACCTTCCACGGCCACGTCCTGCGCGGCTACTTCGACCCGCTGAGGACGGCGGGGTTCCGCCTGCTCGAGCGGCTGCTCGCGCGTAGCTCGACCGCCCTCGTCGCGGTCAGCCCGCAGGTGCGGGACGACCTCGTCGCGCTGGGCGTGGCTCCGCAGGAGCGGTTCGCGGTCGTGCGCCTGGGCGTCGAGCTGAGGGACCGCGTCGACACCGACGGCTCCGTGCGCGACGAGACCAGGCGCGTGCTCGGGATCGCGCCTTGCCGCTTCGTCGTCGGCTGGATCGGGCGGATGACCGGCGTGAAGCGGACCGAGGACGTCCTCGTCGCGTTCCGGCGCCTTCGCGACCTCGGCGTCGAAGCAACGCTCTGCATGATCGGCGACGGCCCCGACCGCCCCGCCCTGGAGCGACGCGCGCACGAGCTGGGCGTGATGCGCGACACCCTCTTCCTCGGCTACCAGGAGGAGGTCGCGCGCTTCTACGCCGCGGTCGACGCCGTCATCCTGCCGTCGATCAACGAGGGGACGCCGGTGACGGCGATCGAGGCATTGGCCGCCGGGCGGCCGGTGGTCGCGACGCGCGTCGGAGGCGTGCCGGACGTCGTGCGCGACGGCGAGGACGGCTTCCTCGTCCGCGCCGGCGCGACCGACGAGCTGGCGGACCGCCTCGCACAGCTGGCGCGCGACCCGGACCTCCGCGAGCGGATGGGCCTCGCCGGCCGCGAGCAGGTCCTCGCGCGCTACGCCGTCGAGCGCCTCGTCGACGACGTCGACCGGCTTTACCGCTCGCTGCTCGAGTCGCGGGCGTGATCTCGTCCGAGACGGCGCGGCGGCTCGCCCACGAGGCGCTGCCGGAGCTCGACCTCGACGCGCTCGAGCCGCTCGCGGGCGGGCACAACAGCGCGGTCTTCGCGAGCGCGGACGTCGTGGTGAAGGTCTACTCGGAGCTCCTGCACTGGAAGCTCAGGAAGGAGCTCCTTGTCTATCGCCTCCTCGCCGAGCACGACGCCGGCGTGCCGGTGGCGCGCGTCGTACACGCTGACGACGAGCGGCGCGTGCTCGTCCTAACGCGGCTGGAAGGACAGCTCCTCGAGCCGCTCGCGCGCACGCTCGACGAGGAGCAGCGGGCGGCGATCAATCGGCAGGTCGGCTCGATCCTCGCGCGGCTCCATGCGATCCGGTTCGACGCCTTCGGCTACGTCGGCACCGACGGGATCGTCGAGCCCCACCCGACAAACGCCGAGTACATGAGCTTCCAGTTCGAGAAGAAGCTCCGCGAGTTCCGCGACCTCGGCGGCGACGCAGCGATCCATGGGGCGATCTCGCGGACGGTCGAGAAGCGGCGCCGCCTCTTCACCGGATGCGAGCGAGCGGTGTTCTGCCACAACGACTGCCACAGCGAGAACCTCCTCGTCGTCCCGAGCGACGACGGGTGGCGCATCTCGGGCCTCCTCGACCTGGAGAACGTCCTCGCGGGCGACCCGCTCCTCGACCTCGCCAAGGCGCACTGCTACGACCGCCGTCGGAGCGAACAGACGCTCGCCGCGCTCGTCGCAGGCTACGGCCGGCTGCGCGACCACTGGCGAGAGGCGCTCGACCTCTACGTCGTCTACCACTGGCTCGAGCTCTGGGACTGGTTCGCCGCGACGGGAACCCGCGAACCGCTGCCGGCACTGGAGGAAGAGCTCAACCGCCTCACCGCCAAGGAAGCCTGACCGCGCGAGACGTGTCCGGGGTCTGACCCCGGTGCTAGTGCGGCAACCGCCGGAACGCGTTGTACGCAGGCTTCCGGCGACCGTGGATGTCGTAGAAACCTGACTGCCAGCCCGCCGGGACGTTCGGCTCGTCGCGGAGCAGGAACCACACCATCATGTCGATCCGCGGGTTCCGGCGCGCGATCGCGAACGCCTCCTTCAGATACAGCGCCTGCTTGGCGAGCGAGACGCCGATCGTCCGGTCGGGCGGGTTCGTCTGGTAGCCGTACTCGGTGATCCACAGGTGCTTCGGTCCGTAGAGCTTCGTGATCGCGCGGAGCAGGACGCCGATGTTCCCGAGCGTGACCGACCTGTTGCTCCGCGGCCGCGTCCCGGGCGCCTGCCGCCGCTGGCCGTAGTACGGGTGGTGCGCGTAGACGTCGAAGCGCTTCATCCCGGCGACCTTCGCCGCAAGCAGGAACCGCAGCGGCGAGACGGACGGCCGGAATCCGGTCGGGCTGTCGTTCCCGTGCGGCCCGGTGACGCCGCAGGCGACCTTCTCGCCGCGGATCTTCGTCCCGTGGATCCCGTCGTAGATCACGTTGCAGATCTTCGCGTAGTCGCGCGCGCTCTGGATGATCCAGCGGCCGCGCGAGCGCCGGAACTGCGGGAAGAGGAAGATCGGGTTGTTCGGCTCGTTCCAGGCGGTCCAGAACCGCACCTTCGGCAGTCTGCGCCCGTCCTCGCCGCGGAACTTCCCGCTGTAGCGCTTCGCCGCCGCGAACGCGAACTTCCGCAGGTCGGCGTAGGACGAGGGCGCGCGGTTCAGGCCGCGGTGCCTGTTCGCCCAGCCCGGGGTGCCGTAGATCGAGAAGAGCATCTTGATCCGGTACTGCGCGGCGTAGTTGACCGTCCGGTCGTAGAGCGTCCAGTCGTACGCCGGGTCGTTCGGATTCGCCGCGTTCACCGGCCGCTCGAGCGCGACGCCGAACCTGCCGCCCCAGTACATGTTCACGCGCAGCACCTGCGTGCGCAGGCGCCTGAGGATCGGGAACGTCTGGTCGGGATTCCCGTAGAGCGTGTTCGCCTCGTCCTGGATCCCGACGAGCATGTGCCGGCTCGCGCTCGCCGCGGGCACGGCAAGCCCTGCAGCGACGAAGAGCGCCGCCGCGAGACCCCAGACTGTTTTACACACCTACCGGCTCTCGCCCGAGCGCGGAGAGCATCCGCCGCAAACCCTCCTCGAGCTCGACCTCGGGCTCCCAGCCCAGCACCTGCTTGGCCCGCGTGATGTCCGGCTGACGTTGCTGCGGGTCGTCGATCGGAAGCGCCTCGAACACGATCTCGCTCGACGACCCGGTCACCTTGAGCACCTTCTCCGCGAGTTCGAGCAGCGTGAACTCGTTCGGGTTGCCGATGTTCACCGGCAGGTGCTCGCCGCTCTCGGCCAGGAGGACGAGCCCGCGGATCAGGTCGTCGACGTAGCAGAAGCTTCGTGTCTGGCTGCCGTCGCCGAACACGGTGATCGGCTCGCCGTCGATCGCCTGGCGCATGAAGGTCGGCACGGCGCGGCCGTCGTTCGGGCGCATGCGCGGGCCGTACGTGTTGAAGATCCGGACGATCACGGTGTCGACGCCCTGCTGGCGGTGGTACGCCATCGTCATCGCCTCGGCGTAGCGCTTCGCCTCGTCGTAGACGCCGCGCGGCCCGACCGGGTTCACGTTCCCCCAGTAGGTCTCGGGCTGCGGATGGACGAGCGGGTCGCCGTAGACCTCGCTCGTCGAGGCGAGCAGGAACCGGGCGCGCTTGAACTTCGCGAGCCCGAGCGCGTTGTGCGTCCCGTACGACCCGACCTTGAGCGTGTGCAGCGGCAGCCGCATGTAGTCGATCGGGCTCGCCGGACTGGCGAGGTGGAAGACCACGTCGAGCGGCTCCGGAACGTCGACGTGCTCGACGAGGTCGTGGTAGAGGAACTCGAACCGCTCGTGCCGGATGTGCTCGATGTTCGCGAGCGAGCTCGTGTCGAGGTTGTCGACGCAGAGCACGCGATACCCCTTCGCGAGCAGGTAGTCGCAGAGATGCGACCCGAGGAAGCCGGCCCCTCCGGTCACGAGCGCGGTCGGCACGGCTGAAGATGCTACCCCGGTGTCCAGACCGAGACGCTCGTTCCTAACACAGCCTTTACCGCGGCTTGTTGCCGGAAGAGCAAAGGAGGGAGTAGGCGCCGAGGGTTGAAAGCATCCGCCACCGAATGCACACTGCGCATAAGAAGTGCCGCAGTTCATGAGCCCAGGCCGCCAGGGAATGCCGTGGTACCGCCGAGTCGGCGCCGCGGTCTTCGTCGCGCTCGCATTCGGCGCGCTCTTCGTCGCGGGATACGCGAGCCCGAGCGGCCTTCTCGGCTCGTCCTACTCGTACGGCTACCAGTACTGCACGACGCCAGGTCAGTACCAGTACTGCTCGACCACCACGTCGACGACCACGACGACGACGCCGACCACGACGACGACGTCGACCACCACGACCACGAGCTCGACCACGACGAAGCCGACGACCTCCTCGTCCTCGTCGTCGACCACGACCACCACCACGTCGTCGACCTCGAGCAGCTCGACGACCACCACGCCGACGTCCTCGACGACGCCGACCACCACGACGCAGCCGACCTCGACGTCGACGAGCACGCGCACGTCCACGAGCACGCGCTCGACCACGACGACGAAGAAGCCGAAGAAGCCCAAGAAGCCGAAGAAGCCCAAGAAGCCGAAGAAGAAGAAGGCCGGCGGCGTCCGCGGCGCGGGCCTCGGCGTCACCAAGGGCCACCCGAACCTCACGGGCTAGCAGTGCGACGGCGGCGCGTCGGAATCGGGGCGGTCGTCGCCCTGCTCGTCCTCGCGCCCGCGGCGGCGGCCAAGCCGACGCCGAAGCCGCAGGTGCCGCGCTCCGTTCTCGTCGCCTACGCCCGCGCGCCGACCGTCCGGGTCTTCAACGCACCCCGCGCTGCGACGCCGAGTATGACGCTCCCGAACCCAAGCTCGGACGGAACGATGCTCTCGTTCCTCGTCCGCTCGGTTCGCCCAGGCTGGCTGCGAGTCTTCCTGCCCACGCGCCCGAACGGCTCGAGCGGCTGGATCCGCCGCTCGCAGGTCCGGCTGTACACCGACGACTACCGGCTGCGGATCGACCTCCGTC
Organism: Gaiellaceae bacterium; assembly: GCA_036377055.1. Classification (GTDB taxonomy): domain Bacteria; phylum Actinomycetota; class Thermoleophilia; order Gaiellales; family Gaiellaceae; genus DASUZD01. The sequence goes on along the minus strand of DASUZD010000117.1, from coordinate 1,722 downwards.
TGCGCAGGCTGACCGTGTGGGAGCGCAGCGTCGTGATCGAGCGCCATCCGGTCGCGGTCGGCAAGGCCGTCAGCCCGACGCCGGCGGGGACGTACTACGTCGTGTCGCGGATCCAGCCGACCGACCCGGGCTCCGTCTACGGGAGCTTCGCCTTCGGCCTCTCGGCGCACTCGAACGTCTACAGGAGCTTCGGCTTCGGCGGGGACGGCCGCATCGGCCTCCACGGCACGAACGACGCCGCGGCGATCGGCCACGAGGTCAGCCACGGCTGCATCCGCACGACGAACCGAACGATCCTGCGGCTCGCGCGCTTCATCCCGCTGGGAACGCCGGTCGAGATCGTCCGCTGAAGGTCGCGCTGCCCGTGTACGGTCGCCGCGTGGTGCGCCGGCCGTTCGCCGCCGTGAGCTGGAGAGCCGCCGCGCGTCGTCTCGTGGTTGTCCTTCCGGGGCTCGCCGCGGCTCTAGTGATCGCCGTCGTCGGCGTCGCGTCGGGCGGCTACTTCCCCCGCACGTGGCGCCTCGCCATGATCGCGCTCGCCGCGCTCGCCGGCGCCGCGCTGATCGCCCGGAGGCGGATCCTCTTTGCGCGCCGCGACTGGCTCTTCCTCGTGCTGCTCGTCGCGCTCACCGTCTGGACCGGGCTCTCCTCGCGCTGGTCCGGCCAACGGACGACGTCGCTGCTCGAGGCGGAACGCGATCTTCTCTACGTCGCTGCGGCGCTCGCGATCGTCGTCGCCGCCGAACGGGCTGCAGTGGTGCAGGTCCTCGCGGGAATCGTCGCGGGCGCGACGGCCGTCTCGGCGTACGGCGTGGGCAAGTTCGTCATCGGCGGGCACCCGCTGAACCCGATCGAGGGCAACCTCCTCTTCGATCCGATCGGGTACGCGAACGGGTTCGGGATCTACGCGGCGATCGGGATCGTGCTCGCCGTTGGGCTCGCCTTCGCGGTCCGCCGCTGGCTCGTCCGGCTGCTGCTCGCCGGCTGCCTCGCCATCCTCGCGCCGACGCTCTACCTGACCTCGAGCCGCGGCGCGGACATGGCCGTCGCAGCCGGGCTCGTGACGATCGCGGCCATGAACCGCCGCGTCTCACGCGCGGGAGTCGTGGCGCTCGGCGCCGCGGCGTGCGTCGCCGTCACCGCGGTCGTCATCGTCTCGTCGGGCGAGCACGGCCTCGCCGCGCGGCTCGCGGGCGCGAACCGGCCGCACTACTGGGGCGTCGCGTGGAGGGAGTACCGGATGAACCCGATCACGGGCTCCGGCGCCGGGACGTTCGACTCGTTCTGGCTCCACTACCGGCCGATCGACTCGTTCGCTCGCGACGCCCACAGCCTGTACGTCGAGACGCTCGCTGAGCTGGGGCCGATCGGGCTCGCCCTCCTGGTCCTCGCGCTCGCGGTCCCGCTCCTCGCGCTCCGCAAGCGCGGCGACCCGCTGGTCGCGGCCGCCGCGGCCGGCTACGTCGCCTTCGTTCTGCACGCGGCCGTCGACTGGGACTGGGAGCTTCCGGCGGTGACGATCGGAGGGCTCGCCTGCGGCGCGACGCTCCTCGTCGCCTCCCGGCGCGACGACGCTCGGGCGATCGGCCCGCTCGGCCGGCTCACGCTTTTCGCGGTCGCCGTGGCGCTCGCCGGAGTCGCGATCTACCGCCTCCACAGCGGCCCGACGCTTCCGTTCGCCTCTTGAAAACCGCCGAAAACTGACCCATAGTGCGCAAAAGC
>DASUZD010000116.1:0-36629 GCA_036377055.1 Gaiellaceae bacterium | reverse complement strand
AAGACACCGGCCGGGCTCGCCGTACGAATCGCGCAACGCATCCTCGCGCTCACCCTCGGCATGCTGCTCAACCGACTCAGCGGCCGCCCAACACGCGCCCTCGCCGCCTACGACGGCCGCTGAATCACATCAAGCCTCTAGCGGCCCTCGAAGTCCGGCTTGCGCTTCTCGACGAAGGCCGTCAGCCCTTCCCTCGCGTCCTCCGAGGCGAGTGACAGGTAGAGCGCGCGCCGCTCCGCCTCGAGTCCGGCGCGCAGCGGCACCTCGAACGCTCGGTCGACCGACTCCTTCGCGAGGCGCGTCGCGACCGGGCCCTTCGCCGCGATGTCCCGCGCGACGCGCTTCGCCTCCTCAAGCCACGCCTCGCGTGCGACCACGCGGGCGACGAGCCCGGCGCGCAGCGCTTCCCGCGCGGTCAACATCCGCCCGCTCAGGATCACGTCCATCGCGAGGGCCTTGCCGACCGCACGTACCAACAGCTGCGTCCCGCCGGCGCCCGGGATGATCCCGAGGCCGGTCTCCGGCTGGCCGAAGCGCGCCGTCTCCGACGCGACGATCAGGTCGCACGACATCGCGAGCTCGCAGCCGCCGCCGAGGCAGAACCCCGAGACAGCCGCAACGAGAGGAGTCCAGAGCCCGCGGATCGCGTCCCACCGCTCGACACGGCGCTGGTACAGGAGCTCGATTGCGGACGCGCTCGCGAGCTCGCCGATGTCGGCGCCCGCCGCGAACGCGCGCTCCGAGCCGCCGATGACGATGCACCGCACCTTGGAATCCCGGTCGAGCCTCTGAAGCGCCGCCAGGAGCTCGTCCATGAGCGAGTCCGACAAGGCGTTCAGCTGCTGCAGCCGGTTGAGCAGGACGACCGCGACGGCGGCGTCGCGCTCGCGCTCGACGATCACTTGCGATTCAGGAATGCCTGCACCGCCTCCTTCGCCTCGTCGCCGAGCATCGAGAGGGCGAGCCAGTCACGGGCATGACCGACGGTGTCATGCCACGAGAGGTCGCGCCACCAGTTGAGCTGCTGCTTCGTGTAGCGAATCGTCTGGGGCAACTTCACTGCGAGGCGCTCGACCCAGTAGTCGACCACCCCGTCGAGCTCGGACGCCGGAACCGCCCGGTTCACGAGGCCCCACTCCTCCGCCTGCTTGGCCGGGATCTCGTCGCAGAGGAGGAGGATCTCGCGCGCGCGGCGGTCGCCCACCATGATCGGCAGCCACTGGGTCGCGCCGCCCGCCGGCACCGACCCGTGCTCCGGCCCGACGTGCCGGATGAACGCGTCGTCCACCATCACGGCGAGATCGCACGCCATCTGGAGCTCGTTCCCGCCGCCGACGGCGATCCCGTTGACGCGAGCGACCGTCGGCTTCCCGACCTCGCGCAGCCGGTCGTGCATGTCCTTGAAGGCGCCGAACCACTTCCAGTACTCCGTCGGCTTGCCGAGGTACTCCTCGCTCCACGACTTGAGGTCGGCGCCGACGCAAAACGCGCGGCCGGCGCCGGTGACGACGACCACGCGGATCTCGTCGTCCCAGGACGCGTCCTCGCACGCCCGCGCGATCTCCCGCAGCATCCGGAAGTCGAAGGCGTTCAGCACCTCCGGCCGGTTCAGCGTGATCGTCGCGCGCGGCGGGGCCTTCTCGTAGCGAATCCGCTCGAAGCCGAGCTCGGCCGCCGGCAGCGGGCGCGGGTAGTCGGGCTCGGTCACTCGATCTCGGCGAAGTACACGTCGAACGGCACGCCGAGCTCCTGCGCGTCCTCCGCGCTTCGCACGAGGCCGTCCTGCGCCGCCTTCCACGCGTCGCGGTCCGGGAACTCGAACTCGAAGTAGCGCGCGTAGTCCGCCTTGCCGGTCGGCGAGCCGAGGATGCGACCGTGGCGGGTCGTCGCGCCCGGCGCCTCGCGCCGCGACAGCTCGACGTGCTCGGCGTAGCGCTCGGGATCTGGCGCTTCCCGGTAGAGGACGATCACACGGATCACTGGCTCCCCCTTGGTCGCGGAGGCGTGAGCGTATAGCGTCGGCGACGACTCGAGGAAAGGAGATCCAACGTGGCAGGAAAGGTCGTCCACATCGAGTTTCCCGCGAGCGACGCGAACCGCGCGACCGCGTTCTACAGCGGGCTCTTCGGCTGGCAGTTCCAGGACGCGGGGATGCCGGGGATCGACTACCGGATGTTCCAGGGCGACCCGGGCGGCGCCGTGTACCCGTCGGAGCAGGCCGGCAGCGGGATGATCGTCTACTTCGAGACCGACGACATCGATCGCGACGTCGCGCGCGTGCGCGAGCTCGGCGGCAAGGCCGAGGGCAAGGCGCCGATCCCGCACGTGGGCTGGTTCGCCCGCTGCGAGGACACCGAGGGGAATTCGTTCAGCTTCTTCCAGAGCGACGAATCGGTTCCGCCGCCGAGCGCGTGACGGCGCTCGCAGTCGCCCTGACGCTCGCCGCCGGGCTGTCGGGAGCCGTCCAGCTCGCCGTGATGGGCCGGCTCGGCGAGCGGATCGGCGCCGTGCCCGCGCTCGCGTTCGCCGCCTGCGTCTCGGCCGCGGTCGCGCTCGCCGCGCTCCTCCTCGTGCGGCAGAGCTTCTCCGGCCTCGCCGACGCCACCCGTCAGCCGAAGTGGATGTGGATCGGCGGGGTCGCCGGAGCCTTCATCGTCTTCACCGTGACGTTCGTCGCACCGCGAATCGGGGCCTTCGGGACGACCGGCGTGTTCCTCGCGGCTCAGCTCACGATGGCCGTCCTGATCGACCGCTTCGGGCTCTTCGGGCTCAACCGGATCGGGCTCGGCTGGGGTCGCGTGGCCGGCCTCGTCCTGCTCGCCGCGGGGGCTGCGCTAACGCTTCACCGGGCTTAGACTCGTCGCATGGCTGACCTCCCGCGCGACGAGCTCGAGGCGGCCGTCGCCGCCCGGCGGGAGCTCGGATCCGAGCGCGAGCCCGAGCTCGTCGAGTCGTTTCTCGCCCGCATCGAGAGGCAGATCGACGCGCGTGTCGACGAGAAGCTCGGCCGGAGGGGCTCTGCGCCGGCGAGACGGCGCGACGGGTCCGACTGGGCAGCCGCGATCCTCGGCATCGCCTCGCTCGGGATCGGCATCGGCGCCACGGGATCCGCCACGTCCCAGGGAGCCGGGTGGGTGGCCGCGATCGCGTGGATCGCGATCGCGCTCGTGAACCTCGCGTATCACTTCCGCCACCGCATCTAGTCCGCGGTGCGGACCGCACGGCTCGTCACCGCGACGGCCGCGACGACGATCATCAGCCCCGAGAGCGCGAGCACCGTCGGCGTCGTCCCGAGCGACTCGAGCGCGAACCCGACACCGAGGAAGCCGAACGGAACCGGTCCGAGCGAAAGCAGCGTCGCCACGCTCTGCACTCGCCCGAGGAGCTCGTCCGGCGCGATGCGGATCCGGTACGCCATCACGACGGTCGCCCACGCCGGGTGGAGCAGGAACATCGCGCCGTACACGAGCCCGGGCGTCACGCGGCCGGGGACGAAGAGCAGCGGCACGAGGAGGGCTTCGAGGGACATGGTCGCCCCGACGATGGCCCGCGTGGAGAGGCGGCGCGAGAGCCGCGACGCGACGAGCGAGCCGACGATGCCGCCGACGCCGATGAACCCGAACATCGCGCCGATCAGCGCCGGGGGCGCGCCGCGCTGGCGCGCAAGGACGATCACCACGAGGTACAGCGCGTTCAGCGTGAAGTCGCTCCCCATCACGAGCAGCGAGGTCGTGCGGACGAACGGCTGCCGCCAGAACCACGCGACGCCCTCCTGGACCTCGTGAAGAAGCCTCCGCCGCTCGCGTATGCGCTCCCCCTGGAGCCGTGCGCGCACGAGCGCGAGCGACGCGACGGAGACGGCGTAGGAGACGGCGTCGAAGAGAAACGGCACGGTGCGCCCGAGCGCGTAGAGGAGGCCGCCGAGCGGCTGGCCGCCGAGGAGCGCGGCGTACTCGCGGGCCTGGTTTCGGCCGACCGCTGCGGGGAGCTGCTCGTCGCTCACGACGTGCTTCAGCGCCGTCCGCTCGGCGACGGTGAAGAAGACGAACCCGCACCCGTCGATCGCGACCACCGCGAGGATGTGCGCGAACCACACGTGCCCGGAGGCGATCGCGGCGACGAGGCTCCCGTACGCCGCCGCCCGGATCGTGTCGCAGACGATCATCAGGCGCTTCCGGTTCCAGCGGTCGACCAGCGCGCCCGCCGGGAGCGTCAGGACGAGGATCGGGAGCGCCGCTGCGAACTCCACGATCCCCGCCTTCGCCGGCGAGCCGGTCACCGCCAGGACGAGCAGCGGGATCGCGATTCCCGAGACGCGCGTGCCGAGGTCGGAGAGGACCTGGCCGCTCCAGAGCAGGTTGAAGTCGCGGTTCCGCCGGAGCGGAACGGTCCCGGGCGGCTCGTCTACAGGCCGAACGGGTTGTACGGCTTCGGGGTCGTGGAGACGAGGACGCTCTTCGTCTCGAGATAGAGGTCGAGCGTCTCGAGCCCGAGCTCGCGGCCGAAGCCGGACTGCTTGTAGCCGCCAAACGGGATCCCGGGGAAGGCCGTGTACGGGGTGTTGATCGCGACCATCCCGGCCTTGATCCGGCTCGCGAGGCGGTGGCCGCGCGCGGGGTCGCCCGTCCAGACGGTCGCGAAGAGGCCGTACTTCGTCTCGTTCGCGATGCGCATCGCGTCCTTCTCGTCCTCGAACGGGATCACCGTCACGACCGGGCCGAAGATCTCCTCCTGGGCGACGGCCATGCTGTTGTCGACGCTGGCCAGGACGGTCGGCGGGTAGAAGGCGCCCTTGCCCTCGCTCGGCTCACCCCCGGCGACGACCTCGGCGCCCTCGTCCCGACCCAGCTCGACGAAGCCGTGCACCTTGTCGCGGTGGGCCTGCGAGATGAGCGAGCCCATTTGCGTCTGCGGGTCGAGCGGGTCGCCGACGCGGATCCTGTCTGCGAGCTCGGCGAACGTCGTCACGAAGTCGTCGTAGAGCTTCTGCTCGACCAGCACGCGCGAACGTGCCTCGCAACTCTGGCCGGCGGAGTAGAAGATCGACCACACCGAGCTCGGGATCGCGTCGTCGAGATTCGCGTCCGCGAAGACGACGTTCGGGCTCTTGCCGCCGAGCTCGAGCGTGATCCGCTTGATCGGCTCGGACGCGAGGCGCATGATCTCCGCCCCCGTCGCCGTCGAGCCGGTGAACGCGATCTTGTCCACTCCGGGATGGCGGACGAGGTGTGACCCAACGGTTTGGCCCGGGCCAGGGACGATGTTGATCGCGCCCGGCGGGAACCCGACCTCGCCGGCGAGCTCGGCCAGCCGAAGCGCGCTCAGCGGCGTCGCGGAGTCCGGCTTCAGAACGATCGAGCAGCCGGCCGCGAGGGCGGGAGCGAGCTTCCAGGTGGTCATCATCAGCGGGTAGTTCCACGGCACGATCTGGCCCGCGACGCCGACGGGCTCCTTCAACGTGTACGAGAGCAGGGAGCCACCGAGCGGGTTCGACCGGCCGGCGATCGAGGCGACCGCGGACGCGTAGAAGCGGAAGTTCTCGACGCCCTGGTGCAGCTCGGCCTTGACCGACGAGATCGCCTTGCCGACGTTCCGCGCCTCGAGCTCGGCGAGCTCCTTCCGGTTCGCGACCACGGCGTCGGCGAGCGCGTGGAGCAGCCGCGAGCGCTCGGTCGGCGGCGTCTTTCCCCACGGACCCGCGAGCGCCGCCCGTGCTGCCTCGACCGCGCGGTCGACGTCTGCCTCCGCGGCGACTGCGACGCGAGCCAGGGGTGCGCCGGTCGCCGGCTCGGTGAGCTCACGCACCTCGCCCGAGACGGGCTCGGCAATCTCGCCGTTGACGTAGAGCCCGTACTCGCGATCGGTCGCTACTGCCATCGGCGCGGACGATAGCGTGGGAGGCGTTTCGGCGACGCAGGCCGCGCGCGACTCGCCTCGCGGCTGTGCGCCAATTCGGCGCACTGTCGGCGCAGACACGCGCGCTTTTCCTCGTTAGGCTCGCAGCGGGGAGGAGGCCGGGCGCGCCTTAGCAACAGCCGAGAGTCGCGGCGAGCGGGGTTTCCGGCCCACCCCCTCCGGGCAAGCGCGCGACGTGGCCTCGGATGCGATTCACGTAGAAGCGGCACGGATCCCGGATCGCGACCGGCTGCTCCAGGAGCTCCGCGAAGCCGGCCTCGAAGCCAAGCCCATCGACGAGGTCGACATCGAGGTGGTCGCGGGGGACGACGAGGTGTTCGCCCACGTCGAGAGCCTGATCCTGTCGATCGGCGCCCCCTTCGTCCCGATCAAGCACGACGGCGTGATCTACATCAGGCCGCCGCTGAGTTAAACGGCGCTCCACGACTCCGCGCCACGCTGACCGGGCTCCGACCGCCGCCTGGAAGCGTGCTAGGCGACGAGATCCGACGGCAGGACGAGCTCCGTCACGAGGCGCCGGAGGCGTCCAGGGTCACCGGCGACATAGGCGCTGCACAGGCGCTCGCCATGCGAGTAGCAGTGAACGTAACCGAGTGCCCCGCGGTCCTCGACCTGCGACGCGAAGAACTTATCGACGCGGTCTCGAGGCAGGAGCGACCACTGAGCCGCGTACTGCCACGCCTCTTCGCGCGAAGCGCCGCGCTCGTGACGCAGGATCGCCGCGTTCGACCAGACCGGGACGAGCAGGTGGTCGGCGGCCGCGACGCGTGCACCGGTCTCGCTGTCGTAGTCGAAGCGGAGCGGCGCGAGGCGCTCCGCGAGCTCTTCGTAGGCGCCGTCGAGCACGAGCGGCGGCGCAGCCTGCGCGATTCCTTCCGTGATCACCGCGTCCGGCGTCCGGAGGAGGCCGAGCGTCGGCTCGAGCCGGCGGGAGCCGCGCACAACCTCCGCCTCCTGCCAGGCGCGGTGGCTGTGGTGCCCCGGGTAGGCCTCGTGCGCGGCGAACCACAGGAGGTCGTCGGCCGGGAACGGCAGATCCGCGTTCAGCCCGATCCTCGTGCGGAAGCCGCCCAGGTAGCGCGCGAAGCCGAGCCAAAGCTCGCCCGTCACGACCTCGAGCTCGACGTCCTCGCCCTCGGGAAGACCGACCGCATCACGGGTCCGCTCCCGCACGATTCCGACCGCCTCGCGGAGCGCAGGTCCAGTGAGCTCGCCTGGCAGCGCAACCTCCTCGAGCCGGCGAACGAAACGTGCGGCGAGATCACCTGAGCCGGGAAGCGCCTCGTCGAGCAGCGCGTGCCCGCGTTCGAACTCTCGCTCGTCGACCCACTGCGGCCGGATCCCGTACTTGAGCGCGACCTCCTCCGGATAGGGCAGCTCTTCGCCGGCCAGCGTCCGGGCGGTCGCGCCCAGCGCTCGCACCTGGCCAGCGAGCCAGGCGTCGGCGAGCTCGGCGAGAAGCTCGTCGGCGTCGGCCACGAGACGCGACAGCTCCAGCAGCGGCTCCTCGGCGACCCTCCGCTCGAGCTCCGGCGGGCCGTAGTAGAAGTCGACGAGATCCGGGTCGTGCCGGGCGAGGCGCAGCGCGAGCTCGAGGTAGCGCTCCGCGTGGGTCAACGCTCGAAGAGCGCCGCCTGGCCTTGCCCGACGCCGACGCAGAGCGTCGCCAGGCCGTAGCGGCCGCCGCGCCGGCGGAGCTCGTGCAGCAGCGAGACGACGAGGCGCGCGCCGCTCATCCCCAGCGGATGCCCGAGCGCGATCGCACCGCCGTTCACGTTCACTCTCTCCTCGTCCAGGCCGAGCTCGCGGATGACGACGAGGCCCTGCGACGCGAAGGCCTCGTTCAGCTCGACCAGGTCCACGTCGGCCACGTCCACCCCTACGCGCCGGAGGAGCTTTCGAACGGCAGGGATCGGCCCAATCCCCATCACGCGCGGATCGACGCCGGCGACGGCACTGCCCACGAACGCGCCCAGTGGCTCCACGCCGAGCGTGCGCGCCTTCTCCTCCGACGCGATCACGAGAGCAGCGGCGCCGTCGTTGATCCCGCTCGAGTTCCCGGCCGTGACGCTTCCGCCGTCACGGAACGCCGGCCGCAAGGACGCGAGCTTCTCGGCGCTGGTCTCGGGCCGGGGGTGCTCGTCGCGCTCGACGCCGTCCACGGCGATCAGCTCGTCCTCGAACCGTCCCGCCTCCTGGGCGGAGGCCCAGCGCTTCTGCGAGCGAAGCGCGAAGGCGTCCTGCTCCTCGCGGGAGACGCCCCAGCGTTCGGCGACGTTCTCGCCGGTCTCGCCCATCGACTCGAGCGGGAACATCTCGGACATGCGCGGGTTCGGAAATCGCCAGCCGAGCGTCGTGTCGTAGACCGTCTGATCGCCACGCGGAAAAGCCGTGTCCGGCTTCGCCATGACGAGTGGCGCGCGACTCATCGACTCGACGCCGCCGGCGACGAAGAGCTCGCCGTCTCCCGCCGCGACCGCGTGGCAGGCGGCCGTCACCGCGGTCAGTCCCGATGCGCAGAGGCGGTTGACGGTGACGCCTGCGACCGACTCCGGCAGCCCGGCGAGGAGCGCCGCCATCCGCGCGACGTTCCGGTTGTCCTCGCCGGCCTGGTTCGCGCACCCGAAGTAGACGTCCTCGATCTCGGTCGCGGGAATGCCGGCCCACTCGACGGCCGCCGCGATCGCGAGAGCCGCAAGGTCGTCGGGCCGCACGCCCGACAGCGCGCCGCCGTAGCGCCCCACGGGCGTGCGAACACCGGAGAGGACGACGGCGCGAGGCATCGGGCGCAGCGTAGCCACCCGGGGGTCAGGCCCCCGGACCGGTCCCGGCGAGACAGGAGGCCGCACGCAACGACGCCTCGCGAGCGTGGGGTGTCCAACCCGGCTCCGCTCGAAGGGCCACGCCTGGGGGTCAGGCCCACGGACCGGTCCCGGCGAGACAGTGGCCCTGGCGCCGGCTCAGGCCACGAACTCGACGCGCACCGGCTGCTCGTAGGCGCCGATCGCCTCGGCACGCTTGAGCAGCTCCTGCACGGCCTCGCGGCCCTCGTCGCCGTAGTCGCACGTGAGGTCGTTCACGTACATGCCGACGAAGCGATCCGCGAGGGCGTCGTCGAGCCCGCGTCCGTACTGCATCGCGTAGGCCATCGCCTTCCGGCGGTTCGCAAGCCCGGCGGCGATCGACTCACGGAGGACGTCGGAGAGCTCGCGCAGCGTGTCGCCTCCGAGATCGCGCCGAGCGACGTTCACGCCGAGCGGCAGCGGCAGCCCCGTCTCCAGGAGCCACCACTCGCCGAGGTCGACCGACTTCGCGAGCCCCTCGGCCTCGTACGTGAGCTGCCCCTCGTGGATCAGGAGCCCCGCGGCCGCGCGCCCCGATTTCACCTCGTCCAGGATCTCGTCGAACGGCACCTCGCGGTACTCGAACTCGCCGAGGTACATGCGCAGCACGAGGAACGCCGTCGTCATCCGGCCGGGCACTGCGATCTCCGTCTCGCGGAGCTCGGCGCGCGTGAGCGGTTGCGGCGACACGACGACGGGCCCGTACCCGGACCCCATGCTCGCACCGTGCGGCAGAAGGACGTAGCGCTCCTGCACCAGCGGGTACGTGTGGAGCGAGAGCGCCGTCACCTCGAGCCGCCCGTCGAGCGCCCACTCGTTCAGCATCTGGATGTCACGCAGGACGTGCTCGAACTCGAAGCCGCGGGCGTCGATCTCTCCCGACGCCAGCGCCCAGAACATGAACGCGTCGTCGGGATCTGGGCTGTGGCCGAGGCGGATCAACACGAGCGCGGCAGGCTAGCAGCCTGGCGAGCGCCGTAGACTGAGACCGTGTCCAGGCCGGTCCTGACCGACGCGATCCAGGATTACCTAAAGGAGATCTACAAGCTCGGCGCCGAGCCCGAGGGCGCGTCGGTGTCGGCGCTCGCCCGCCGGCAGGGCGTCTCGACGGCGTCCGCCAGCGCGATGGTGAAGAAGCTCGCCGCGCTCGAGCTGGCCGAACATCAGCCGTACGGCGCGATCGCGCTCACCCCCGCGGGCGAGCGCGTCGCGCTCGAGGTGATCCGCCACCATCGCCTGCTCGAGCTCTACCTCGCGGAGACGCTCGGCGTCCACGTCGACGACGTGCACGACGAGGCGGACCGGCTCGAGCACGTGATCTCGGAGGAGCTCGAGGCGCGCATCGACCGCGCCCTCGGCTTCCCGACGCACGACCCGCACGGCGACCCGATTCCGGACGCGGACCTCAACTGGCCGGGGAAACAGAACCTAGCGCCGGCCGAAGAACCAACGCTCTAGCGGCTTCAGGATCTCCTCGCGCGTGAACGGCTCGGCCGCCGCGGCGCGGCCGTCCTGCACGGATACCCGCAGATCGTCCTCGAGCGCTGCGTTCGCCCGCTCGAGCGCGTCCTCCAGCTCGTAGCCCTCGAAGAGGTAATCGTCGCGGCGCGGCTCGTCCGACGCGCGGTGCTGCGGGTTGACGGCCCGCCCGACCGCCCAGACCGCGCCGGCCTTCCGCTCGATCCAGATGACGATCCGCTCGTCGACGCCGAGGTCGTCGACGCCGGAGACGACGCGTTCTGCGAAGCGCCCCTCCTTCGAGTGCCGCTTCATCGACCCGAGGATACAATCGGCGCGATGGGCAGGCTCGCCGATCTCCTGCGCAGCCCGTTCTCGTTTCTCGGGGCCCGCTCGTCACAGGAGGAGCGGGTGGCTGCGTACGTCGTTCGCGAGCACGACCGCGGGCGGACGCTCGCCGAGATCCTGGACGACCCGTACGTCCGGAACCGGCTGACGCCGCAGCAAACCGAGCGGCTGCTCGACCGCCCCGAGATCATCCGAGCCGTCGGCGACGCGACGATCGAGCAGGCGCGCGAGGCGCGCGCGACTCCCTAGAGCTCGCGGCCGACCCCGCGCTCCCGGGCGCGCGCAAGCGCGGCCGCTCCGGCGGCCACGTCCCAGGCCGCGAGGCCGTTCGACTTGAAGACGACGACGTCGTCGTCCGAGGAGCGCCCCGGCACCTCCCCGGCGACCACCTCCTGGAGCTCGTGCACCTCGAGCCAGTCCAGCAATCCCTGCTCAATCGGCTCGACGAGATCGCCCGACTCGAGCCGGGACTGCTCGCGTGAGTCGCAGCAGACGAAGCTCGCGCGCTCGAGCACGACGTTGTCGAGCTCCCGCGAGCCGCGGTCGTTCGCCCCGATCGCGCAGACGAGCGCGCCCGGCCGGAGCCACTCGCCGCGCAGCACCGGGTCGGCCGAGGTCGTCGCGGTGACGACGACATGCTGCTCGCCCGCCTCGCTCTGGAGCTCGGCCGGCTCCGCCTCCATGCGCCGGCAGAAGTCCTCGAGCCGTTCGCGCGTGCGGCAGTAGGCGACCACGCGCTCGATCGTCGGGACGGCAGCCCGGATCGACGCGACCTGGCTCTCCGCCTGCCAGCCGCAGCCGATCACGCCGAGCGTGCGCGCACCCGCCCGTGCCAGGTATTTCGCCGCGATGCCGCTCGCGGCGCCGGTACGCAGCTGACCGAGCCGGTTCGCCTCGATCAGCGCCGCGAGCTCCGCGCGCCGCGTCTCGAAGAGCTGGACGACGAACCGGACGTCGCCGTAGCCGAACGCCGCGTAGGTCTTCGTCCCCGCGTAGCCGAGCTCGAGGTCGACGGCCGACATCACGGCGAAGATCCCGCCGTCCAGCCGGAGGCGATAGCGAGGCCGGTTCTCGACGACGCCGGCGGCGAGCCGTCGAAACGAGCCCTCGACGGCCTCGAGCGCGTCCTCGGTCGTCAGCAGCGCACCGACGTCCTCCTCGGTCAGGTAGAGCGTCACGAGCGCTTCACGAAGCTGATCTGACCGCTCGTCTCGAGCACTGCCCACTGGATCTGGTCGAGCTTCGTGATCTGCTGCATCCGCGCCTCGGCAAGCAGCTCGCCGACGGTGATCCGCTGTCGCGTCAGGTTGCGCTCGATCAGCTCTCCGTCCTCGACGAGGATCAGCGGCTCGCCGGCGAGGATCGGCCGGAGCCTGCTCACGCGGAAGCTGAGGTACGAGAACAGAACGGTCATGACCGCAATCGTCGAGCCTGCCAGAAGCAGGCCCGTCACGGAGAAGTCGTTCTGCGTCACGCCCTGCTGGATGATGTCGCCCATCACCACGAGCAGGATCAGGTCGAACGGCTCGAGCGTGCTCAGCTCGCGGCGCCCGACGATCCGCGTCACGAAGAAGATGAAGAGGAACGCGACGGTTGCGCGGGCGACGATGTCCATCAGGGAAAGATGGTCACCGTTCGCTTGATCCTGAGCAGCGGCGTCGTGCCGTCGTCGAGCTCGACGTTCTGCGAACGCCGACCGACGTTCGTCGGGTTCACCTGGAGCTGGGCGAAGAGGATGTAGGACTTGCCGGCGGGGATGTGGCCGAGCGTGAGGACGAGCTTGCCGTCGGCGCTCGCTTCGCCGATCGGGCCGGGCTCGATCGTGTTGATCGTGATCCCTTCGGCCCAGCCCGGGTCGAGGACGAGCGTCGCCTTCTTCAGGTCGCGGTGAGCCGTGACGTGGAACCGCGCCTCGAAGTAGAGGCCGCTGCGAAGATGGCTCGGCGCGTACACCGACAGGGATGCGGCAGCGGCGGACGCCTTCGAGGTGCCCGGCCGCTGCCCGAAGAAGTTCGCGAGGCCGAGCGCGCAGAGCACGACGAGGAGCGCGACGCCGACGCGTCTCACGAGCGGCTCGACACGCGTCGCCTGATCGCGGTGATGCTCGAGTGTCAGCCCTTGAGGCGGAGTGGCCACGGGCCGGAGTTTCGGCGCGCGCGGCTCTGTCTCCTCCGCTCGGGCTCGTCTACTGCCGGAGCACGAGGGTGCCCGCGACGAGGTCGTGCAGTCCGCGCTTGCGCGACGTGAAGCCGACCATCATGAACCCGATGCAGAGCGTCAGCCCTGACAGGATCTTGGCCCAGTATCGGCCGGTCGCACGGCCGAACGAGATCCGGTGGCCGCGATCGTCCGTGACCTCGAGGCCCAAGAGCGCCTTCCCGACCGTCCCCTGCAGCCCGGAGCTCTCCATCACGGCGAAATAGAGCCAGCTGACGGAGATCATGATCAGCGACCCGACGACCCCGAGAGCCGTCTCGAGCGCGAGCGACGGCAGGAGCAAGACGAGCGAGTCGATCAGATACGCGGCGACGCGAATCCAGAAGCCACCCTAGCGCTGAGCTGTCGTGTAGCCGAGTCGGTCGTACGCCGTGTCGGCGTGGAAGCTCGGCATCGCAGTCGGCGCGAGCGGCGCAGGGATCGTCGTCGCGCCGAATAGGGCAGCCTGGCTCGCTAGCGGCGGCGGCTGGACCGTCCCGGCCAGAAGATTGTGTCCGCAGCGCGGGCAGGTCGAGGCGCTCGACGGAACCGCGGCGCGGCAACTCTGGCAGATGATCTCGTACGCGCCTTCAGTCACTTCCTTCTTGACGCTAACGCGCCGGCCAGGCGACCAAAACGATCCGAAGGGCGAGGTGAGGCTGGCCGACCGTCTCGTTCGACGCGAGGTCCGGCTCTCATCAGCGCGACAGCCACGGCGATCACGGCGCCGGCGCCGATCGGTTCGAGCCAGACGCTCTCCGAGACTCGCAGCTGCGCGGCGGCTGCGACGACGCCCGCGACCGCCGTTGACGCCGCGACCGCCGCCGCCGAGGCGGCGATCCTCATCCTGCCTTCGGCCGCGCCGAACGCGAGCTCCGCGAGCAGGACGAGGCCGATCGCGAACCCCGCCGTCTCGAGAGCACCGCCGGCGGCGTACGCATAGACGACGCCGAGCCACGCGATCGCAACCGCCAGCGCCGCCGCGGAGCGGACCGCGAGCCCAGCGCCGAGGAGCAACACCTCGACGCTCGCGACGAGGACGGCGCCGCGTGCGGTCAGAGCGTCCGTCCCGAAGACGACGGTCGCCGTCAGCGCTGCCGCACAGCCGATCGTGGCGGCGGCTGTGGCTAGCCGGACGCTCGGAGCGCGCCTCGTCGCCATTCGTGTGCCTCTTCGATCGCTGCGGCGAGCGGAACGCCGGTGGGCCACTCGACGACCAGCGCGCCCGCGCTCGCGCACCATGCGCGAACCGCCTTCCGCTTCAGCCGCCAAAGCCGTTCCACGGGGTCGTCGGACTGCGCGGCGAGCGCCGGTTCAACCGGCAGCTCGATCACGACCAGGTCGAAGCCGCGCCCGCGGAGGTCGAGTAGCGCGCGCAGCGTTCGCAGGTCGTGCAGCGGCGTCAGCGCGATGATCAGCGCGCGGGGCCGGAGCAGCTGAGACGGGAGCGCGCTGATTGGTCGCGAGAGCGACGCGTCTACGAAGCTCGCGTGGAGCAGCGTCTCGGTGATCCGGTGCAGTTGCTCGCGCCCGCTGCGCGGCGCAATCCATGACGTCGTGGCGCCGTAGCAGACGAGGCCCACGTTGTCGCGGCGCCGGAGGTGCCGCTCCGCGAGCGCGAGCGCCGCCGCTGCCGCGCGATTGAGCTGGTCCGGCGCGTCCGTCAGGACATCGAGGAAGACGAGAACGTCGGCGTTCCGCTCGGGGTGGTACTGGTTGACGTGGATCCGGCCGCGGCGCGACGTCGCCGACCAGTTAACCCGCCTGATCCGGTCGCCCGCCTGGAGCTCGCGGATGTCGGCGAACTCGAGGCCGTCGCCCTTTGTCCGCGACAGGAGGTCGCCGCTCGTCGACCCCACCCGCGACGGCGCCAGCAGCGCCCTCAGGGGTTCCGGCCGCGGGTAGATCCGCACGACTGAGCTCCGGTCGGCCAGTTGCTCGAAGCGGAGCAAGCCGAGGCCATCGCTTGCGCGAATGCGGACGCGGCCGAGTTCGACGCGGCCGAACCGACGGCAGGCGACGGAGAACGCGAGCTCGGTCGGCTCGCTCGCGCGGAGACGCACGGGCTGGCCCTTGTCGCCGACGAACTCGACGCCCTGCGGCAGCTCGAGCGTCACGTCGGCGAGCAGCGAGACATCCGAGCGCAACGTCAGGTCGACCAACAGCGTATCGCCGACGAGCAGCCGATCGCGCTCGACGACCACGTCGACCTCGAGCTGCGGCTGACCGGCGCGAACAGCGCCCCACGCGGCGATCGCAGCGAATGGAACAGCCAGCACCGCCAGCTCCGGCGAGCCGAACACGACCGCGGCGAGCAGCCCGCCGGTCGCCAGTCCCACGTATGCGACAAGCTTGGGCGTCGCGTGAACGGTCACAGCGACGCTCGGCGAAGGTCTTCGGCGGGCGGCGTCGCCACCTCGCCGAGGACCTCGACGACGATGTCGTCGCCCCGCACCTTCTGCACCCACAGCTCCGGTCGCAACACGATGCGGTGCGCCAGCGCGGGCACGGCCAGCGCCTTCACGTCCTCAGGAGTGACGTAGTCGCGGCCGTCGAGCAGCGCCCGCGCACGCGCCAGTCGGACGAGAGCGAGCGTGCCACGCGGTCCCGCGCCCAGCAGCACACGCGAGCTTGCCCGCGTCGCCTGCACCAGGTCCACGACGTACAGGCCGACGCTCTCCGAGACGTGGACGGTGGTGACGGCCTGTTGCAACCCGAACACGGCGTCGCGATCGCAGACGCGATCCAGGCGCACGTCGTCGAGATACCGGTCGAGGCGTCGCTCGACCATCTCCCACTCCTGCGCGCGCTCGAGGTAACCGACGGAGATCCGCAGCAGGAACCGGTCGACCTGCGCCTCCGGCAGCGGATACGTGCCTTCGTACTCGATCGGGTTCTGGGTCGCGAGCACGAGGAACGGTCGCTCGAGCCGGCGTGTCTCGCCGTCCACCGTCACCTGCCGCTCCTGCATCGCCTCCAGCAGCGCAGCCTGCGTCTTCGGCGGCGCGCGGTTGATCTCGTCCGCAAGCAAGAGGTTCGTGAACACGGGCCCCGGCCGAAACTCGAACTCACCGCGACGCTGGTCGAAGAAGGACCACCCGCTGACGTCGGCCGGCATGAGGTCGGGCGTGAACTGGATCCGCGCGAACCCGAGCCCGGTGGCGTCCGCGAACGACCGAGCGATCAACGTCTTCGCCAGGCCAGGTACGTCCTCGATCAAGACGTGGCCGTCGGCAAGGAGCCCCAGCAGGACCAGCTCCAGCACGTCGCGCTTCCCCACGACGGCGCGCTCGACCTCCGCGAGGATGCGGCGGCAGGTCTCGCCGAGAAGCGCGAGGTCCGGCAACTACAACGCCTCCAGGCGGTCCAGCACCCGCCCGAGATCTCGACCTCGAATCGATGCGGCGCGATGACCCGGGCGGATCAGCTCCCAGACCTCGTCGCCGACGAGACGCCTCGCCTGCTCGCGGTCCTGCTCCAGCTCCACGCCATACCGCAGGAGCAGCCGCGCGACGATCTCCCGCAGCTCCCGCACTAGGAACGCATCGAGACCGGCTTCCCGCTGAGTCGCCAGGTCGACCTGACGGCGTAGCCGCTCGTACTCTTCGGCGACCGGGTTCGAGGGGGGTTCGTCGGGTGCTCCTCGCGTGGTCGGCGCGCGGGCAGCGACGAACGTCCTAACCGCCGCAGCGACGACGAGGAGCGCGGCCGCAAGCGCGGCGAGCTGCACTGCAAGCGTCACCACGCCCGGCCAGCCCGCCCACAAAGCCGCGGACCCGAGCGTCACAGCGATGAGCAAGCGCCAGTGCTGGTCGCCCAAGTGGCCTCCCCTAGACCGCCGCCACCGACGGCGACAAGACGCTTGTCGCGCGCACGCGCAGACCACGCCGGACGGCGGACAAAGCTCCGATCGCGTCTTCTCGCATCCGCTCGTCCACGACGTGGTCGCTGAACTTCGCCTCCTCGAACAGCGCCGTCAGCCGTTGCACAGCGTCCTCGCTGGCCCGAAGCCCGACCAGGACGCGCTCGAGGTATTCGAGCGGCGCCTCCCAAGGCGAACGCTCGAGTCCAACTGTTGATAGCGCGCGCTCCATCCGCGCATAACACGCGATCACTACCCGGCGCGCGTCGCGCTCCTGACGAAGCTCGTCTAGCGACTCCTCCACAACGGCTCCGATGAGCTGCGCGGCCACCTCGTCGTCGGCGAATTCATCATCAGGGCTCTGCCGGTTCCGGAGCCAGTAGGCGGTTCCGACCCCGGCGAGGACGACGAAACCGCCCGCGCCCAGCAGCCAGTAGGCGAGCCCGGAGCGGTGCACAGAACGTTTGCGCCGGTCCAGCTTCACACCGGGCGCGAGGACGCCGCCTCCGACTCGGCCGAACCCTCCGGGGGAATTGCCCGGTCCGTTGCGCGGCGGGTTTCCGAGGTAGATGAACGCCATCGTGGCGACCGCCGACGCGAGGAGAGCGGCAGCCAGAACGACGACGCCGCGCGGAATGCCGTTCGAGCGATGTCGGTGGATCCGCCGCACGGCGCTCAGCACGCGTGCGCCTAAGTAGACCCCGACGATCGCGAGCACCCCGATGAGGACGATGCGCGGATGGCCCTTGTCCGAGTTTTTCGGCGCCCACCGTCTACCGTCTGCCGCGACGACGACGACTCCGACACCAATGCCCAGAGCTGCGGCAACGATTCCGCGTTCCCTCAGTCTCATCTCACCCTGCGGACTAGGAGCACCGTCCTAAGCGGAGATTGACACGATTTTGACCACTGCGCGAGTGGGGCCGTATACAGGCATCCCCCCTCGTGGCCGTCAGCAGTCAGCGCGAGGTGCACCTCAACACGGAACGTTGCCGACGTACTGACATCCCCCGCTACCAGTCGGCCAGCAAAAGCAGCACTGAAGCGCTTCGCAGTAGAGGTAACGGGTGTGATCGCCGCCGCAGTTCACACGCTGCCAGCACGCCGAATAGTTGGGACAGCACGCGATCGCGGCGCGGGTCCCGGCCAAGAGCCGGCCGGGGGCGGCGGTCACTCCCACACCGACCGCCACGACACCCGCGAGCTTCTTGAGGAACGTCCGCCTGTTAGTCGGGTTGTCATTTTCTCTCAGCGTGTCTTGCATCGTTCTGCTCCTCTCACGACAGCCACCGCGTGGACTTCGTCTCTGCCTTCAGCCGCTCAGGGTCACGCTCCTTTCTTTCGCATCGATCATCGCCACGAGGTCCCGACGCAACCTCGGAATCGCGCGAGCAAGCACTAAGCCGCTCTGATCGACGAAATACGCCTGCGGAGTCGCCTGGTTCTTGAACGCGTGTGTCGCGGCGTCGTCTTTCTCGTACAGCACGCGCCACCGCCGCTCTAGCTCGCGCGCGGTCTCGTCTGCCGCGTCGTTCGCGACGACCAGGAACGGCACGCCAGCGATGTCGTTGTCGACGTCATGCAGCTTCGACGGCAGCTCCCGACACGGCTGACATCCTGCTGCGACCAACAGGATGATCGTCGGTCGCTCCACGAAATCGTCCCACTCGATTCGCTCGCCGCGGCGCGTGTAGAGCTCGAATGGCTCAACGACCGAACCGACGGTGAGGCCGAAGCCTGGTTGGGCGTCTGTCTGCCCTTCGAGCTGCTCGAGGATCGGGATGACGCGGCGCATCAAACCGATGACGGTCACCGTGAGAAGGGCAAGCCCGCCCGCGAGGACGCAGAACGCGACGATCCAAGGCGTGCTCATGCGTGTGCGCCCCCAGTGTGCTGCCGCAGAAGTCTCACCAGGCTCAGGGCCTCTTGCGCGAGAGCTAGCGCTAAGGTCCCCGACAGAGAGACGAAGACGGTCGCAACGGCGTCCGATCCGCCGATATCGGCTCTCGCTCCGCCGATGAGCGAGTCGAGGGTTAGCGCGGTGGGAGCTACCGCAGCCGTGACGATCGCTGCTGCCGCGAGCGCCACGTTCCGAGCCACGGTGGACCAGCCGATCCTTCGGGCAGCAACGATCCCTGCGCAGCCGCAGTCGATCTCGCGACCGCGCATGAGGTTGCTAGCGATGGCCACGGTGAAGACTGCGAGCAGCAGTGCGGCCAGCGACGAAACTGCGCGGACGCCGAGGCCGACGAGGAGCAGAAGGCCGATCAACAACTCGCTCGGTGGCAAGGACCCTGCGACCCGTCGCGCGAGGTGCTCCGAGACGAGGTCGTACCGGACGACTGCGGTCGCGAACTCATCCTGGCGGAGCAGCTTCGCGAGCCCGCCGATCGTGAAGACGAGCGCAAGCGCGCATCGAAATCCGAACGCGACGTGGGTCACTGATCGCTCACCCCGCCTGCGAGTCCTCCAAACCCCCAGAACGCCTACACGACGACGTTGAACAGGGTGATGTTGCCGAGACGCCGCATGCTTGTCAACTGTCGCAAAGAGCGATGACTCAATGGGCCATGTCGCCTCAAGCGTTCAAAGAGGCGCCGGCTCCGCCGGCGCCGCTCAACTTGTGGTGCCCAACGAGGGGGCGCACGGGGGAAACCGGGTTTCCCCCGTGAAGCGAGCCCAAGCGAAGCGAAGTGCGCCCGGCATGATTCGAACATGCGACCTCTGCCTCCGCAGGGCAGCGCTCTATCCCCTGAGCTACGGGCGCCCTAAGGGACGGTCAGTGTAGCGGCGCCCGCCTCGAGGACGGCGTCCTCCGGTACCTCGATGCGAACGTAGGCGAGCGCGCGGTCGCCGACACGCGACGTGATCCTGCCGACCACCTTGCCGCCGAGAACGAGCTCCTCCGAAGCCGGATCGCCGTCTACTCGGAGAACTCGTAGCTGCCGGTTCACCTTGCCGCGATAGCGCTGTCGCGCGATCGGCTCCTGGCCCGGGAAGCAGCCCTTCGTGAAGCTGACGTGCGTCTCCGTCAGGCCCGCTTCCGCCGGCAGGATCGTGTCGTCGATCTCGCGGCCCCAACGCGGCACGCCCGCCTCGACGCGCCAGCGCTCGTACGTCTCCTCGTCGACCTCCTCGCCGTCGGGCCGCTCGTCGAGCACCTCGTCGCCGCCGAGCACGAGCCACGACTCGTGCGCCTCCGGCTCGATCTCCGCCTTGGCGGCGAAACGGAAGCGCGCCAGCTCCGCTCGAACGCGCTCGCCGAGCTCGGGCTCGGTGAGGAGCAGGAAGTCGTCCTCGGCGCGGCGCAGGACGACCAGAGGCGCGATCACACGCGCCTTCGCCGTCAGCAGGAGCGCATCACACCGCTCGCCGACGCTGAGCGCAGCCACGTCGTTCGAGAGCATTCGCTGGAGGTAGTCCTCGGCGTCGGGACCGGAGACGCGGAGGTACGAGCGAGGCCGTCGTGCAACGAGCATCGAAACTAGTCTAGGGAGCCGTGCCTCTCTTCCGGTCGAAGGCCGAGCAGAAGCTGATCGAGCGCGGGCTCGATCCGGCGCGGCTGCCGCCCGGCCAGTACCTGACCGAGAAGTGGCCCGTCCTTCACGCAGGGACGGTGCCGGAGGTCGACCTCACGAGGTGGGACTTCCGCGTCTTCGGCGAGGTGGAGAGCCCGATCACGCTCGCGTACGACGAGCTCCGCGAGCTTCCGAGCACCGAGGTGACCGTCGACATCCACTGCGTGACGCGCTGGAGCCGGTTCGACACGAGCTTCCGCGGCGTTCACTGGAGCGAGCTCGCGAAGCTGGTGAGGCCGAAGCCCGGTGGACGTTTCGTAGTCGCGCACGCCGAGCAAGGGTTCACGTCGAACGTGCCGCTCTCGCTGCTCGAGGAGGACGAGTCGTTGATCGCCCACGAGGCCGACGGCGAGCCGCTGACGCCCGAGCACGGCTGGCCGCTCCGGCTGGTCGTGCCACAGCGCTACTTCTGGAAGAGCGCGAAGTGGCTCCGTGCGATCGAGCTCACTGCGGTCGATCGGCCCGGCTTCTGGGAGCGGTACGGCTACCACAACGACGCCGACTACTGGAAAGAGCAGCGGTATGGGTTCTAAGATCAGACCTAGCGGTTCTCTAACGAGGGGGAGGAGCATGAGGAGACTTGCGGTGGTCTCTGCGCTCGCTGTCCTGGCCGTGTTTGCGGTCGGCGGCATGGCAGGGGCATCGACACCAGGCGGTGACGTCCGCGTAACCGTCGACTGCGCCCCGACTGCGGGCTGCGGCTACGTGAGTGCATACACGCTCGCGACCGGCCACGCGTACACGGACAAGACGCTCGCCGAGTGCTCGATCTCGCATGGCCGGCAGAACGAGCCGGCAGTCGCGGTCGACCCGCGGAACACGAGCGTGCTGCTCGCTAGCTCGAACGACTACTGCCCCGTGTACAACGACGGAATTGCGGCGGGAGCAGTCGGGCCGATCTGGATGGGCTATTACCGCTCGCTCGACGGCGGCGCGAGCTGGATCAACTCACTCGTCCCGGGCTACCCGGACGACGGCTCGCCGTACAAGGAGCTCTCGGAGGCCCGCACGGCGACCTCGGGCGATCCGGTGATCGCGTGGGACGCGCATGGCCGCGCGTTCTTCGGCTCGGAGAGCTCGAACAACATCCCGAGCATCAAGAAGACGCAGGGCGACGTGTGGGTCGCGCGCTTCCGGAATCCCGGCGGACCTGACGCCGCGGATACGACGAAGGACGGGCTCGAGTACTACGGCACGACCGTGGTCGCGTCCGGCTCGTCGGCGCCGAACCTGCTCGGGAAGTTCCACGACAAGACGGCGATCGAGGCCGACCGCACCGGCGGGTCGTGCGACGGCAACGTCTACTTCTCATGGTCGCGCTTCAACGGCAGCGGGGCGAACGAGATCTACTTCGTCCGCTCGACCGACCACGGCGTCACGTTCAGCCAGCCGATGCGGCTCGAGTCGTCGCTGAAGAGCCTCCAGTTCCCGGACATCTCGGTGACGAGCAACGGGCACGTCTACGTGACGTTCCGCTCGTTCGAGAGCGTGGGCCCGTCGACCGACGCGATCTACATCGTCAAGTCGACCGACTGCGGCAAGACGTTCGGCCCGGCACAGCAGATCACGACGTTCATCAAAAACGACCCGCGGGACGTGTCGGCGCCTGAGCCTGTGCCGACGCAGCTCGTCAGCGACGACCCGAGCTCCGGGGACCGAGAGGCCGCGGACTCGGGTGCTCGTGACTGCGGCGACTTCGCCGACGCGTGCGAGTCCGGCTACACGTTCTTCCGCCGTGACACACAGGTCCGCTCGACCGCCGACCAGTTCGACGCGGCGCACGAGTGGATCTACATGGTCTACGACGCTACGAAGCCCGGCACGGAGGAGCCGACGGGGACGACGTACGGCACCGACGGCCACGGAATCGGCGGCCAGGACGGGATTTACTTCCTCCGCTACGACGGGGCGACGGGCGCGCACACAGCGCCGGCGCTGATCGACGACCAGCTGACCGGGCACCAGACGTTCCCGGACATCTCGGCCGACGGCGGCGTCCTGCATGCGATCTGGTACGACAGCCGGAACGACTCGTGCTACAGCCGCACCCGGCCGATCGGCAACTGCGCCGACCGGAGGACGGTGGCGTCGCTCGACGTGTTCGGTGCGACGTCGACCAATGCGGGCGCCACGTGGACGGGGAAGACGCGGATCTCCGACGTCACCACGAACCCGGACTACGAGCAGTTCGACAACCGCTCGGTGCCGTTCGCGGGCGACTACCTCTGGGTGACCTCGCTCGGGAGCTTCGCGTATACGACGTGGACGGACTACCGGAACACACGTCAGGGAACGGATCCGCGCGAGGCGACGGAGGACGAGGACCAGACCTCAGCCGACGTCCACCAATGCCGGACGCTGAACACCGTACAGACCAAGAAGGGCCCGTTCAGCTTCTGGAGCGGGGATCTCTGCCCGCACGACGGCGGGATCGACCAGAACATCTACGGCGACCTGGCTCCGTAGAGCCTGACCGCAGCTCGTGACGAAGGGGCGCCTCCGGGCGCCCCTTCTCGTTCTGCCCGAAAGAGGTATGGACGCTCGCGCGCGCGTGGCCGATGCATCGAGAACCCGAGTCGGCACTGCGGCCCCGCTTGTGACGACTCCTCGGCCCTACGCACCGCGACGCGAAAGAGGAGTTCATGAAGGTCTGGATCCCGGTAGCGATTCTCGCCGCCGCCCTGACGGTCACGAGCGCCGCCTCGGCGCGCACCGACGCCGCGCCGCCCAAGGCGTATGTCGTCGCCTTCGTGCAGTCGAACGGGCTCCCGGCGGATGCTGCGCAACTCGTCGCCTCTGCCGGAGGAACGGTGACGACGACGCTCCCGCAGATCGGCGGCCTACGCGTGACGTCGGCGAATCCCGCCTTCGCGTCGACGATGCTCCAGTCGACCGAGGTCGCGGCCGTGGACCTCGAGTCCTGGGCGCAGATGATCCCGCACGACGACGCGACCGGCGGCGCGCCTCCTCGGTCACGCGGCGCGAGCGCGCCCGCCGGGATGGATCCCCTGTACGGGCAGCAGTGGGACAAGCTTCGGCTCGACGCGACGCCGACCGGCTCGTACGCCGTCCAGCGGGGCCGCGGGAACGTCGTCGTCGCCGTCCTCGACTCCGGCGCCGATTTGACGCACCCGGACGTCGCGCCGAACCTCGACCTCTCGCGCAGCCGGTCGTTCGTCCCGACCGAGCCAGATCTCCAGGACCACGACGGGCACGGAACGTGGGTGCTGAGCGCGATCGCCGCGCCGATCAACGGCATCGGCGTCTCGGGCATCGCGCCGAACGTCACGACGGTCGCGCTTAAAGTGCTCGACCGGAACGGACGCGGCAGCTCGACGTCGGTCGCCCAGGCGCTCGTGTACGCCGGCCAGAGCCACTTCGACGTCGTGTCGATGAGCATCGGCGTGTACCTCGACTCCCAGGCCGATAAGGCGGATGTCACGCTCGTCCAGCGCGCCGTCGACTTCGCGCGCCGGAACGGCGTGCTCCCGATCGCGGCCCTGAACAACGACAACCTCGACCTGAGCGACAACAAGGTCATCTGGAAGACGGTCGAGCTTCCGGCCGACCTCGACGGCGTCGTCGGGGTCTCCGCGACGGGCTACGCCAACCAGAAGTCGTACTACTCGAACTACGGCTCGAAGGAGACCGACGTCGCGGCGCCCGGTGGGGACAAGCGCTTCCAGCTTCCCCCGGCGCCCTTCGGCGGCGGCGGGCGCCTGCTCGGCGCCTGGACGGCCGAGACCGCCGCCTCGCTCGACCCGTCGCTCGTCGAGAAGGACTGCGAGCCTGGCTTCGGGTGCGCGACGTATGCGTGGGCGCAGGGAACCTCGATGGCTGCCCCTCAGGCGGCAGGCGTCGCAGCGCTCATCGTCTCGCAGTACGGCCGTCCTCACCTCTCGCCGAGCGAGCTCGAGTCGCGGCTCGAGGACTCGGCCGTGCCCGATGCGTGTCCCTCGCCGCCGACGGTGACGTACGACCTCCCGCCGGGCCTCTTCGCCTTCACGTCGGCGACGTGCAAGGGCAAGCCGGACGCGAACAACTTCTACGGCGCGGGCGTCGTGAACGCCCTCCGCGCTGTGACGGCGCCGTAGGAAATACTCAAACGAGGGATGCCGCTTCTTATCGAAACCGACCGATAACTAGCGCGAACCACCTCCCCCACCCCCTCGCAAAACGGCCCCGCAAGGGCCGTTTTGCTTTGCGGAAATAGAATCGCGGCCCCGTGTTCACCGTCGAGCAGCGGGATGCGCTCCGCGAGCGCCTGCTACGGCTCGCGGAGGAGGACGCGCGGGTCGTTGCCGGCGCCGCCGTTGGCTCGCTCGCCGTGGGCGGTGGCGACCGGTTCTCCGACCTGGACCTCACCTTCGGCGTCGCCGACCACGTGCCCGTCGCCGACGTGCTCGGCGACTGGACGCGCACGCTCCTCGACGAGCTCGACGCGGTGCACCTCGTCGACCTCGAGAGCGGCTCGACGACGTACCGCGTGTTCCTGCTGCCCGACGCGCTTCAGTTCGACCTCTCGATGACTCCGGCGAGCCAGTTTCGTCCAGCCGGGCCCAAGTTCCAGCTGCTCTTCGGCGAGACAGCGGCAGACGAGTCCGCGAGCTCGAGAGCGCGGGCTGCGGGCACCATCTTCATCGGCACGCCGGCGACCGCGGAAGACCTCTTCGGCTGGGGCGTCATCTACGCGCTGCACGCGCGCGCGTGCATCGAACGCGGGCGTGTCTGGCAAGCCGAGCACTACGTCGGAGCGTTGCGCGACCACGCGCTCTCGCTCGCCTGCCTCCGGGAGGGACTGATCGCAGTCCAAGCGCGCGGTTATGACGACCTCTCCACCGAGACCCTGGCCCGGTTCGAGGGCACGCACGCCGGGATCAGCCCCGAAACGCTCCGAGCGGCCCTTGCCGCATCGGTGCGAGCGCTCATGCACGAGGGCGTCGAAGCGCGTCTACCGCACGCGGACATCGTCGCGAAGCGCCTCGCAGAGCTTCATTGAAAAGCAGAAGGGCCGGCTTTGCCGGCCCTTCTGCTGTGGTGCCTAAGGCACCCGAAAAGTCCGGAGGACTTTTCGGGTTACATCATTCCGCCCATGTCTCCCATGCCGCCGCCCATGCCGGCGCCGGCGCCCTGCTTCTCGGGAGCCTCGGCGACGATCGCCTCGGTCGTGAGGATGTTCTTCGCGATCGACGCGGCGTTCTGAAGGGCCGAGCGCGTGACCATCGTCGGGTCGATGATCCCGGCCTTGACGAGATCCTCCACGTTGCCCGTGTCGACGTTCAGGCCCTGGCCCGCCGGAGCGGTCCGAACCTGGTTCACCGTCACCGAGCCCTCGAGGCCTGCGTTCTCGGCGAGCTGGCGAATCGGCTCCTCCAGCGCGCGCGTGATGATCGCTGCGCCCGTGCGCTCGTCGCCCTCGATCGCGTCGAGCTTGATCGAGCTGACGGCGTTCAAGAGCGCGACGCCGCCGCCCGGCACGATGCCCTCCTCGAGGGCGGCGCGGGTGGCCTGGAGCGCGTCCTCGACGCGGTGCTTCTTCTCCTTCATCTCGGTCTCGGTCGCAGCGCCGACCTTGACGACGGCGACGCCGCCGGCCAGCTTGGCGAGCCGCTCCTGGAGCTTCTCGCGGTCGAAGTCGGAGTCGGTGTTCTCGATCTCCTGCTTCAGCTGCTTGATCCGAGCCTTGATGCCCTCGGAGTCGCCGTTTCCGTCGATGATCGTCGTCGAATCCTTGTCGACGACGACGCGGCGGGCGCGGCCGAGCTGCGAGAGCTTCGTATTCTCGAGCTTGAGGCCCATCTCCTCGGTGATCACCTCGGCGCCGCTGAGGATCGCGATGTCCTCGAGCATGCGCTTGCGGCGGTCGCCGAAGCCGGGCGCCTTGACGGCGACGGCCGTGAACGTGCCGCGGAGCTTGTTGACGACGATGGTCGCGAGCGACTCGCCCTCGACGTCCTCGGCCACGATCAGCAGCGGCTTACCCGCCTGGATCACCTGCTCGAGCACCGGCAGCAGGTCCTTGACGGCTCCGATCTTCTGGTTCGCGACCAGGATGTACGGGTCCTCGAGGACAGCCTCCATGCGCTCGGGGTCGGTGATCATGTACGGCGACAGGTAGCCCTTGTCGAACTGCATGCCCTCCGTGAACTCGAGCTCGAGGCCGAACGTCTGGCCCTCCTCGACGTTCACGACGCCGTCCTTGCCGACCTTCTCGATCGCGTCGGAGATGACGTCGCCGATCTCGCGCTCACGCGCCGAGATGGTGGCGACCCGGGCGATGTCCTCCTTGCCCGAGATCTCCTTGGACTGCGTCTTCAGGTTCTCGACCACCTGATCGACCGCGGTCTCGATGCCGCGCTTCAGCGCCATCGGGTTCGCGCCGGCTGCGACGTTCTTCAGGCCCTCCCGCACGATCGCCTGCGCGAGCACCGTCGCCGTCGTCGTGCCGTCGCCCGCGACGTCGTTCGTCGCGGTCGCGACCTCACGCACCAGCTGCGCGCCCTGGTTCTCGAACACGTCCTCGACCTCGATCTCGCGCGCAATCGTCACACCGTCGTTCGTGATCGTCGGCGCGCCGAACTTCTTGTCGAGCACGACGTACCGGCCCTTCGGGCCAAGGGTGACCTTGACCGCGTCGGCCAGGATGTTCACGCCGCGCTCGAGCGAGCGGCGCGCATCCTCATTGAACTTCAGCTCCTTGTGAGCCATGTCTTCTTCCTACCTCCCGTTGGGGTTCTAAGCCTTCGCTCCCGCGAGCTCGCGAGCGCCGACCACCTTGGCCAGGACGTCGCTCTCGCGGAGGATCAAGACCTCGTCGGTACCGAGCTTGATCTCGGTCCCGCCGTACTTGGAGAAGATGATTTCGTCACCCTCCTCGAGGTCCATCTTGATGTAGTTGCCGTCCTCGTCCCGAGCGCCGGGGCCGACCGAAAGGACGCGGCCGCGCTGCGGCTTCTCCTTGGCCGTGTCCGGCAGGACGATGCCGCTCACCGTCGTCTCCTCCTCCTCGAGGACTTCGACGATGAGGCGGTCTCCAAGCGGCTGCAAATTCATTCAGGCGCCTCCCTACCTCTGAGTTTGTGACATCTACTGGCACTCTCTCGCAGCGAGTGCCAGGGCAGTGTAACGCCGATCCGGGGCCGTTCGCAAGCGCAACAGCACGGCTGTGTTACAAAGGTTGCATGAGGCGCGAGTTCTCAGCGGGAGGCGTTCTCGTGCGGCGTCTGCGCGGGCGGTGGATGCTCGCGGCGATCCGCCCCGCAGGGAAGCCGCCGGGGACGTGGGCGCTCCCGAAGGGATTGATCGGCGACGGCGAGAAGGCCGAGGCGACGGCGCTCCGAGAGGTCGCCGAGGAGACCGGAGCGACCGGCGAGAGCCTCGGCAAGCTCGGCGACGTGCGCTACGTCTACACCTGGGCCGGCGAGCGCGTCTTCAAGGTCGTGAGCTTCTTCCTGCTTCGGTACAAGCGTGGTCGGCTGGGCGACCTCCCGCCCGCGCACGCCCACGAGGTGGCGGAGGCGCGGTGGCTGCCGCTCGACGAGGCGCCTCGCCTGCTGGCCTACAAGGGCGAGCGCGAGATGGCCGAGAAGGCGCTAGACCGGCTGGCGAACGAGGCTCTATGATCTTGCGGCTCTGGCGCGCGCCGCGGACGACGACCCTATGTACGCACTCAACTTCTACTCGCCGATCGTGGCCGAACAGCTTCGCAGCGGGCGGAAGACCGCCACGATCCGCCTCGGCGACAAGACCGGAAAGTACAAGAAGGGGATGATCGTGCAGGTCCTCGCCGGTGCGCGCTTCAGCCCGCGCGAGAAGGTCTTCGAAGCGGTGATCGACAAGATCGAGGTGAAGCAGCTCCGTGACCTGTCGCCGCGCGAGATCGAGCACGACAACCCCGAGATCAGGCGCACCGAGGAGATGGCCGGCTTCCTCGGGCAGCTCTACAACCGAGACGTGTCCGACGACGACACCGTCACGGTGATCCGCTTCTCTCAGATCCGGCACTGAGGCGTCGCGCGTGCCGCGCGAGTGGTGCGTCGTGTTCGAGGCGGCATCGCATGCGGCCGCCGAGGCCGCGACGGAGCTCCTGAGGCTGTCAGGGCTCGACGTCGAGGACGACGCAACGACGGTCTACTGTTTCGCACGAAGTAGGTCGAACGCCAAGAACGTCGCGCGTCGCGCGCGCAGGATCGTCGCCGAGAGCCGGTACCCCGACGAGTTTGGGCGGCCGCAGATCCGCCGCTGGAGCAAGCGGCTCGATGCGTACGTCGACCCCACGCTGCCGGACGCGGATCGCGACACCGGCGACCCGGAAGTCGATCCGCTCGAGATCTGCTGGCGGGTCCGTGTCGAGCTTCAGAGCGTCTTCGACCACGCGGCCGTCAAAAGACGCCTTCGCGCGCTGAAGCGGCCACTGATCGGGAGCGGGAACAGGCACCTCGACCTCGGCGCGACGAGCGAGGGCGACGCGTCGTTGGTCGCAGGGCACGCGCGGCAACTGAAGGGCGTCCGTGACGCGGTGCCGCTCGAGATCCGCAGCCATTTCCGGCGGTGGTTGGTCCGCCAGCGCTTGGCCGGGAACTACTGGGGCGATCCCGGCTCGCGCGCCTACGACGTCGGGTGGGGCGACGGTGGCGGGGACGGAGGCGGCGGAGACGGAGGCGGCGGGAACGGCGGCGGCTAGGGCTACCGCTTTCGGATCCGGAAGCCGAAGATCTCGGCCGGCCTGACCTCCGCGCCGCAGGCCTCACACTCGACGGTGACGGCGGACGCGAAGCGCGCGCCGCAGGCCGGACAGCGTGTTCGCACCTCCCGGCCGCACTGCGGGCACTCGGACGGCAGCTCGCCCTCGAACTCCTCGAAGTACCGGCGCGTGTAACCGCAGCCAACGCAGAACGCGACCCAGTCGCCGAGCGTCTTGCGCCGCTCCTCGCGCAGCCAGTCTGCGGCCTTGCCCATCGCGGCCACTCTAGTCGCGAATCGGGGTCAGGCCCCCGGACCGGTCCGCAGCGGACATTCGCCCGCATGGTTGGCTGGATCCGCGGCGCCCGAGCTCCCGCGCGCACCGGCCGCGGCGGCCATGGCCGGGGGTCAGGCCCCGAGCCGTGGCCGGCGGGGACACGGCACGCGCGTCCCCGCCGGCCGGCTTGGGCTAGAGGTTCGTGAACAGCAGGTGGTTGTTCGTCGTGTTCGACGACTTGACGATGCCCTTCGTGGTCAGGTTGAAGAGCGCGGTCCTGACCGTCGCGGGGCTCGCCGTCGGGTTCCCTTGGAGGTAGAGCGCCGCGACCCCGGCCGTGTGCGGCGTCGCCATGGACGTGCCGCTGATCGTCCTCGTCGCGCTGTCGCTCGTGTACCACGCCGACGTGATCGAGACACCGGGAGCGAACCAGTCGACACAGCTGCCGTAGTTCGCCCAGGACGCCTTCGTGTCCGTGCTGTCCGTGGCGCTGATCGTCATCGCCGCCGCGACGCGGGCCGGCGAGAAGTTGCACGCGTTCTGCGGGTTCCCGAAGACGTCGCCGTTCCCGGCCGCGATGGCGTAGCTGACGCCGTCGTTGATCGAGTTGTTCACGGCCGTGTCGAGCGACGACGAGGCGCTGCCGCCGAGGCTCATGTTGGCGACGGCCGGCGTGCCGGCGGCGTGGTTCCCCGTCACCCAGTCGACGCCGGCGATGACGCCCGAGGTCGAGCCGCTGCCGTTGCAGCCGAGGACACGAACCGCGACGAGCCGCACGGACTTCGCGACGCCGTAGGTCGAGCCGCCGACCGTCCCGGAGACATGCGTCCCGTGGCCGTTGCAGTCGGAGGCGGAGCCGCCAGGCGTGACCTCGTCGACTCCCTTGACCGCACGTCCGCCGAACTGCGTGTGCGTAAAGCGGATGCCGGTATCGATGATGTACGCGGTCACGCCGCTCCCGGTCGCGAAGTACGTGAACGTGCCGGAGAGCGGGAGCGAGCGCTGGTCGATGCGGTCGATCCCCCACGTCGCGCCGGTCTGCGTCGTCGACGCTTGGACGACGCCGTCCGCCTCGACGTACTGAACGCGCGGATCGGCCGCGAGTGCGGCGACAGCCGCGGTCGGCAGCGAGAGCGAATAGCCCTTGAGCGCATACCGATAGACGTGCGACACGGTGCCGCCGAAGCGCCCGGCCTGCTCCGCAGCGACGACTCCCGGATCCGCGACGGAGCTCTTCAGGACGACGATGTACGAGCCGCGGTCGGCCGCGGAGGGAGAGCCGGCGCCGAGCGCGAGCACGATCAAGGTCGCGGCGGCGAGGCTCAGAGCGATACGAGCCGTCTTCAACAACGGACTCCTCCTTTTCTGGACGTGGCTGCGGGGCGGCCGCAGCGACGTTCGGGCAGGCTTCTCGCTCGGACCGCAGCGTCTCGTGAGCCCCTGAACCGACCGTCACAATACCCGCCTTGCAGTTACATCAGGCAACTCCACCGCGGTCTTTATATCGAGTTCGTGTGATTTCAAAACCATCTTCGCCTGTGGCGACGCCCGGCGGCTTGCCCGCGGCCGATGTCGTTACAGTTCGACCGTCCAGCCGACGACAGAGGTGCTGCGGATGGCGGTGAGAGAGGCGGAGCCGCTCGGCTCGCTGAACGAGGTGAAGGAGGCAGGGCTCGATCGCGAGGACCTGCTCGGCATCTATCGGCACTTGCTGATCACGCGCGGGATCGAGGAGCGCGGCCACATCCTCTACAAGCAGGGGAAGATCCCCGGCTCGTTCTACACCGGCCGCGGCAACGAGGCGGCCTCGGTCGGCGTCGCGACCGCGATGGGCCCGGAGGACGTCGGCACGCCGCTCCATCGCGACATGGGCGTCCACGTCACCCGCGGCGTCGAGCCGTGGCGGATCTTCGCGCAGTACATGGGCCGCGTGGACGGGCCGACGGGCGGCAAGGACGGAAACGTCCACATGGCCGACGCAAAGCTGGGCCTGATCGCGATGGTCAGCCACCTTCCGGCCATGCTCCCGGTCGCGACCGGGTGCGCGCTCGCCTTCCGGATCCGTGAGGAGCGCCGGGTCGCCGTGGGCTGGTTCGGCGAGGGCGCGTCCGCGCGCGGCGACTCGCACGAGGCGATGACATTCGCCGGGACGCGCCGGCTCCCGGTCGTCTTCGTCTGCGACAACAACCAGTGGGCGTACTCGACGCCGACGCACCTCGAGTACGCCACGGAGCACGTCGCCGACCGCGCGCAGGCCTACGGCTTCGAGGGCGTGGTCGTCGACGGCACGGACGTGCTCGCCGTGTACCGCGAGGCGAAGCGGGCGATCGAGAAGGCGCGCGACGGCGGCGGCCCGACGCTGGTCGAGTGCCTGACCCTCCGGATGGAGGGCCACGCCGTCCACGACGACGCGTTCTACGTGCCCAAAGAAATGTTCGAAGAGTGGGCGAAGTCGGACCCGCTCGAGCGCTTCCGCACCTGGCTCCGCGAGAACGCCGACCTGGACGACGAGGAGGAGGACGAGATCGCGGCTGGCGTGAAGCGGCTCTTGAACGACGCGCTCCGTCGCGCCGAGGAGTCGCCGCTCCCCGAGCCGTCGCAGCTCACCGAGGGCGTCTTCGCGACCCCCGAAGACCTCGACACGCCCCACCACAAGTAAGGGCCATGGCCGAGAAGACCTATCTCCAGGCGATCAGCGACGGGCTTCGGCAGGAGATGCGGCGCGACCAGCGCGTCTTCCTGATCGGCGAGGACGTGGGCGTGTACGGCGGCGCGTTCAAGGTCTCGCTCGGCTTCCAGGAGGAGTTCGGGCCGTGGCGCGTGATCGACGCGCCGCTCGCCGAGACGGCGATCGTCGGCGGCTGCACGGGCGCCGCGATCATGGGCATGCGCCCGGTCGCGGAGATGCAGTTCGCGGACTTCATCTCGTGCGCGTGGGACCAGCTCGTCACCGTCGCGTCGAAGCAGCGCTGGCGCGCGGGGACACCCGTGCCGATCACGATCCGGCTCCCATCCGGCGGCGGCTTCTCCGGCGGTCCGTTCCACTCGCAGAACCCGGAGAGCTCGTTCGCGCACATCCCCGGGCTCAAGTGCGTGTGCCCGGCGACGCCGGAGGACGCGAAGGGTCTGCTCGTGAGCGCGATCGAGGACCCGAACCCCGTTCTCTACTTCGAGCACAAGCACCTCTATCGCCGCATCAAGGGCGAGGTGCCGGACGAGCGGTACACGGTGCCGCTCGGGAAGGCGCGCATCCATCGCGAGGGCGACGACGTGACCGTCGTCACCTGGGGCGCGATGGTCTATACCGCCGACGAGGCCGCGAAGGAGCTCGGCGACGAGGCCTCGGTCGAGATCGTCGACCTGCGGACCGTGCTCCCGTGGGACAAGGCCGCCGTCCTGGAGAGCGTCCGCAAGACGTCGAAGGTGCTCGTCCTGCACGAGGACACGCGCACCGGCGGCTTCGGCGCGGAGATCGCGGCGACGATCGCCGAGGAGGCGTTCGAGGATCTCGACGCGCCGGTGAAGCGCATCGCCGCGCCGGACACTCCGGTGCCGTTCTCGCCGCCGCTCGAGAAGGCCTTCATTCCGCAGGTCGCTGACGTGGCCGCCGGCCTAAAAGAACTCGTGGAGTACTAGGAGGGGACGTGGCCACAGGGACCGCGATCGACGTCGTCATGCCGCAGATGGGCGTGTCCGTCTCCGAGGGGACGATCACGAAGTGGCTCAAGCAGGAGGGCGAGTCGGTCGCGGCCGACGAAGCGCTCCTCGAGATCTCGACGGACAAGGTCGACACCGAGGTCCCGAGCCCCGGCGAAGGCGTCCTCCAGCAGATCCTCGTCCAGGAGGGCGAGACGGTCGAGGTGGGGACGAAGCTCGCGGTCATCGCGCCCGAAGGGTCCGAAGTTAGTGGCTCAGAGCCACAAGCTCCGCCCGAGCCCGCCACGCAGGCCGCGGCCGACGAGGCCATGGCTTCGGCGAGCGAGGGAGTGGGAGACGTGGCGGAAGCCGCCGAGCCCGCGCAGACCCGCGCCGCTTCGAGCGAGAACGGGAAGACGTTCGTCTCGCCCGTCGTCGCCCGCATCGCCGCTGAGAACAACGTCGACCCGAGCCGCATCTCCGGCACCGGCCGCGGCGGCCGCGTGACGAAGAAGGACATCCTCGACTACATCGAGTCGGGCGCGCCGGCCGAGGCTGAGGCGCCGGCGCCCGCCGCGCCGCCGGAGCCGGCTCCCGAGCCCGCACCCGCGGCGCCGGAGCCCGAGCGCGCAGCCGCTCCCGCGCCCCCCAAGCCTGCTCCCGCGCCCGTCGCGGCGGCGGCCGAGCCGGGCACAGGCGAGAGCTACGAGCCGATGAACGCGATGCGGCGCGGCATCGCCGAGCACATGCGCCGCTCGCTCGACACGGCCGCGCACGTCACGAGCGCAATCGAGGTCGACATGTCGAAGGTGGTCGCGATCCGAGGGAAGCTGAAGCGCGACTTCGACGCGTCCTACGGCGTCAAGCTCACCTACCTCGCCTTCGTCGCGCGCGCGGTGGTCGAGACGCTCCGCGACTACCCGTGGGTGAACGGAGAGATTCGCGGCGAACAGATCGTCACGAAGAAGTTCGTCAACCTCGGCTTCGCGGTCGAGCTCGCCGACGGCAAGGGCCTCATCGTCCCAGTCCTGAAGAACGCGGAGACGCTCAACCTGCTCGGCATCGCGAAGGGCGTCCAGGATCTCGCCGCCCGCGCGCGCGACAAGAAGCTCCTCCCGGACGAGGTCCAGGGCGGCACCTTCACGATCACGAACCCCGGCGGGTACGGCACGTTCCACGGGACGCCCGTCATCAGCCAGCCGCAGGCAGCGATCCTCGGCACGTACGCGGTCGTCAAGCGGCCGTGGGTCGTCCAGGACGAGCGCGGGGAGGACGTGATCGCGATCCGGCCGATCATGAACCTGACGCTCACGTACGACCACCGGCTCGTCGACGGGGCGCTCGCGGGCCGGTTCCTCCGGGATGTGCGCGAGAAGCTCCAGACCTGGGACGAGGCGGCCTACTGACGTCGCCTTCACGGGGGAAACCCGGTTTCCCCCGTATGCCCCCTCGTTAGGCACAACAAGTTGAGCGAGGCCGGCAAAGCCGGCCTCTCTTGAGAAGGCAGGTTGAATTGCGGACATGAGCCCAGGGCCGCTGCACGTGACGAACGGAGAGTCGGTGGCCAGCACGCTGCGCACGACGTCGCTCGACGATGTCGTGCTCTCGTGGGACGACGTCCTCCACGCCGGCCCGCTGGCGTTCGATCCTGCTGAGTGTCGCCCGCTTCGCGCCCGCTTCCTCGCCGGGCACGGCTGGGGCGAGGAGGCAGCGATCCAAGCGGAGCTCGAGCGGCGCGACGAGCTCCTCGGCCGCGCCGGGGCCGTCGTCCTCTGGTTCGAGCACGACCTCTTCGACCAGCTCCAGCTCCTCCAGGTGCTCTCGCAGCTCGGCGAGGCGACCAACGTGGAGCTCGTCCAAGCCGACCACTACCTCGGCTCGCTCGACGCCAGCCGGCTCGAGGCGCTCTGGCACGCGCGGCGCCCGGTCGGCGACGCGACGCGGGCGCTCGCGCGCGAGGCGTGGCGGGCCGTGTGCGAGGACGACCTCGAGCCGCTCCTAGAGCGCGACCTGGGCGCGCTCCCCCACCTGAAAGCAGCGCTGCGGCGCCTCCGCGAGGAGCGTTCGCCGCTCCCGCGTACGAAACGGCAGCTGCTGGAAACGCTCGCCGAGGGACCCAAACGGCCGCCGGAGCTCTTCGCGACCAACCAGGCGCACGAGGAGGCGATCTTCCTCGGCGATGCGTGGTGCTTCCGCTTCGTCTGGGAGCTCGCGCGCGACGGGCTCGTTCGAGCGGTCGGAGGGGTGACGCCGCCGCTGCCGCCGCCGCGCGGCGACCAGGACTCCTTCGCCGCGACGGTGTTCGAGCTGACGCCGAAGGGACGCGAGCTAGTCTGACGCGATGCCGCTCGGGTACCTCATGAACATCGGAGTCGTGCCCTACCTCGAGGCGTGGGCGCTGCAGCGCTCGCTCGCCGGGGCGGTCTCGCAGGGCGCGATCCCCGACACGATCCTGCTGCTCGAACACCCGCCCGTGGTGACGCTCGGTCGCCGCACCGAGGACGGCGAGCTGCACGTGCCGCCCGACGCGGAGCTCGAGATCGTCGAGACCGACCGCGGCGGGAAGTCGACGTACCACGCGCCCGGTCAGCTTGTCTGCTACCCGATCCTCGACCTGACGCGGCACGGCACCGACGTCAAGCGCTACTGCCGCGATCTCGAAGAGGCGCTGATCCGGACGCTCGCGCCGCTCGGGATCGACGCCACTCGCATCGACGGCCTGACGGGGATCTGGCTCGAGCGCCCGCCGCGGAAGATCGCCTCGATCGGCATTCACGTCAGCAAGTGGATCTCCACGCACGGCTACGCGCTGAACGTCGACCTCGACCCGGCCCCGTTCACGCAGTGGATCACCGCTTGCGGGCTCGAGGACGCGCAGTTCACGACGATCGCGCGCGAGCTCGGCCGGCCGGTGGAGGTCGACGGCGTGCGCCCCCTCGCAACCGCCGCGCTCGCCGACGTCCTCGACCTCGAGCTCGAGGAGCTTCCCGCGGACGAGGGCCACGGCCTCTGGCCGCAGCCGGTTCACGCCCGCCTGGCAGCTTCGTAACAAGTCTGTGCCGATCGCTGGAGAGGCCTCCGGCGCGACCTATCGTGGCCGGCGATGGCCACTCGCGCGGACCTCGTGCTCCTCGTCACCGCCGTCGCGCTCGCGCTGCTCGCCCTCTCGCGCTGCGGCCCGCGAACGGGCGCGCTTTCGCCACACCGCGCGAGCTGGCAGCTCACGCCCGGCGTCCTCAACCCCGACGTGACACCGGCGACGCTCGCGTCGACGATCTGCCGGCACGGCTGGACGCGCACGATCCGCCCGCCGGTCAGCTACACGAACGACCTGAAGCTGAAGCAGATGCGGGACTACGGCCGGCGAGGGTCGCTGTCCGCATACCAGGAGGACCACCTGATCTCACTCGAGCTCGGCGGGCACCCGACCGACCCGCGCAACCTCTGGCCCGAGCCGTACCCGCGCGCATCCGTCGTCGACGCGATCGAGAACGAGCTCAACGACCGCGTGTGCTCGGGCGACCTGAGCCTCGATGCGGCGCAGCGGCGGGAGTCGGAGCTGAAGCACACAGCCGGCTGACTAGACTGGCCGGCGTGAAGACGTCGCTGCCAGTCGCCGAGCGACCGCGTCGGCCGGAGTGGATGAAGGTGCGCGCGCCGAGCGCCGACTCGCGCTACTTCGACGTCAAGAGGCTGATCCACGGCCAGAGCCTGCACACGATCTGCGAGGAGGCGCGCTGCCCGAACATCGCCGAGTGCTGGGGCCGCGGGACGGCGACGTTCCAGATCCTCGGCGACACGTGCACACGCGCGTGCCGCTACTGCTACGTCAC
>DASUZD010000115.1:0-8777 GCA_036377055.1 Gaiellaceae bacterium | reverse complement strand
GTGTAGGAAGACCTCGTAGCCGCCCGCCGTGATCATCGGCTCGATCGCGATCGTCATGCCCGGCTGCAGCGGCGCGCCGCGGCCGGGAGGCCCGAAGTTCGGGATCTGCGGGTCCTCGTGGTACGAGCGCCCGACGCCGTGTCCCACCAGGCTCCGAACTACGGAGAAGCCCGCCTCCTCGGTCACTCGCTGAACGGCGTGCGAGATGTCACTGATGCGGTTCCCGACCCGCGCATGCTCGATTCCGGCCGCGAGCGCCGCCTGCCCCGTCTCCAGCAGCCTCTCGGCGTCCGGCGAGACCTCGCCGACCGGGAACGTGTAGGCGCTGTCGGCGACGAAGCCGTCGAGCGTGACGCCGACGTCGACGGAGATCAGGTCGCCCTCCTCCACCCGGTAAGAACCCGGGATGCCGTGCACGATCATCGAGTTCGGGGAGATGCAGAGCGCAGCCGGGAAGCCCTTGTAGCCCTTGGAGGTGGGGACGCCGCCCTGGGAGCGGATGAACTCCTCGCCGATCTGGTCGAGCTCACGCGTCGTGATCCCAGGCTCGAGGTGCTCGCCGACGTGCGCGATCGTCTCCGCGACCACGCGGCCGGCGGCGGCCATCTTCTCGATCTCGGCCTTGGATTTTCTGATGATCACGCGCGCGCTGCCGCCGCTTCGAGGGCCTGCTGAATCTCGGAGAACACGGTCTCGACCGGCCGGTCGCCGTGGATTCCAACGAGATTGCCGCGGGTGCGGTAGTGCTCGACGAGCGGCGCGGTCTCCGAGTGGTAGAGCCCGAGCCGCGTTCGGATCGCCTCCGGTGCGTCGTCGACGCGGCCTTCGAGCTGCGCGCGTCGAAGCAGCCGTGCCACGGAGACGTCGTCCGGCACCTGGAGCTCGAGCACGATGTCGAGGTCGCGGTCGATGTCGCGCAGCATCGCGTCGAGCGCCTCCGCCTGCGCCATCGTCCGCGGGAAGCCGTCGAGCACGAAGCCGTCCTCCGCGTCCGGCTCGCTCAGGCGGTTCCGGATCAGCTCGACCATGACGTCGTCGGGGACGAGCAGGCCCTGATCGAGGATCGGCTTCACGCCGAGCGGATCCCCGGCCGCGATCGAGCCGCGGAGCATGTCGCCCGTCGCGATGTGCGGAATCCCGTACTCCTCCGCGATCCGCTTCGCCTGCGTCCCCTTCCCTGCGCCCTGGGGACCCAAGATCAGGACATTCATCGAGCTACTTCAGGAAGCCTTCGTAGGAGCGCATCATCATCTGCGACTCCATCTGGCGCATCGTGTCGAGCGCGACGCCGACCACGATCAGCACCGAGGTACCGCCGAGCGCTCGTGAGGTCGCCTGCGAGAACCCGAAGTAGCGGATGAAGATGCTCGGCGCCACGGCCACGATCGCGAGGTAGAGCGAGCCCGGCAGCGTCAGGCGCGTCAGCACGCGGTCGAGATACTGCGCCGTGGGCGGGCCCGGTCGGATCCCGGGGACGTAGCCGCCGTACTTGCGCAGGTTGTCGGCCTGGTCGACCGGGTTGAACTGGACCGCCGTGTAGAAGTACGTGAAGATCACGATCAGCGCGCCCTCGAGCAGCAGGTAGGTCGCGTTCCCCGGCAGGAAGTGCTGGTTGATGAAGCTCTGCGTCTGCGGGAAGAACTGCGCGATCGTCGGCGGGAACGCCATCACCGCCGCGGCGAAGATGACCGGGATGACGCCGGCCATGTTCACGCGAAGCGGCATGTAGGTCGAGCCGCCGGCGGTCTGCCTGCGTCCCACCATCCGCTTCGCGTACTGGATCGGGATCCGCCGCTGGCCCTCCTGGATGAAGACGACGGCGACGATGATCCCGAGCGCGATCAGCGGGAAGAAGAGCTTCTCCATCGGCCCGCCGTTGATCCAGGCGCTGATCCCGGTTGGAGCGGTCGCGAGGATCGAAGCGAAGATGAGCAGCGAGATCCCGTTGCCGACGCCGCGCTTCGTGATCAGCTCGCCCATCCACATGAGCGCCGTCGTGCCGGCCGTGAGCGTCAGGATGATCAGGATGAAGCGGCCGGCGTTCGCGTCGAGCGCGCCGGAGCGCTTGAAGAGGAAGGCGTAGCCGGTCGACTGCGCGGCCGCGAGCCCGACGGTGAGGTAGCGCGTGTACTGGTTGATCTTGGCGATCCCGGCCTCGCCCTCCTTCTGAAGCTGCTCGAGGGTCGGGATCACGACCGTCAGGAGCTGGAGGATGATCGACGCCGTGACGTACGGCATGATCCCGAGCGCGAAGATCGAGAACCGCGAGAGGGCCGAGCCCGAGAAGAGGTTCAGCAGGCCGAGGACCGTCCCGCCCTTGCCGTTGAAGTAGCCCGCGATCTGGTCGGAGTTCACGCCCGGCGCCGGCATCCACGAGCCGAAGCGGTAGATCGCGAGGATCAGGCCCGTGAAGAGAACGCGCCTGCGGAGCTCCGGGACGCGCCACGCATTCGAGAGCCAGCTAAACATCCTCCTCCTCGGCGGGCTCCTGCGGCTCGGCCTCGGCCTCAACCGTGGCCGGCTTCCTCATCCGCTTTGCCTTCTTGGGCGCGGGCTCGCCCCGCAGGAAGGTGACGCTGCCACCCGCCTTCTCGATCTTCTCGCGCGCGGTCGCGGAGAACCGGTGCGCGGTCACGGCCAGCTTCTTCGTCAGCTCGCCCTCGCCGAGGATCTTCACGTCGGTGCGCGTGTTCTTGATCAGTCCGATCTCGACGAGCGTCTCGGGAGTGACGTCGGCGCCGTCGTCGAAGCGGTTGAGATCGCGCACGTTCACCGGCACGGTGAACGTGCGATGAGGACCGATCGGCATCGCGTCCTTCGACGTGGCGCCCCGCTGTTTGCCGACCCGCATGTAGATCGGCATCTGGCCGCCCTCGAAGCCCGGGCGCATCTTGGCCGAACCGGAGCGCGCCTTCTGGCCCTTGATCCCGCGGCCCGAGTAGCGCCCCTTGCCGGAGCCCATGCCCCGGCCGATGCGCTTGCGATCCCGCCGCGGCGCAGCAGGGCGAAGGTTGGAGAGGTTCAGCTCCTCGGGCATCAGCTGACGTCCTCGACCTGGACGAGGTGACGGACTTTCCGCAGCATACCGGCGAGCCTCGGCGTCTCCGTGTGCTCGACGGTCCGGCCGATCTTCCCGAGCCCGAGCGCGCGGAGCGTCCCGCGGTGGGACTGCGTCTCACCGATCAGGCTGCGTGTCTGCGTGATCCGGAGCTTCGCCACTTAGCTCGGCTCCTCGGCCTTCCGCCGGCGCTTCGGAGCGGGGGCCTCTTCGGCCGCCGGAGCTTCCTCGGCCTCCTGGGTAGGAGGCGTTTCGGCGGGTGCTTCGGCTCCGGGCTGCGTCTCGGCCGCCGCCTCCTCCTCTTCTTCGACGGGCGCGCGATACGGCAGCACCTGGGAGATGGTGAGGCCGCGGATGCGCGCGACCTCCTCGGGCCGGCGCAGGTTGCGAAGACCGTCGACGGTCGCCTTCGTCATGTTGATCGGGTTCGTCGTGCCGAGGCTCTTCGCGAGCACGTCGCGGATCCCGGCAAGCTCGAGCACCGCGCGAACGCCGCCGCCTGCGATCACGCCGGTTCCCTCGGACGCCGGCCGCAGGAAGACGCGCGCGGCGTCGTAGCGGCCGAGGATCTCGTGCGTGATCGTCGTGCCGTGCTTCGGCACCGTGAAGATGTTCTTCTTCGCATCGTCGACGGCCTTCGTGATCGCGAGCGGAACCTCGCGCGCCTTGCCGTAGCCGACGCCGACGCGGTCGACCTCGTCGCCGATCACGACGAGCGCGGTGAACGAGAACCGCCGGCCGCCCTTCACGACCTTCGCGACGCGGTTGATCTCGACCACGCGCTCCTTGAGCTCGCGCGTCTCTCTGACATCGGTGGCCATCAGTGAACCTCCCGGTGGTGCCGGTGGATGCCTGGGTCGCTAGCACCAAGCCAGGCAAGGACGCAGGGAGCGCTCGGGCTAGAAAGCCCGGGCGCGACTGAGGACGCAGCATGGCGCCCCGTGATAGCGGGCCAGGCGCCGCCGAGTGCCGCCGGGTGGTTCACTAAAACTTGAGCCCTCCTTCGCGTGCGCCGTCGGCCAGCGCCTTCACGCGTCCGTGGTAGAGGTAGCCACCGCGGTCGAAGACGACGGTCTCGATCCCGGCCTTCGTCGCGTTCGCGGCGAGGAGCTTCCCGACCTCGGCTGCCTGGTCCGTCTTCGTCCCCTTGAACGACTTCTTCAGGTTGAGCCAGCTCGCGGCCGCGAGCGTGCGCGCCGCGTCGTCGTCGACGAGCTGCGCCGAGATGCCCTTGTTGGAGCGGAAGACGGCGAGCCGCGGCCGTTCGGCCGTGCCGCGCACCTTGCCGCGAACGCGGCGATGGCGGCGCACCCGCGCCTCTCTGACGGTCAGAGTTGGCATTCCTACGCTCGCTTCCCGACCTTACGGCGCACGTACTCGCCCTCGTAGCGGATGCCCTTGCCCTTGTACGGCTCGGGCTTGCGCACCGAGCGGATCTCGGCCGCCGTCTGGCCCACCATCTGCTTGTCGACGCCCTTGACGACGATTTGCGTCGGGACCGGCACCTCGAACGTGATCCCAGCGCGCGGCTCGATCACGACCGGGTGCGAGTAGCCGACGTTCAGCTCCAGCGAGGTTCCGCGGAGCGCCGCCCGGTAGCCCACGCCCTGGATCTCGAGCCGCTTCTCGAAGCCCTTCGTGACGCCCTCGACCATGTTCGCGACGAGGCTGCGCGTCAGACCGTGCAGCGCGCGGTCCTCGCCGCGCTCGGTCGGCCGCATGACGACGATCTCGCCGTCGCGCTGCTCGATCTTCATCCGCGCAGGGACCTGCTGCGT
Organism: Gaiellaceae bacterium; assembly: GCA_036377055.1. Classification (GTDB taxonomy): domain Bacteria; phylum Actinomycetota; class Thermoleophilia; order Gaiellales; family Gaiellaceae; genus DASUZD01. The sequence goes on along the minus strand of DASUZD010000115.1, from coordinate 3,941 downwards.
GAGCGACCCGAGCGGCCCGTTCACCATCACGCGCCCGGGATCGATCGAGACGGAGACGCTCGACGGCAGTTCGATTGGCTTTCTTCCGATTCGACTCATGCGCTACCAGATAAAGCAGATCACCTCGCCGCCGATGCCCTTCTCCTGGGCGGTTCGGCTCGTGACGAGGCCGGTGGACGTGGACATGATCGCCGTGCCCATTCCGCCGAGGACGCGCGGCAGGCGATCCTTGCGCGCATAGACCCGGCGGCCGGGCTTGGAGATCCGCTTGAGCCCGCTGATCACGCGCTCGCGATTGCGCCCGAACTTGAGCTCGATGGTCAGGGTATCGAAGCTATCGTCGGGTCGCCGCTCGACGCGGTAGTCCTTGATGTAGCCCTCCTCCTTGAGCAGGCGTGCGATCTCGGCCTTCTGGCGCGAGGACGGCATCGACACGCGTTCGTGCATCGCCTTGTTCGCGTTGCGGATGCGGGCCAGCATGTCGGCGATCGGGTCGGTCATCATCGCGATCGCCTCCTACCAGCTCGACTTCGTCATGCCCGGGATCACGCCCTGGTGGGCGAGCTCGCGCAGGCAGATCCGGCAGATCCCGAACTTGCGGAACACCGCGCGCGGGCGCCCGCAGCGGTTGCAGCGCGTGTAGGCCCGCACCTTGAAGCGCTGCGGCCGGGACTGCTTGACGATCAGAGACTTCTTTGCCATGCGTGGCTCTCCTCCTGACGGTGGTGGATGGCTCGGTCGCGAGCACCAAGCCAGGCAAGGACGCAGGGAGCGCTCGGGCTAACCAGCCCGGGCGCGACTGAGGACGCGGCATGGCGCAGCGTGATCGCGGGCGAGCCGCCGCCGACCGTTGCGAGGAGAGCCACCTACTGCTCCCTTCGTTCCCCCGCAAACGGCAGGCCCAGGGCGCCCAGGAGGGCGCGCCCCTCGTCGTCCGTCTCCGCGGTGGTGGTGATCGCGACGTCGAGGCCGCGCACCTGCTGGATCGAGTCGTAGTCGATCTCCGGGAAAATGATCTGCTCCCGGATCCCGAGCGAGTAGTTGCCGCGCCCGTCGAACGACTCCGGGTCGAGGCCGCGGAAGTCGCGGATCCGGGGAAGCGCGATCGAGACGAGGCGGTCGAGGAACTCCCACATCCGCGCGCCGCGGAGCGTCACGCGCGTGCCGACGGGCATCCCCTCGCGCACCTTGAAGCCTGCGATCGACTTCCGCGCGCGGCGGAGCTGGGCCCGCTGCCCCGCGATGATCGTCAGCTCGTCCATGGCCGAGTCGAGCGCCTTGGCGTCGGTCTTCGCCTCGCCGACGCCCATGTTGAGCGTGATCTTCGAGACGGTCGGCACGCGCATGATCGACGGCAGCTCGAGATCGTCCTTGAGCCGCGGCCGGACGTCGTTCTCGTACGTCGCCTTCAGGCGCGGCACGTAGCCGTTCCCGGAGCCGTTCTGGTTGCGCGCTCTCGCCATTACTTGTCGATCTCCTGGCCGCAGTCGGCGCGGCGGCAGTGTCGGACGCGAACCTGCTCGCCCTTGATCTCCTTGACCGTCGTGCCGACGCGCGTCGGGCGCTTGCAGACCGGGCAGACGACCATCACGTTCGAGACGGGAAGCGGCGCCGCCTTGTCGATCACGCCGCCCGGGGTGATCTGAGCGCCGCCCATCCGGCTCGCGTTCTTGATCGGGCGCGGCTTCGTGTGCCGCTTGACGACGTTCAGGTTCTCGACGATCACGCGGCGCTCGCGGGGGAGCGCGTCGATGACGCGACCCTGCTTGCCGCGATCCTTGCCGGAGAGAACCTGGACGAGGTCGCCCTTCTTCACCTTCATCGCAGTTGTCATTGAGTTCTTCGCCCTCCTAGGGACACGTGACAGCTCGCCGCCGGAGCCGGGCTCCGCCCGGCGGGAGGCTCAGAGCGGAGAGGCAACCTGTGAGCGACCCCGACAGCAGCCGGCCCCGCTGCGAAAGGTACCGGCGCACCGGCCCGCGAGGAGGGGGTCCATGGGGGAACCAGGGGTTCACCCATGATCAGAGCACCTCCGGAGCGAGCGAGACGATTTTCATGAAGTTCTTTTCGCGGAGCTCGCGCGCGACCGGGCCGAAGATGCGGGTGCCGCGCGGGTTGCGCTGGTTGTCGATGATCACCGCGGCGTTCTCGTCGAACGCGATCAGCGTGCCGTCCTCGCGGCCATAGGCCTTCTTCGTCCGGACGATGACCGCCTTCACGACCTCGCCCTTCTTGACGGCGCCCTGGGGCGTCGCCGTCTTCACGGTCGCGGTGATGATGTCGCCCACGCGCGCGTAGCGGCGCTTCCCGCCGCCCATCACGCGGATGCAGAGGATCTCGCGCGCGCCCGTGTTGTCGGCAACGCGCAGTCTGGACTCCTGCTGAATCACCGGCGATCCTCCCGGTGACGGCTTCGCGCCTCTGGGGCGGGAGCCGCAAGCAGTGCAAGGACGCAGGCCGCGTTCGGGCTAACGAGCCCGGACGCGACCGAGGACGCGGCAATGCGCCGCGGATCGCGCGCCAGAGGCGCACTAACTGTTGCCGGGAGGATCACCTTGCTGCTTGCACCACCTCTGCCAGGCGCCAGTTCTTCGTCTTCGAGAGCGGGCGCGTCTCGACGATGCGGACGATGTCGCCGACCTTCGCGGCGTTCTGCTCGTCGTGCGCGTGGAACTTCGTGGAGCGACGGACGACCTTCTTGTAGCGCGGGTGCGCCTTGATCGTGTCGACCTTCACCACGATCGTCTTGTCCATCGCGCTAGAGACGACGACCCCGCGCCGCTCCTGGCGGCGGCCGCGCTCGCTCTCCGGCTTCGGGAGCCGGACGATCGGCTTGCGCTGCTTCGGCTTCTCGCGCTTCGGCTTGGCGCGCGTCGGCCGCTGAGCGCGCGGAAGGCGCTTGCGCTTCGGCTTCGCCGTCGGAGCCGGAGCGGCCGGGGCAGGTGCCTCGGCGGCAGGTGCCTCGGCGGCCGCTGCTGCGGCCTCCGCGTCGGGCGCAGGCTCGGCTTCCGCGACGGTCGGCTCAGGCTCCTCGGCAGCGGGCTCCTCGGGCGCGGCCTCCTGGGGGGCAGCCTCCTCGGCGGGCTCTGCTGCCGGGACCTCGGTGGTGTCGGAACCGGGCGGCTGCTCCGCGGGCGGCTCTTCCTCCGCCGCCGGCGCCTCCGGCTCGGAGGTCGCCTCGGCCGCCGGCTCCGCCTTCTTGCGCGAGCGACTCGGCTTCGCCTCGGGGGCCGGCGTCTCGGCCTCGTCCTTCTCGGTTGTCTCGTCCTTCGCCATCTACCTTCTCTCCAGGCTTGCCTCGCGCTCGTGGCGCACCGTCAGGATGCGAGCGATCTCGCGCTTCGTCGTCCGCAGCCGCGCGCTGTTCTCCAGCGCGCCGGTCGCAGACTGGAACCGCAGGTTGAAGAGCTCCTGGCGCGCGTCGTGCAGCCGCCCCTCCAGCTCCTCGTCGCTCAAGTCCCTTAACTCCTTAGCTTTCAAAGAGATCCGCCTCTCGCTTCACGATCTTGGTCTTGACCGACAGCTTGTGGCCCGCGAGGCGGAGCGCCTCCTTCGCGAGCGGCTCCGGAACGCCGGCGAGCTCGAACATGACTCGGCCGGGCTTGATCACCGCGACCCAGTGCTCCGGTGAGCCTTTGCCCGAGCCCATGCGCGTTTCGGCCGGCTTGGCCGTGACGGGCTTGTCCGGAAAGACGTTGATCCAGACCTTGCCGCCGCGCTTGATCTTGCGCGTCATCGCGATTCGGGCGGCCTCGATCTGGCGGTTCGTGATCCAGCCCGACTCGAGCGCCTTGAGCCCGTAGTCGCCGAACTGGACCGCCGTCTGGCCCTTCGAGTAGCCCGCGCGGCGGCCGCGCTGGTACTTGCGGAACTTCGTCTTGCGCGGGAGGAGCATCAGGTGCGTCCTCCCTTGCTCGGCCTCGAGCCCGTCCCCTCGCCGC
>DASUZD010000114.1:0-3175 GCA_036377055.1 Gaiellaceae bacterium | reverse complement strand
GCGAACTCGTAGCGCTTCAGGTGGAGCGCGACGATTCCCGGCTCGGTCTCGTCCGGCACGATGCGCTCGGGGTACGTCAAGGCGCTCAGTATCCTTGCAGCCGCCGTGGGAGCCCTACGACGCCTGCCCCTGGAAGGGGCGATTCGGCTCACGGTTCCGGCCACCGTCGTCGCCGTCGCACTCGGCTCCAACTGGTCGCCGTCCGTCCGCCAGGTCGCGCAACCGCTGTGGAAGATCCTCCTCGCCCTCCTCTGCGCCCTCGCCGTCGCGTACGCGCTCGCGCACGTCGGGCCGCAACGACTCGTGGAGCGCGTGCGCAGGCCGGTTTACGGGCTTGCGGCCGCGCTCGTCGCCCTCGCGGCCGCGTCGACGCTCTGGTCGGCCGATCCGCGCCTGACGATCCAGCGCGTCGTCTCGTTCACGCTCGTGCTCGCCGCCGCGGCCGCGCTCGGTCTCGCCGCAGCCGGCGACCGCCCGCTCGTCGAGCGCCTGCTCGTCGCCGTCGCGGCGGGCCCCGTCGCCGTGGCTGTCCTCGGCGCGGTCGTGCTCGCCGCGGCGCCGCACGACGCGCTCCAGGAGGCGACGAAGACGATCCCGACGCGGTACCGCGGAATCGGCCAGAACCCGAACACGGTCGCCATGCTGTTCGCGGCCGCGCTCCCGCTCGTGACGTGGCTCGCGATCGAATGGCGTGGGCGGCGAAGGCTCGCAGCGGCGGCCGCGATCGTGCTGCTCGCGGCGTCGATCGTCGGCTCCGGATCGCGCGGCGCGCTCGCGACCGGGGCCGTGGGCTGCGTGCTCGTCGCCGCTGTCGCAGCCGGCACGACGCGCGGCCGTCTTGCCGCCGCCGCGGCCGTCGTCGCGCTCGCCGCACTCGCGGTCGGCGCCGGCGAGATCCCGCAGCCCGATCCGAAGGCGACGCAGGTGGCAGGCCCGGGCTGCGAGCTCTGCACCTACCGGAAGAACGACGCCGACGCCGAGCTGCGCCTGGAGGACGAGTTCGGAGCGCCGAACGGCGCCGAGGCCGGCGCGAAGCGAACGCTCTTCGCGTCGACCGGCCGGTCACAGGCGTGGGAGGGCGCGATCGACCAGGGCGAGAAGCGGCCGGTGGCCGGCTACGGCTTCGGCACCGAGGACCACGTGTTCGTCGACCGCTACTACTCGTTCTTCGGCGGGTCACCGGAGAACTCGTACGTCGGCGTCTTCCTCCAGCTCGGGCTCGCCGGCCTGCTCGTCCTCCTCGCGCTGGCCGTGGCGCTCGTTTTCGGCTGCGCTAGCGCGATCCGCCGCCTCCAAGGCGAGGCCCGTCGCGCAGCCGCAGCCTGCACGGCGGTCGTCTGCGCCGGCCTCGTCCTCGCGGTCGTCCAGTCCTACATCTACGCCGCCGGCAACAACGCGACGCTGACCGTGTGGCTCTGCGCGTTCCTGGGGCTCGCGCTCGCCGCGCGCCCCGTCGCCGCCACGCGATGACCAGGCCGCGGCTGCTCGTCTTCAACCAGTACTACTGGCCGGGCGTCGAGGCGACGGCGCACCTGCTCTCGGAGCTCTGCGCAGCGCTGGCAGACGAGTTCGAGGTGACCGTCGTGACCGGCCGGCTCCCACAGCCGGGCGGCGATTCGGGGCGCACGCGCCACGAGGGTGTGGAGATCGTGCGCGTCCGCTCGACGGCATTCGACCGCAGCGCGCTCCACCGGCGGGCGCTCAACTACGCGACGTACCTCGCCGAGTCGCTCCGCACCGGCCTCGCCGCGGAGAAGCCGGACGTCGTCCTCTGCATGACCGATCCTCCGATCATCGCCGACGTCGCGCTGATCGTCGCGCGGCGGTTCGGCGTGCCTCTCGTCGTCGTGAGTCAGGACGTCTTCCCCGAGATCGCGGTCGAGCTGAAACGGCTCGAGAACCCCGCCGTGGTCGAGATTCTGCGTCGCGCGATCGGCGCCTACCTGGAGCGGGCGGATCGCGTCGTCGCGATCGGCGAGACCATGCGCGAGCGGCTCGAACGCAAGGGCGCGCCGCCCGAGCGACTGCGGGTGATCCCTAACTGGGTCGACTCCGACGTGCTCACGCCGCAGCCGCGCGACAACGAGTGGGCGCGCGAGCACGGCCTCGACGGCCGCTTCGTCGTCATGCACTCGGGCAACGTCGGCTACGCGCAGAACCTCGACGCGCTCGTCCGCGCCGCCACGTTCCTCCGCGATCTCGACCGGCTGACGATCGCGATCGTCGGCGAGGGGTCGCGCCGGGCGCCGCTGGTGGAGCTCGCCGAGCTGCTCGAGACCGAGCGCGTCTACTTCCTGCCGTACCAGCCGCGCGAGGTGCTGCCGCAGTCGCTCTCGTCCGCGGACGTGCACGTCGTCGGGCTGGCTCGCGGCCTCTCGGGCTATGTCGTGCCGAGCCGCCTCTACGGGATCATGGCCGTGGGCCGGCCGGTGATCGTGGCCGCCGACGCGTCGAGCGAGACCGCGCAGCTCGTCGAGCGGGTCGGCTGCGGCGTCGTCCTCCCGCCGGGTCGCCCGGAGCTTCTCGCCGAGGAGATCCGCCGCGCGCACGACGGCGTCCACGACCTCGACGAGATGGGGCGCAGGGGCCGCGAGTACGTGACTACGGAGGCCGACCGCCGCGTCGCCGTCCGGCGCTACCGCGAGCTGCTGCTCGACGTCTCGGGCAGGGCATGAAGCGCAGCGGCCCCGTCGCGATCGTCGTCGCGGCGCTGCTCGTCCTCGGGGTCCTCGTCGTCGTCGGCCGGAGCGAGGGCCGCCGCCACGCGCGCGAGGAGAACCGCGGCATCAGGGAGATCCAAGCGCTCGTCGGCCCGCTCGACTCGCCCTCGCTCGACCGCTATCGCCTGCTACCGCAGTTCAGCTGCCTGCTCTACCGGCGCGGCGGCAACGCGTTCGCGCTCGAGCTCTGCATCGACGCGCGAGGCCGCGTCGTCGAGGCGATCGACCGCCGCAACCGGCGGAAGCCGCGGATCTTCAGCCTGCGTGAGGACCCGTCGGCGGCGACGGAGAGCGTCGACCGGGCCGAGGTCGACCGGCTCATCGGCCGGCTCGAGGAGGCGGGGTAGCCTCGCCCGTCGCACAGAGGGTCGACGCGCTCTACCTGCGCGCGATCCAGCTCGTGCTCGTCGGGATCGTGCTCAACCTCACGTTCGCGTCGAGCATCAACAACTCGT
>DASUZD010000113.1:0-10411 GCA_036377055.1 Gaiellaceae bacterium | reverse complement strand
CCCGAGCGACGTGCTGGTGGCTCGATTCGACGGGTTCGGCGCCCAGTACAACCAGAACCTCTTCGCAGCGCGGAGCCAACAAACCGGGGTCACTGCGGCCGGCATCCAGACGATGACGCCGAAGCTCGCCGCGCTCGGGCCGCAGATGGCTCGGCTCTTCTTCAACCCGGACGCCGTCGACGACCCCGACCTCCTGAACTCGTTTCGGAAGAGCGTCCAGCTCGCGCAGGACACGCTCGCGGACGGCGGCACGATCAACATCACGCTCCAGGCGCTCGGGCCGAACGTGATCAAAAAGCACCCGACCGCCGTCAAGGACTTCGCGGCCGAGCTCGTCCGCCAGGTCCGCGACGCTCACATCGACAAGCTCCGCTGGGTGACGCTGCGGAACGAGCCCAACGGCAGCTCGCCGATGGACAAGAACGACTACGCGAACGCCTACCGGGAGATCGACGGTCAGCTCAGGGCCGACGGCGTGCGGCCGCCGCTCCAGATCATGGCCGGCGATCTCCTCCTGAACAACCAGCTCGACTGGTTCCAGTTCATCGGCAAGAACATGGCGAACATCGTCGACGCGTACTCGATCCACGTCTACTGGGACTACCGCAGCCCGACGAAGATCGACGACCGCATCCTGGGCGTGCGCGACATCGTCAACGGCCTCGGCGACGCGAAGAAGCCGCTGTACGTGATGGAGTACGGAGCGCGCGGGGACAAAGCCCCGGACGGGAGCGAGCCCGGCAACACCGCTGCCGGAGACCCCGTCGTCGACACGAACCTGAACGCTTTCCAGCGGGCGTGGTTCGCGCTCCAAGCGGTGAAGAAGGGCTTCCGCGGCACGGTCGCTTGGGACGCGTACTTCGCGAAGTACGACGCCACGCCCCAGGACTACTCCCTCATCGGGCCCCCCGATGACTGGACGCGCAGGCCCGCGTTCCGGGCGCTGCGGCTGCTGATCAAGGCAGTGCGCCCGGGCTGGAAGGGCGTGAACGTCGTCGGCGTCTCCGACACCGAGCGGATCGTCGGTTTCACCGACGGCCACGACGTCACGGTCGCGGGGCTCGACATCGGCGGCGCGCAGCAGGACAGCGGGTCGTCGGCGAGCAGGAGCTACACGATCGGCGGGCTCCCCGGAAACACCTCGTTCGGGCTCTGGTTCTGGAACCGCGACGGCGACGGCATGAACTCTTTCGACGGTCGCGTCCAGAGCGACGGCGGCGGGAACGTCTCGTTCGAGGCGCCGCTCCGGAGCGTCTTCGTCGTGACCACGCTTCCGCCTCCCGCGTAGCCCGTATCCGGGCGCGCCCCGCCCGCGTTCTAGATCCGTTCGTTCGGGAGCGGCTTCAGGGAGGCGGATCATGCGGAGATCGGTTTTGGCCGTCGTCGTGCTCGTGCTCGGCGGCGCAGTTGCCGGTGCGATCGTCCACGTCCAGGCTCGCGGCTCGAGAGAGCTCGCCGCGGCGGCGACGCGGCTCGCGATCGTCGACAAGCTCAACCACGAGGAGGAGGGCGTAGCGGCGGCGCGGCCGACGCGGCCCGGGAAGCTGTGGGCGCTGACGCCACGCACCTTCCGCGCGACCGCCTCGAAGACGCCTCTCGCCGCGGGGGCGCCGACGTTCGGGCAGCCGACGATCGTCGGGATCCAGGGCGTCGGCTTCGAGGAGGACCTGCGCCTCGATCCGACCCGTCCGGACCGCATCTACGCGAGCGTCCCCGGGTCACTCTCGTCCGACACGAGCTGGATCTGGCGGTCGCTCGACGGCGGCAAGACCTTCAAGTGGGTCCCGGGCGCCGCGCCGCAGACCGGCAAGGTCACGACCTGCCACGGCGGCGGCGACACCGAGCTCGCCGTCGACAGCACCGGAAGCCTTTACTTCAACGACCTGACGCTCGCGAACTTCTCGACGGCGCGGTCCGATGACGGCGGCGTCACCTTCACGTGCAGCAACACGGGCGTCCCCGACACGGCGGTCGACCGCCAGTGGTACGCGACCGACGGCGACCCGAAGAACGGCGGCGCGATCTACCTGACGAACGACGAGATCGGCCCCGGCGCGGTCTCGTGCCCGGGAAGCACAGGGAACAACGTGCTCGTCATGTACCGGTCGCCTTTGGCCGGCGCCGGCGCGTCCGCGGGGATCGAGTTCGGCCCGGCGAACAAGGTCACGCGCGACCTCTCGTGCGACGAGGGGATCATGGGCAACGACGAGGTGAGCCCCGTCGCGACCACGACCGGCAAGCTCGTGAACGGCCAACCGACGACGTTGCCGAGCGCCGTTCGCCACGTCTACGTCGTCCACGACGACGTCTCGTTCACGAAGATCGCGATCGGCCGCTGCTTCCCCGTCGCCTTCGGGCCGGCGGTGCCCAACGTGAGCGACCCGAGCGGCCTGAACTGCGACGACCTGCCCGTCGCCGACCTCGGCGCGGCCGGCACGGTCAAGACCGGCGGCGACTTCCCGACGCTCGCGATCGACAAGGCCGGAAACCTCTACGTCGTCTGGGAGCAGGCGCCCGTCGCGAACGGTGTGGCCGGCGACACGGCGCTCAAGTACGCCTACTCGACGAACGAAGGCCGGACGTGGTCGACGCCGATCACGATTCCGACCGGCAGCCTCGTGAACAACGTCTTCGCGTGGGTCGCGGCCGGCGACGATGGCCGCGTCGGAGTCTCGTGGGTCGGGACGGCGGCGCACGTCGACCCGGGCGGCGGCCCGCGGGGCTGCTCGAGCGGCGGCCCCGACGCCGTCAACGGCTCGTGGAGCCTCTTCTACGCGATGACGACGGCCGGCCACGCGGCAACGGTGCAGTTCACGGCGCCGCAGCTCGCGAGCGAGCACCCGATCCATCGCGGCAGCATCCAGACGGTGATCGGCGGCCAGTGCGGCGACCGCACACTCGGCGACTTCTTCCAGATGCGCGTTGGGGCGACCGGCGAGGCGCAGCTCTCGTATGCGGACTCGAACAACATCGACGAGCCGTTCGCCCCGCACGGGATGCACGTCCGCCAGGTGGGCGGCGCCGGTCTCTTCGCGAAGACGTCGGTCTCCGGCAACCCGATCCAGACCGGATCGACTTCGGACGTGGCCGGGGACGGGCGTTACGAGGCGGCTGGGATCACGAGCGCGAACGCACCGAACCTCGACATCACGGCGTCCTCGGTCACGACGCCGGCGGCGAGCCAGTGCCACCCGGCCGGCGCGGCCTGCCTCCGCGTCCAGATGACGGTCGCGAACCTGTCGACCGCGGCGCCGCCGGCTCCGGACCCGGACGGAGTGCTCGTCTGGCAGACGCAGTGGCTCGTCCCGTCGGCTCCGAGCTGCACCTCGAGCGCGCCGTCGTGCCAGAACGGCGGCCGGAACCCGTTCGTCTACGCGGAGTCCGCGAACGGCGGCCCGATCCACTGCTGGGTCGGCGAGAACGCCGCGGAGGCGCTCGGCGGTGGCGTGACCCTCACGTATCCGGGCTCGGAGGAGCTGACCGCGCCCGGCGCCTGCACCGCGCAGACCGGCGCGAACGGGAAGATCACAATCGACGTGCCGCTCTCGAAGGTGAGCCTCGACGCGGGGGTCGCGCCGTTCGCGAACCGCCTCTACAGCGTGACGGCGACGACGATCACGGCGCCGGCGCCTCCCGAGAGCGCGCCCTCGGTCGGCGGCCTCGGCGGCGAGCTGTTCGACCTGCTGGACGTCGCGCCCGGCTACGACGTGAAGCTCTAGCCGAGACACCGGGGACAGTCCCCACCGCCCCGGGGCGCGATGCCCGCGCGGGCCGGTGGGGACTGTCCCCGGCTCGCCGCATCGTCGCGAACCGGCCGCGTCCTCTGACGACGAATCGCCCCTTGCAAGCTAGTCCGACCGCCCGGAGGAGACCCGGGGTCTGACCCCGGTTCTGCGCGAATCACGCCGCGAACCGTCCACAGGCGGGCGGCCGAAGCTCCGTCCCATGCGGGATCGGGCCGCTGCTGCGCGTTTCGGGGTCTGACCCCGGTTCTGCGCGAATCAAGCGACGAATCGCCCACAACCAGGCGGATGCTCCCGTATCGCGGCTAGACGCTCGCGCGTTTCATGCCTGCAAGCCAGAAAAGGAGTGGAAATGGGAATCGGCCTCAGCATCCTCCTGATCGCCGCCGGCGCGATCCTCACGTGGGCGGTCTCGTTCGACGTGAGCGGCGTCAGCATCCACCTGATCGGGATCATCCTGATGGTCGTCGGCGCGATCGGCCTTCTTGCGGCCCTGCTCATCTTCGGCGGCGGGCGGCGAGAGCCGGTTGTGCGCGACTACTAGGAGGGACCAGTGAAACGGCCTTCGCTGCACGGGTCGTGATGCTCGTTCCGAGGCAAGGACGCAGGGAGCGTTCGTAGCCGGAGGCTACGGGCGCGACCGAGGACACAGCATCGGGGCGAGCAGCGCGGCCCGGGCGGCACAAGGGTGTTTCGCTGGGCCCTCATAAGCCCTAGCCCGCAAGCCGGGCAAAAGCAGCAGCTGGAGGCCGCGGCGGCCACCGTCGCCGCGGCGTGAGCCCCGTCGGCAGGATTTACAGCGCCGTCATATCCGGCCGGTACGGTCTCCGAGTTCTAGACCGAAGGGGGCACAGCCTGTGAATCGTCTCGTCCGACTCTGCCTGCTCGCGTTCGTCGCCGCCATAGCCTTTCCGTCCGGTGCGCTCGCCGCGAGCCGGATGTACATCGGCTTCTTCGACGACGCCGCCTTCCGCTGGCGACCGGACCGGATCGAGAACCTCGACCGCGCCCGCGACGCGCACGCGACGCTCATCCACGCGGCGATCAAGTGGAACCTTGTCGCGCCGACCAGGCCGCAGAACCCGGCGAACCCGTTCGACCCGGCGTACAACCTCGCCGACATCGACGATCTCGTGCGCCAGGCGCAGATGCGGGGCCTGGAGCCGATGCTCCAGATCTGGGGGACACCCACGTGGGCCGGATCCGCGCCGAACAAGGCGCCGCGCCGCCTGTCCGACCTGACGAACTTCGCGCGAGCGCTCGCCAGCCGCTACTCGGGCCGGTACCCGGGCTACCCGTTCGTCCGCTTCTACGGCGTCTGGAACGAGCCGAACCTGAACCAGTTCCTCTCGCCGCAGTTCGACGCGAAGGGTCGTCCGGTGGCGCCGAAGACGTACGCCAAGCTCTTCGCCGCCGCGTATGCAGGCATCAAGGCCGGAAACCGGCAAGCCCTCGTCGGCCTCGGCGAGACCTCGGCGCGCGGTCGCGACCGGCGCGTGAAGGGCCAGCAGGACACGGAGTCGCCCGGCCGCTTCCTCCAGCTGGTCGCGAAGGCAGCGCCGAAGCTCAAGTTCGACGCCGTCGCGCACCACCCGTACCCGACCGACCCGAAGCAGCGGCCCGAGCAGGTGGTGCGGTGGCCGAACGTCGCGCTGACGACGATCCCGCAGCTCGAGCGGTCTCTCAACAAGTGGTTCCACCGCAAGTCGATCCCGATCTGGATCACCGAGTACGGCCACATGACCACGCCCCCGTACAGCGGCGGCGTCAGCTACGAGACGCAGTCGAGCTACCTCGCGCGCGCCGTCCAGATGGCCGGGCGCTACCCGTACGTGTCGATGTTCATCTGGTTCGTCCTCCACGACGACCAGGGCGATCCGTGGAAGAGCGGCCTGATCTCCGAGGACGGCACACTCAAGCCCGCGTTCTTCACGTTCGCGAACCTCGTCGTGAACTACGACATCCGGAACACGGTGATCACGGTCAAGGCCGGCAAGCCGAACCCGGTCGTGCGGGTCTCGGCGCTCGAGATCGCCGCTCGCAACCCGGCCGGGACGACGATCGGCGTCGACGAGCGCGTGATCACAGGCGACTCGCTGATCGCCCACCCGCAGCCGGTGACGACGCTCGGCCTCGACGGGTGGCTCAGCGTGCCGATCATGTTCACGCCCCAGAAGGGCAAGGTCTACTACGTCGAGATCACCGCGAACGCCTTCAACGGCGACACGGTAAAGCGTCTCCTGACGCTGGTCGCGAAGTAGACGCACGAACGGTGCGAGCGGCGCCGCTGCGCGCCGCTCGCACCAACACTCTCCGCGCTACTGCGAGATCTTCCCTACGACCTCGCCTGTGCGCTTCGCGTCGGCGTGCTCGGCCACGTCGGCCTGAGCGAGGATCCCGACGAGCCGGCCGTCCTCCTCGACCACCGGCAGGCGCCGCACCTGATGGCGCGCCATCAGCCGGAGGGCCTCGTCGAGGTTCTGATCAGGGTCGATCGTGATCAGGTTCCTCGACGCGATGTCGCCGACGGTCGCCGACTGCGGGTCCTTCCCGGCTGCGACGACGTTGATCGTGATGTCGCGGTCGGTTACGACGGCCGTGAGGCGGTCGCCGTCGACGATCGGGATCACGCCGACGTCCTCGCCTTTCATCAGCTTGGCGGCGTCGATCACGGACGCGGAGCTCGCAAGCGTCTTCGGGCTGGTTGTCATGGCGTCACGAACGGTGGCCATGTTCCCCCCTTTTCTCGCTTTCGAATGAGACGGCTACCCCCGCTCACCGGACTGCAAACTGACGCCCGGGCTAGTCCGCTTCGGGGTCGTCCGAGGCGTCCGAGCGCTCCTCGGGGTCTGGAGCGGGCGACCCTTCGGCCTCTTCGTTGCGATCGTCTTCGCGCGGGTGTTCCGTATCCTGCGAGCTCATGAAGGTCGTCCTTCCCGACAACTCCGAGCTTGAACTCGAAGAGGGCGCGACGGGGCTGGACGCCGCCGCCGCGATCGGCCCGCGCCTCGCCGAGCAGGCCGTGCTCCTGCGCTCCAACGGCGCGGTCCGGGACCTGCGGCTCCCGCTCGCGGACGGCCAGAAGATCCAGATCCTGACGACGCGCGACTCGAGCGACCCGGACGCGCTCGCCGTTCTCCGCCACTCCAGCGCACACCTGCTCGCGGAGGCGGTGCGCCGGCTCTACCCGGGCGTGAAGATCGCGATCGGCCCTCCGATCGAGAACGGCTTCTACTACGACTTCGACTTTCCCGAGCCGATCCACGAGGACGACCTCGAGCGGATCGAGGCGGAGATCAGGCGCGAGCTCGACGAGGGCCGCGAGTGGACGCGCGAGGAGGTCTCGGCCGACGAGGCGCGCCGCCGGTTCGAGGCGGAGAAGGAGCCGTACAAAGTGGAGCTCGTCGACACCGCGGACGGTCCGATCTCCTTCTACACGCAGGGCGACTTCACCGACCTCTGCCGAGGGCCGCACCTCCAGAACTCGAAGCCGATCAAGGCGCTGAAGCTGACCGGCCTCGCCGGCGCGTACTGGCGCGGCGACGCGAGCAAGCCGCAGCTGACCCGCATCTACGGGACCGCGTTCTACTCGCAGGACGACCTCGACGCGCACCTGCGGCTGCTCGAGGAGGCGCGAAAGCGCGACCACCGGCGGCTCGGGCCGCAGCTCGACCTCTTCCACTTCTCGGAGCACTCGCCGGGCTCGCCGCTCTGGCACCCGAAGGGGATGACGATCTTCAACGAGCTGGAGGCGATCCGCCGGCGCGAGAACGCGCGCCGCGGCTACGAGGAGGTGCGGACGCCGATCATCTACGACGCCCAGACGTTCGTCACGTCGGGCCACTTCCCGAAGTACGAGGACCTGATGTTCAAGCTCGAGGTCGACGGCGACCCGTGGGCGATGAAGGCGATGAACTGCCCCGGCCACATGCTGCTCTTCGGCAGCCGGCCGCGCAGCTACCGAGAGCTTCCGATCCGCTACGCGGAGCCGACGCCGCTGCACCGGAACGAGCTCACAGGAACGCTGCACGGCCTGTTGCGCGTCCGCATGATCACGCAGGACGACGCGCACATCTTCTGCACCGAGGACCAGATTCAGGACGAGATCGCTGGCGTCGTCGAGTACGCGCGCTACCTCTACGAGCTGTTCGGGACGACCGCGAGCGCGGAGCTCTCGACGCGACCCGACAACAAGCTCGGGACGGATGAGCAGTGGGACCGGAACGAGGCGGCGCTCGAGGAGGCGCTTCGCCTGAACGAGATCGAGTACTCGATCGCGCCGGGCGAGGGCGCGTTCTACGGTCCGAAGATCGATCTGCACATGGAGGACGCCCTCGGCC
Organism: Gaiellaceae bacterium; assembly: GCA_036377055.1. Lineage (GTDB taxonomy): Bacteria > Actinomycetota > Thermoleophilia > Gaiellales > Gaiellaceae > DASUZD01. The sequence goes on along the minus strand of DASUZD010000113.1, from coordinate 2,328 downwards.
GGAAGTGGCAGATCGGGACGATCCAGCTCGACTCGCAGATGCCGTCGAGGTTCGGCCTCAAGTATGCCGGCGCCGACAACCGCGAGCACGAGCTCTACGTCGTCCATCGTGCGCTCTACGGGTCGTTCGAGCGCTTCATCGGGATCCTGGTCGAGCACTACGCGGGCGCGTTCCCGTTCTGGCTCGCGCCGGTGCAGATCCGCGTGATCCCGGTCGGCGAAGGGCATCGCGACGCGGCGCATGCGCTCCGCGAGCGGCTTGCCGCCTACCGCGTGGACGTCGACGAGCGCGACGAGACCGTCAGTAAGCGAATCCGCGACGCCGAGCTCGAGAAGATCCCGTACGTCCTCGTCTACGGCGACAAGGAGATCGAGAACGACGAGCTCTCGATCCGCGCGCGCGGCGAGGACGGGCTGACGAAGGCGCCGGCCGAGGACTTCGTGCGGCAGCTTGCTACTCTCTAGGCCTGCAAGCAGGGGCGCCCACCGTTCCTCACCTCGCGAGCGCGAGCTCTCCGGGGTTCAACCGAGTCGAACCGACGAGGGAACACGGGCCGCTGCTTGCAGCGGTTTTCGTCGTTAGAGGGAGGAACAGAATCAGCAGCTTCGTGAGCGCCCTTTGAGGCCCAGAAGGCGGTTTGACCAGGAGCGCCCGGTCGTCCAGCACGCGCGGATCAACGGAGAGATTCGCGCCCCGCGCGTTCGCCTCATCGACGAGGACGGCTCGCAACTCGGGATCAAGGCCACGCCGGAGGCGGTTCGCTACGCCGAGGACAAGAACCTCGACCTCGTCGAGGTGGCGGCCCAGGCGGATCCGCCGGTAGCCCGGGTGATGGATTACGGAAAGTACCGCTACGAGCAGGAGCAGAAGGCGAAGCTCGCGCGGAAGCACCAGGTCTCGATCAACGTCAAGGAGATCAAGTTCCGGCCGAAGATCGGCATTCACGACTACAACACGAAGAAGGGCCACGTCCAGCGCTTTCTCAACCAGCGCGCGAAGGTCAAGGTCACGATCATGTTCCGCGGGCGCGAGACCACGCACCCGGAGCGCGGACGAGACCTCCTCATGCGTCTGGCGGAGGACGTCAAGGACATCGGGCAGGTCGAGTCGCCGCCGCTCCTCGACGGGCGGAACATGGTGATGCTGCTCGGGCCGACGAAGAACGCGGGGGTGACGAAAGACGATGCCAAAGCAGAAGAGGCACAGCGGGGCGAAGAAGCGCTTCAAGGTGACCGGAACGGGCAAGGTGCTGCGCCGCCGCGCGATGAAGAGCCACCTCCTGGAGAAGAAGAGCCCGAAGCGTAAGCGGCGGTTCCGCCGCGACCAGCCCCTCGCCCGGGGGGACGCCAAGATCGTCGAGAAGCTGCTGGGGAGGAGGTAAGCCGTGCCGCGAGTGAAACGATCCGTCCACGCGCGCAAGAAGCGGCGCAAGGTCCTCGAGCAGGCCAAGGGCTACTGGGGGATCAAGAAGTCCTCCTACCGGTACGCGAAGGAGCAGGTCGAGCACTCGCTCGTCTACGCGTATCGCGACCGAAAGAACCGGAAGCGCACGTTCCGCCGGCTCTGGATCATACGGATCAACGCCGCCGCGCGCACGCACGGGCTCTCGTACAACCAGTTCGTCGCCGGGTGCCGCAAGGCGGGGATCGAGCTCGATCGCAAGGTGCTCGCGGACCTGGCCGTCAGCGACCCGGTCGCGTTCGCGGCGATCGCCGAGCAGGCGAAGGCGGCGCTCGAGCAGCAGACCGCGGCCTGACCGCGTCCGCCAAGCAGGCGGAGATCTTCCGCGAGCAGGCGCGGCACTGCGCGCCGCGGTCGCCGCTCTACGAGCGCCTCTGCCTCGAGCTCGCGGAGGAGCCGCTCGTCGCCGACGTCGCCGCCGACCTGGAGTGGGATCTTCCGCTCCGCTTGCTCGGCGGGCTTCACTACCTCGTGCTCGAGGGCAAGGCGTCGTGGGACGACGTCCATGCCGCGCTCGACGAGCATCGCGCGTTCCTGCGGGCGTTCACAGCCGAGCGGAGCGTGCAGACGAACGAGGTCGCGCGCTGCTGGGTGCTCCTGCCGGCGTTCCTCTTGCTGGCCGGCGAGGCGGGGACGGAGGTCGTCGACGCGATCGAGCTCGGCCCGGCGGCCGGGTTCAACCTGCTCTGGGACCGCTATCGGTACCACTATGCGGGCGGCTCGTGGGGGCCGCGCGACGCACGGCTCGAGCTGGGGGGTGAGGAGCGGCGGGCGGTTCCGGAGCGGCTTTTCGAGCGGCGCCTGGCGGTGCGGCGGCGGGTCGGGATCGACCTCGAGCCGGTCGACGTGACGACCGACGAAGGCGCG
>DASUZD010000112.1:0-4260 GCA_036377055.1 Gaiellaceae bacterium | reverse complement strand
CGCGGGACGAGCATCGGGCGGTCGGCGCGCCCGCACTTCGTCAGGATTCGCGCCGGCCCGCCGACGATCCGGAGCGCGCGCCCGCAGTGGTAAGGCCCGCCGCCGATTCGCGGCGGCCCTCCCTCAACGCGATCGAGCGAGAGGCTCCCGACTACCGCGACCGGCCGCACGCGGCGAGCGTAACCGGGCAACGTGTATGGCCGCGGCCGCGAGGAGGAACGCGCAGACGAAGCTCGGGACGGACGCGCCGACCGCGTACGACGGAGTCGGCAGGTGGGAGAGGAGCCGCGTCCAGAAGCCGAGGTCGGCGGGCTGGGCGAGCCACTCGTACGTGATGAAGCCCGCGGCCCAGGCGACGACCGCGCCTGGCCGGAACGCCGGCGCGTCGAAGACGTCGACCGGGTCGTAGTGTCCGCCGTGCGCGAGCCAGTCGGCGACGAGCACTCCGAGCAACGGCACGAAGAACGCTCCCAGCAGGTAGAGGAACCGGCTGTAGCTGCGGAGGTCGATCGCGAGGGCGCCTGCCGTGGCGAGGACGGACACGGCTCCGATCAGCACGCGCTGCGGCGCGCGCGGGAAGAGGTTCTGAAGCGAGACCGCGCACGAGTAGACGTTCGCGAACGCTTCGTCGGTCTCGTCGACGGTGAGCGCGAGCAGCGCGAGCGCCGCGGCGAGGCCGCCGCCGACGATGGCGGTCAGGATCAGCTCGGGCCGGTTGGGGTCGACGCCGCGCGAGAGGACGAGGATCGAGCCGAAGCCGAACTGGAAGAAGGTCGGCAGCAGGTACCCGAGGCCGACCCCGACGAAGGCGCTGCGGCGATCGCGGCTGAAGCGCGTGTAGTCGGCGACGAGCGGCGCCCACGAGACGGTGACGGCGACGACGATGTCGACGGCCAGCCAGAACGAGCCGTGATGCGTTCCCGGGTGCGTCCAGAGGCCCGTCAGGTTCGCGCCGTGCAGGATCCACCAGGTCAGGTAGACGAGCGACGCGACCACCGCCCAGACCGCGAACTTCCGCACGAAGCGGCGGACGAAGCCGATCGGTCCGAGGAGCGCGAGCGCGGCAGCCGTCGCGCCGAAGAGGAGCGTCCAGACCCACGTCGCGCGGAAGCCGAAGAGGCGATCGCAGAGGAGGCCGGCCGCCGTCGCGATCACGATCAGCTCGAAGATCGACCAGCCGAGGCACTGGAGGACGTTCAGCGTCGTGGCGAGGTAGCTGCCGCGACGGCCGAGCGGGGCGCGCTGGAGAACCATCGTCGGCACGCGTCCGTCGGCGCCGATCAGCGCGGCGACGGCCAGCATCGCGTTTCCGATCAGCCCGCCGACGAGCGTGGCGAGGAGCGCCTTCTGGAGCGAGAGGTCGAAGTACGCCGGCAGGACGAGGACGAGCAGCGACACGCCGAGGTTCGTCCAGAGGAGCGTCGTGTCGACCGTCCCGAGGACACGCAGCCGCTCGGGAACGGGCGTGATCCCCCAATTCGGCGTGTCCACGTGTTGCTCTTGCGCTCCCTTCGCCGGTGCGAACCGGATCAGGTTCGACGGGTGTGATCTCAGCCCCGGTCGGGGGCACCCCGGTCGCCGCAGCGTAGCGCCTCTGCGGCGGCCACGGCCCCAGCGGACCAGTCCGGGGTCTGACCCCGGACACGGCCCGGCGAGACGAGGATTTCATGAAGTGCCGTGCGGTAGAGCCTCGCGATGGCGCGGGAGATCGACTGGCTGCGCAGGTTCGAGACGCACTCGCTCGGCGCGGCGCAACCTTTCCGTGGTGTCGTTCGCGACGTGAAGGTCGAGGAGCTCCTCGCTCAGGGCCTCGCGCCCCGGCGGCCGCTCGTCGCGAGCTTCAAGGCGACGGCGACGCGGCTTCTTCCTCGCCGCGCCTGACGCGGTAGCGAGCAGCGCGGGCGGCCGCCTCGGGTGCATATCCCCGGTCGAGCAGCTGCTGGCGCAGCTCGCTCTCGCGGAGCCAGCCGAGCCCGAGCCAGACGAACACGGCGACGACGAGCAGGCTCATCTCGATGAGCATCACGCCACCGCCGACGTGCTGGTCGAGCGTCGAGTGGTAGTGCGAGTAGAACGGGTGCCCCGACCAGATGAAGACGTTCGCGAGGACGCCGCCGGCGACCCAGACGAACGCGAGTGCCACGAGCTTCGATCCGGTCCCGAACCAGCGCGGGCCGGGAAGAGGCTCGAGCAGCGCCGCCCAGAGGAGCACGCCGCACGAGAGGAAGAGCGCGTGCTGGAGCGCGTGGATGGAGGCGTGTGCGAGCGCGGCGTCGTACAAGCGCGGGACGTGCCAGACGTAGAGGTTCGCCGCCCAGAGCGGGAGCGCGACCAGCGGATGGGCGAGCACCCGCAGCCGCCGGAGCCAAGCGACGGCGAGCACAGGCCGGAGCAGCGGTCCCGTCAGCCCGAGCGCGAGCAGCAGCGCGGCGACGTCGCCGATCAGGACGTGCTGGAGCATGTGCACCGAAAAGAGCCGCCGCTCGCCGATCGTGTCAATTGGGCTGAAGAGAGGGGCGGCGAGGACGGCGAGCGCGAGCGTGAACGACACGACCCGCACGCGAGCGACGGGCGTCCCGCGACGGCGAAGCGTGCGTGCGCGGCGGCTGTAAGCGATTGCAGCAACCGCTATCGCCGCGAGCGGCACAGGGTCGAGCGTCCACTCTCCCACGGCGTTTATGGTCGCACTCTTCGGGCACGTCGCAGCTGAACCAGGGCACCCCCCGTGAGGCGTGATTCCATCCGTTGGGCGGCGGTCGCCGCCTTCGCCCTCTGCCCGCTCGCGCTCGCGGGCTGCAGCGGGCGCCAGAACGTCCTCGACCCGCACAGCCACCCCGAGCGGCGGATCGCGACCCTCTGGTGGGTGATGCTGACCGGCGCGGCGATCGGCTTCTCGGTCATCGTGCTATTCCTCTTCCTCGGCTGGGTGCGGCGGAACCGCGATCGCCTGCCCTTCGGCGGAGGGGAGCGGGCTGCCGTCACGCTCGTCGTCACGCTAGGGATCGCGGTTCCGATCGTCGTGCTGGTCGCGCTGTTCGTCTGGGCCGACCTCTTCGTGATCAAGTCGACGGCTGCGCCCAACCCGCGGAAGACGAAGCTGACGGTCGAGGTAATCGGCCACCAGTGGTTCTGGGAGGTGCGCTACCCCGGGACGAAAGCGGTGACGGCGAACGAGATCCACATCCCGGTCGGCACGCCGGTGAACCTCGTGGGTAAGTCGCGCGACGTCATCCACAGCTTCTGGGTGCCGGAGCTGAACCGGAAGGTCGACCTCATACCGGGCTCGACGACGCGCATCCTGCTCGAGGCCGACGAGCCCGGGATCTACCGCGGCCAGTGCGCGGAGTACTGCGGCCTCCAGCACGCCCACATGTCGATGTACGTGATCGCCGACCCGCCGGCGCGGTTCCGCTCGTGGCTCGCGGACCAGGGCAGGCCGGCACGCGCGCCGCGGCCGGGCGCCGCCGTACGAGGCGCTCGGCTCTTCAACTCGGCGGACGCGTGCTCGGGCTGCCACACGATCCGCGGCACGAACGCGCACGGAAACGTCGGACCCGACCTGACGCACGTCGCGAGCCGCACGACGCTCGCCGCCGCGACGATCCCGAACCGTCCCGGCGACCTGCTCGAGTGGATCAGCGACCCGCAGCACGTGAAGCCGGGCGCGAGGATGCCGGCGCTCCGCCTCAGCGACGCCGACTTCCGCGCGATCGCGACCTACCTCGAAGGCCTCCGCTAGTGACGGCGATCGACGTCCTGCCGCCGCGCGCCCGCGAGCGCGTCGACCGGCTCGAGCGGATCTGGGCGGAGCGGCCCGGCCTGCTCGGCTGGCTCACGACCGTCGACCACAAGCGGATCGGGCTCCTCTACTTCTTCACGACCCTCGTGTTCTTCGCCGCCGGCGGCGTCGAGGCGCTGCTGATGCGCACCCAGCTCGCGAGCCCGAACGCGAAGATGCTCTCGCCCAAGGCCTACGACCAGGTCATGACCATGCACGGGGTCACGATGATCTTCTTCTTCGTGATCCCGATGACGATTGGGGCGTTCGGCAACTACCTCGTCCCGCTGATGATCGGGTCGCGCGACATGGCGTTCCCGCGCCTGAACGCGCTCAGCTACTGGCTCTTCCTCGGCTCCGGGGTCTTCATCTACGCCGGCCTCTTCGGCGGGATGCTTCCCGACGCGGGCTGGTTCAACTACGTGCCGCTCGCGCTGCGACGCTTCGACCCCGGCCTGAACATCGACTTCTACGCGCTCGGG
>DASUZD010000111.1:0-31563 GCA_036377055.1 Gaiellaceae bacterium | reverse complement strand
TCCGAGTGGCGGGAGCGGATGATCGAGGACGGAGAATGGGACGCGAGCGCCGACGCGCTCGCGGTTGCGCGCCTGCGCCGCCGCGAAGCCGAGCTGGTCGAGCGGCACGGCAGTGCGAGCGTCGCCGCCGCGGTGGGCGGCCGCCTGTGGGGCCTCTACCAGCTGCTCGGCAAGCTCTGCCCGACGATCTACGTGTGGGAGCGCCGTGCATAGCGTGCTCGCGTCGAACCTGCTCGACCTCGTCGGGTCGACGCCGCTCGTCGAGCTTCAGCCCGAGGGCGACACGCGGATCTACGCGAAGCTCGAGGGCCAGAACCCGACCGGCTCGATCAAAGATCGCGTCGCGAAGGCGATGATCGAGAAGGCCGAGGCGTCGGGGGAGCTCGAGCCGGGACGGCGCCTGCTCGAGCCGACGAGCGGGAACACCGGCATCTCGCTGGCGCTCGTCGCGAAGCTGAAGGGCTTCTCGCTCACGTGCGTGATGCCCGAGAACGCGACCGAGGAGCGGCGGCGCCTGCTTCGGCTTTACGGCGCCGAGATCGTCGAGAGCCCCGGCGACGAGGGCTCGAACGGCGCCGTCCGGCTCGCGCTCGAGCTCGCCGCCGGGGATCCGAGCTGGTACATGCCCTTCCAGTACGCGAACCCGGCCAACGTGCGCGCGCACTACGAGGGTACCGGCGCGGAGATCGCGGAGGCGCTCGAGCGGGTCGACGTGCTCGTCGCCGGCCTCGGCACGGGCGGCACGCTCATGGGCACTGGCGATCGCCTGCGCGAGAGCTTTCCCGAGGTCGTCGTCGCGGCCGCCGAGCCGCTTCCGGGCGACCCGGTGATGGGCCTCCGCTCGCTCGACGACGGCTACGTGCCGCCGATCCTCGACGTCTCGAAGCTCGACCGGAAGGTGCTCGTCTCGAACGAGGAGTCGGTCACAGGCGTCCGCGCGCTGCTCGACCATGAGGGGATCTTCGGCGGCGTCTCGTCGGGCGCCGTCGTCCACGTCGCCCGTCGGCTGGCTGCCGAGCTCGACGGAGGCGTGGTCGCGTGCGTGCTCGCCGACGCCGGCTGGAAGTACCTCTCTGCGGACTTCTGGGACGCCGACGACGTGGAGGCGGCGATGGAGCGAACCGTCTGGTGGTAGTCCCGGACGAGGTGCGCGAGGCGATCCTCGCGCACGCGCGCTCGGAGGCACCAAACGAGGCGTGCGGGCTCGTGCTCCTTCGCGACGGACGCGCGGAGCGCTACGAGCGCGGCCGCAACGCCGCCGCATCGCCCTACCGCTTCGAGCTGGCGATCGCTCCCGAGCTCTGGTTCGCCGAGGACGACGGCTACGAGCTCGCGGTCTTCCACTCGCACGTTTCCTCGCCGCCGCGGCCCTCACGCACTGACGTCGAGAACATCGGCCTCTGGACCGGCCGGCCCTACTTGATCCTGTCCCTTCGGACGGGCGACCTGGCCGCCTTCCGGATCGCCGAAGACGGCCAGATCGAAGAGCTGCCGCTCGCTACGTGACGACGAACGACCCCTTCATGCCGACCGCGGCGTGAGGGTCGCAGACGTACACGTACTTGCCCTTCTTGAGCGTGACCGTCCACGTCTTCGTACCCTTGCCGGCGACGGAGGTCTTCTTGTCGACGCCGGGGCCCTTGAGATGGAAATCGTGTGTCGAGGCCGTGTCCTTGACGACGATCACGTACTTGCCGGCCTTGAGCTTCGTGACCTTCTTGCCGCCCTTCGTGAGGTTGATCTTGAAGGCCGCGTCGGGGCCGGTGGTGCCGATCAGCTTCGGCGTCGCGGCCGAGCTACCGGCGGCGGCGACGACCGCGACGAGGCCCGCCGCGATGATGGAGCAGACGCGAGACATTGTCCTCCTTGCTGGACTTCGTGACAGCGTTTTCCGGTCTACGAGCGCAACGAGGGGTCGGATTGCGCCTCGGTCGAGTCTAGCCCGCGCGGCGTTAGAGGCTGGTTAACTTCCTCAAGGGTAGTGGCTCAGTTTGAAATCTCGCGGGCTCGGCGCTCGCGGGTCTTGCGGTAGGCGCCACGCTTCACAGGGACCCGCTCGGCCGCTTCGAGCAGCCCGATCAACTCGTCCAGCGTCCAGACGTGATCGGCGACGCCAGCGGCCATAGCGGGCGTCTGCCCGTTCAGCGACTGGTGGACGCGGCACAGGTTGTAGAAGGCGAAGTGCAAGCTCACGGCGGCCGCGAGGTTTTCGACCTTCTTTGAGAAGGCGTTGGTCAGCCGGGTGAAGCGGCGCATGCTCATGCGCATGGTCAGGTTGGCGCGCTCCACGTGCGACGTGCTGATCCGCCCCTTGTCGGGCGAGCCGGTGATGACGTCCGCGTGCGAGCCGATGCAGACGCCGGGGGAGTACTTCGCGCCACCGCTCTTGCGCGCGCCGGTCGCGTCGCTGCCGTACAGCTTGACCAGCTGCGCGTAGTCGACGTCGCCATCGAATGCGTTCTCGACCGCGTTCAGGTACGGCCGGAACGCGTCGGGGGTCAGTTGGACGCGGTGCCGCAGGCGCTTCGCCACGTCCATCATGAACAGGCGCGCCTCTTGCAGGTCGCGCGGGCCGACCCGGAAGCTCGGAACGAGCTTTGTATCGGAGTCGATGGCGACCCAAGTCCAGACATCGCCGTAGCCGAACGCGCCGGGCTTGTCGGCGGGGACGTTCTTTGCCTTCGCATAGCAGAAGGTCCAGATTTCGTCGGCCTGGACGTGCTGGCAGGGAAGGTCGCGCATGACCTGGTCTTGGTAGACGGAGCAGGCCGTTCCGAGGTCGACCAGGAGCTTCATGACCGTGTTCCGCGACGCGCCGGTCATGCGGCATGTCGAGCGGATTGAGTTGCCCTCAACGAGCGCGGCGACGATGCGTGTGCGCTGCTCGGTCGAGAGACGATTCATACTGACCATTATGCCAGAGCGGTCAGGTATCGTCAACCAAACGAAGCTCGTGCGCGATCAGCGATTGCGTGTCTGAATCTCGCTTGGTCACTCGCTTTGGCGCTCGTGGGAAATCGGTCGCGGTCAGGTCGCAAACTGACCGTTCGTCGGCGCTGGAAGTGCTCGCGGCTCGGTCGGTGGATCGATGAACAACGTGAACTGAACCTGGTGCTTGCCGAACCTCTCGGCCATGCGCTGGCGCAGCTCGGGCATCGTCCTGCACGCCGTAGCGACACCGATGAGCATCCAAAGATGCTCCGTCAGGCGCTTGAGGCCGTACTGGCTCGTCAGCCACTGGTGGTAGTTCTGGCCGTGCATCGGCTTCGGGGCGTTCTCCTTGAGCCACTTGGCGACATCCGGGTCGAGGTAGCCGTAGACGAGTTCCATCACGAGCCCGCCCCAGTACTTCGGACGCTGAGAGTTCGTCGCGCCCTTCCAGCCGGTCAACCTGGCGAACTCGACCCAAAGCTGATCGGGGAAGGTCTTCTCCCACTTGCGCATCTCATCCTCGATGAAAATCTTGAGCTTCATCCGAAGCGCGTCCTCGGCCCGGTAGTACTGGTAGCCGGTCGCCTCATCGATCAGCGCGAGGAGACCGACCTTCGCGCAGGCCGCAAGAAAGACCGCCGCCTGAGCCGCGATCGCCTTCTGCCGATCTGTCTGGAGCGCTCCATCTTCAAGCGCGGAGACGTAGGCGCGGCAAACCTCGATGAAGGTCTCCGCAGTCATCCCGCGCACGGTCTTATGCGTGACGCCCTCAAGCGCGAACTCGATCATCTGATGGTCGAAGTCGTCAGGCAGATACGGGCGCAGAACGCCGACCTTCAGATAGCTCTCAAGGCTGCCCTGGCCCTTGATCCCCGTGAGCGCCGTCGTGACGCCCGTCCGGCTGATGACGCGCAACCCGTTGTTGAGCACGTAGCACGGAAGCTCGTTGTCACCAATCGAGAGAATTCCGGCCCAGCGGGCGACTGGGATCGCCGGCTCAGACTGAGAGTCGGGGAGTGCAACAAGCTCGGACGGCGCGAGCGAGACCTTTTGCTTGTCCGCGAGTTGAAGCAAGCGTGCGTGCCACGTCGGGGGAATCCGCCCCGTTGAGTGCCAGTACTGGACGGTGCTCTGCTTCTTGCCGATCAAGCGGGCGAGCGCGGATTGCCCACCAAATCGCTCGATGACCCGCGCCGCAGGGGTTTCGGTTGCCATACCAATCCTTTCGGTAGCTCGCGGCGAAGCTACCGAAGCGACCGGACGTTACTCGTCCCGCGACGACCAGCGCGCCCGCGCAGCCTTGCGTGCAGCCTCGGACCGCTGCTCAGCCGTCATGCGTTCGGCTCGTACCCGGCCGCCCTTCAACCCACCCTTGCGGCCGAGCGCGACCGCTGCCGGGTCCTTGCCGGCGTCCGGGTCGAACGGCTCGGCGTCGCCGGTCGCTTCGCGGACGATCTGTGCGCCAAGCGCGTTCGGGTCACGCGGGCGCTTGCGAGAGCGGTCAGGCATTGGAAAGATGGTAGCGCATGCTGGCGGACTTGATGGGAGCACACACCGCCGAAGAGCTGACAGCGATCGGCACGTGCGTCATCGCGGCCTTCGCAGTGGTCGCATTGTTCAGCCTCCGCGATGCGCGTCGAACCCGGCATGCCTCACTCCTTACTGACCTCTCTGGCCGTTGGGACGACCCACTCGCCGTCGGCTCGCGAGAAGCAGGCGGCGAGTACGACAGTGCCGCTCTTGTAGCGCTCGTCGATCGCACCTACTCGCCGCCGCCAAAAGCCACGGAGCAAGAGCGTCGCGCTAACGCCGACGCGCTCTTTCGGCTAGCCGCCTCATTGAACCTCATGGAGATGATCGGCGCGCTTTGGATTGGGGGCTCGGTAAGCACATCCGTCATTCAGCGCATGTGGGGCGCGACCTTCGAGGCCGAGTGGACGCGCTGGGAAGCGGCGATCAGGAGGATGCGCGAACTTGAGCACGATCCAGGCGTCTACTCGAACTTCGAGCGGACGGCATGGAAAATGCGGCGTTGTCTGAGGATCGAGATGCGCCGCCGCACTCGCCGCCGCTGGCGCCTCTGGTGGCGAGCAACCGACTGGCTACGGCGCTAGGCGCCCACGGCCGCCGCCGCCCCTGATGAGCGGCGGGCGAGGAAACGTAGGCTGGCGCAGGCACGACATGTTCATGAGTTTACTCATCCCTCCCAAGGTTTCAACGGACTACCCGGTTTTCAAACTGAGCCACTACCTCCTCAAGGTCGCCTCCGGCGACTGGGCCGATATGGCGGATAGTCGATGCCACGCTCGTTTGCTACGGTCGGACGAGTGCCCAAACGTCCCAGTACGTTGCGCGTCGCCAAGGGCGTCCTCAAGGCGCTTTTCACGACATCGCCATTCAAGAGGAGCGATGTCTGCATCAAGGAAGACGGCCGAATCGTCGTGGTGACGCACGAAAGGTCGCCGCGGGCCGATCGCTCCACGAGGTAACTCGCCCTCCGGGTGTCCGCCGGACGCAGCCTGAGCCCGCTCTTCAAGCTCGCGCTCTGCACGTTGCTTCTGACCACGGTCGCGACGTTTGCGGCCGCCGTCGCATATTCGATCTACATCCCAAACCCCACAAAGAGCCAGTCGGATGCAGAGGCGAAGCTGTTCCAAGCTGCGTCCTACAGCTTGACGGCCCTCGTCGGACTGTTCACGGGCAGGGTCGCGTAGCGCGCTGACGGCTGCGGCACATCAGGTCGGCTTGCTACCCCAGCGACACCGCAGCGCCGGTCTCGGCGGCGCGGTAGAGCGCCTCGATCGTCCGTGCTTGGCCGAGGGCGTCGTCGCGGCCCAGGAGCGGCTTCGCCTCGCCGCGGATCGCATCGGCGAGGTTCTCGAGCTCGAGCTGGTAGCGGTTCGGGTTCGGGATCTCGATGCGTTCGACATGGTCACCGCGCCGGAGCTCGAGCCCCGTCTCGCGGATGAGCCACGGATCGCGGACGTGGATCGTCCCCGCCGAGCCGATCGCCTCGAGGTCGCTGCGCGAGGGGAGGTCGAGGCCGGAGTCGAAGTGCGCGAGCGCTCCGCCCGGGAAGCTCATCGTCCCCGTGAAGCGCACGTCGACGCCGGTCGCACCCACCACCTGCTGGGCCGCGACGGCCTCCGGCTCGCCGGCGACCAGCCGCGCGCCGCTCACGCAGTAGCAGCCGACGTCCATCAGCGAGCCGCCGTCGAGCTCGGGCCGCAGGCGCACGTTCGCCTCGTCGGCGACGGTGAACGAGAACGACGCGCGGACGAGCCGGAGCTCGCCCACCGCGCCTTCCGCGACGAGCTCGGCGACCCGCTTCGTCTGCGGATGGTGGCGGTACATGAACGCCTCCATCAGGATCCGGCCCGCGCGCTCGGCGGCGTCGAACGCCCGCTCGACCTCGACTGGCCGGCGAGCGAGCGGCTTCTCGCAGAGGACGTGCTTCCCAGCCTCGAGCGCGCGGATCGACCATGCGACGTGCAGCGAGTTCGGCAACGAGATGTAGACCGCCTCCACGTCCGGGTCGCCGAGCAGCGCGTCGTAGCCTCCGTACGCACGCTCGATCCCGTGCTCCTTCGCGTACGCCTCGGCGCGGACGGCGTCACGGCTGGCGACGGCGACGACATCGACGCGATCGGAGAGCCAAGCGCCGGTGAGGACGGCGCGGTTGATCCTCGCTGTGGAGAGGATGCCGAGCTTCACGGCCGCGTATCGTGACCTAGGTGCGCTGGAGCCTGATGCTCGCGATTGGAGCGTGCACGATCGCTGTGCTCGCTACGGTCGTCGCCGCGGCGGCGCACTACGCGATGCCGAAGGCGTACGGGCCACCATTCGTGAGCGCCGTGCTCCTCACGGCGGCGTCCTACGTGCCGTCCAGGCGAGGGCTCGTCGTCGCTGCGACGGCGTCGGCGGCGGTAGTCGTCGGGCTCGCGGCCGGGGGCTGGGGCTATTCGCTCGGGCCGAGCGCGACCGCGAAGCTCGTCGCTCGCGCACACCCGGATTTCGCACGGCCGGTTCGCTGCCGGCGCGATCGGAACGAGAAGACGATCTTCGGCGTCGCGTACCTGTGCACGTGGCCCGGCTCTCGCGACGGGATGCTCGTCCGCGTCGACGGCGCTACGATCGAGGAGTATCCGTGAGCGTCTCACGGCGCTTCGAGCGGCCGTAGCGCCGGGTAGAGCGCCCGGAAACGCGCGTACCCCTCTTCGTACGCGCGGTTCCAGTCGGGATTGGGCTCGATCGTCTCGCGGACCCGCACGCACGTCGCGACCGCTTCGGACGCGTCCGCGAAGACCCCATCTCGGATCCCGGCGAGCAGCGCGGCGCCGTACGCCGAGCCCTCCTCGGCGGCGGTCGTCTCGAGCGGGAGTCCCAGAACCGATGCGACGATCTTGAGCCAGAGACGGCTCCGGGCGCCGCCGCCTGAGACGCGGCCGACCTCCGGCTCGACGCCGAGGTCGCGCAGAAGCTCAAGCGAGTCGCGAAGCCCATAGGCGACGCCTTCGAGGACGGCGCGCGTCAGGTGGCCGCGGCCGTGCCGGAGCTCGAGTCCGACGAAGGCGCCGTGAGCATTCGGGTCCGCGTGCGGCGTCCGCTCGCCGCTCAGGTAGGGCGCGAAGAGCACGCCTTCGGAGCCCGGCGGGACCGCCGCCGCCTCGGTGTCGAGCTCGTCGTGCGGAGCGCCGGGCGCAGCGACGCGGCGGAACCAGCCGAGCGAGCCGGCGGCGGAGAGCATCACGCCCATCGCGTGCCAGGTTCCCGGGACGGCGTGACAGAAGACGTGCACGCGAGCCTCTCGATCGGCGGCGTAGCTCGGCAGCACCCCGAAGACGACGCCCGAGGTGCCGAGGACGATCGAGACAGGCCCTGGCCGGTCGACGCCCACCCCGAGCGCGGCCGCGGCCTGGTCGCCCGCGCCGGCGATCTCGGTCGACTCGTGCACGTCCGGGAGCCATGCGCGCGGCACGTCGAGGGCGTCGAGGAGCTCGCCGCTCCACCGCCGATGCGCGACGTCGAAGAGCAGCGTCCCCGAGGCGTCGGCCGCGTCTGTCACATGCTCTCCGGTCAGTCGCAGACGCACGTAGTCCTTGGGCAGGCAGATCCGGGTGATGTAGGTGTACACCTCCATCAGCTCGTGGCGGCGGAGCCACAGGAGCTTCGGCGCCGTGAAGCCGGCCAGCGCCCGGTTTCCGGTCAGCTCGATCAGCCGCTCGAGCCCGATCAGCTCCTCGATCTCGGCGCATTCGGCGGCCGTCCGCTGGTCGTTCCAGAGGATCGCCGGCCGGAGGACTCGGTCGCGGGCGTCGAGCGCCACCAGACCGTGCATCTGTCCGGAGAGGCCGAGCGACGTGGGCGTGGCGCCGAGCTCGGACAGCACGAGCTCGCTCGCGCGCAACCAGTCGTCCGGATCCTGCTCGGCCCAGCCGGGTCGCGGCGTCGAAAGCGGATACGACGCCTCGGCGCGCCCAACGACCTCGCCGCGGACCGAGACGTCGAGCGCCTTCACGCCCGTCGTCCCGATGTCAATCCCGACGAGGATAGGCTCAGCCGCCATGCAGGTCCAGGAGCTCGCGCCTGGTCTCTGGCGCTGGACGGCGCGGCATCCCGGGTGGACGCCGTCCAGTGAGGGCTGGTCGCCGGAGGTCGGCTGCTACTACGTCGAGACGCCTTCCGCAGTAGTCCTGATCGACCCGCTCGTTCCCGCCGGCGAGGAGGAACGCTTCTTCGCCTCGCTCGCCCGCGACGTCGAGCGGGCTGCCAACCCCGTCCACGTGGTCCTCACGACGCCGGATCACGAGCGAAGCGCGGACGTCCTGCGAGAGCGCTACGCCGCGCGCGACGACCTGCCGGCGGGCGTCGACGCGATCGAGACGCCGGACGAGCGCCTCTTCTGGCTGCCGCGAACGCGCGCGCTGGTCGTCGGCGACGTCTTCCAGACCGAGGAAGGCCCGCTCCGGCTCTGGCCCGAGCCGACGCCGGACCTCATGCGATCGCTGGAGCCGCTCCGCACGCTGCCGGTCGAGATGGTGCTCGTCACGCACGGCGAGCCGGTGCTCGAGAACGCGCAAGCGGCGCTCGCGGCGGCGCTTCACTCGCCGCCGAGCGCCGCGTAGACGAGCTCGTAGGCCCGAATTGCGTCCTTGTGGCTCTGAGCCACTTTCAGCTCCGCGTCGTCGATCCGCGCGGCGACCGAGCCGATGAACCGCCACTGGAGGACGCTGCGCCGGACAGCTTCGACCGCATCCTCCGTGTACGGGTAGAGGTCGAAGCCGAGCCGCTCGCCGCCCTCGCCGTAACGTGCGCGCCGCAGCTCGACGGCGAGCTCGACGGTCTCCATGAACGCCGTCGCGCCGACCATGTTGTCGTCGTCGAACGTGCCCCAGCCGGAGTTCGCGTGCTGGTGCCCGAGCAGCCCCTCCGCGGCCAGCATCGCCGCGTACTCGGCCAGGTTCTCGCCGTTCATGATCAGGTGCTGCCAGTCCATGTTCACCTTGACGTTGTCGAGCCCGCGGGCACGCAGCTTGTGGATCACGTGCAGCGTCATGCCAACGTTCCGCATCAGGATCTTCATCGCCGGTTCGGAGTTCTTGTGCTCGAGGAAGAGGAGCACGCCGTGCTCGGCGCACTGCTCGGCGGCGGCCGCGACCCCGTCCACCAGCCACGCCCAGCTCTCGGCGTACGGCGTCTGGAACGGGTAGTTGTAGCCCTCGATCCCCGGCCAGAGGATGAAGTGCGCGCCGACCCGCCCGGCGAAGTCCGCGGCCGCGACCGTCCGCCGCACCGCCTCGCCGCGCGTCTCGGGATCGGGCGAGACGAGGCCGCCCTTCCCGAACCGCGGGTCGAGGTGGAGCCCGGTCGCGACGCAGTAGACGTCGTGGTCGCCGAGCGCCTCGCGCACCTCGTCGAGGTTCTCCTCCGAGAGCTCCTGCGGGTAGTGGAACTCGTAGCCGTCGATCAGGTCGCCGAGCCCGTCGACCGCGCGGCGCACGCGCTGCGCCGTCGTCTCGCCCCCGAGCTCCGGCTTGTAGCCGCCCGGGACGAAGCGGGTCGTCATGGGCCCGAAGGCCCAGATCCCGACGCTTGTCTTAACGACCGGCGGCGGCCTGGCGCCGGCGCGCCACGGTGTCCAGCGTCACCGCGGCGAGGAGGATCAGCCCGGTGGTGATGTACTTCACGGCGTCGGTGGAGCCGACGAGGTCGATGCCGTTGCCCACCATCCCAATGATCAGGCCGCCGAAGAGCGCGCCGCTCACGCGACCACGCCCGCCGAAGAGGCTGACGCCGCCGATCACGGCGGCCGAGATCGAGTCGAGCAGGAGCGTGCCGCCGCCGGCGGTCAGGTCGACGGAATTGAGCCGCGAGGCGAGGATGACGCCGCCGAGCCCGGCCATCGCGCCCGAGATCATGAAGACGAAGATCCGGATCATCTTCACGTTGATTCCGGCGCGGCGGGCGGCCTCGGCATTGCCGCCGACCGCATACACGTGACGGCCGAACGTCGTCCGGCCCGCGACATACGCGCCGAGGACGACGACGAACAGGACGATCAGGCCGACGAGTGGCACGCCGCGGTAGTGGTTGCAGACGACGACCGCGGCGAAGGCGAGCCCGGCATAGAAGACGACGCGCGTTAGCGTCAGGATCGGGTTCCCCGTCGGCAGGCCGGCACGGCGTCGGCTTATGAACGTCCCGAAGCTCGCGGCCGCGAGGCCGACGGTGAAGACGATCGCGACCGCCCAGCCGGCGTTCTTCGTCAGGACGTAGTTCGCGACGTCGTTGATCTGCTTGTCCTGGATCCCGATCACGCCCTGGACACCGAGGTCCTGGAGGATCACGCCCTGCCAGACGAGCAACCCGGCGAGCGTGACGACGAACGACGGCACGCCGACGATCGCCACGACCGACCCCTGGATCGCGCCGATTGCGGCGCCGGCGGCGATCGCGCATCCGATCGCCACGAGACCCGGCCACTGGTGGCCGGAGCCGGGGAGCTGGAGCTCGGCGACGATGACCCCGGCGATGCCGCTGACGAAGCCGATCGAGAGATCGATCTCGCCGATCAGCAGAACGAACACAACGCCGACAGCGATGACGGTCACGCCGGCCATCTGCCCGATCAGGTTCGTGAAGTTGACCGCGCTGAAGAAGATGCTCGTCTTCGACGTGAAGAAGGCGGTGATCGCGATGATCCCGACGATCACGGGCAGGCTGCCGACGTCGCCGCCCTTGAACGCCTCCCAGCGCCCGCGGAGGACCGCCCCGAGGCTCGCGTCCTCGCCGGCGGCGGCCTGGACCTCGACCGGCGCCGCCGTGCTCAAGCCTCGACCTCTGCGGCCGTTGTCGAGATCGCCCCGGCCGTGATCGCCTGGACGATCTCCTGCTGCGTTGTCGCCTTCCGCTCGTAGACGCCGACGTTGTGGCCGAGCCTGAGCACGGTGATCCGGTCGGCGACCTCGAAGACGTCATTCAGGTTGTGCGAGACAATTACGACCGCAAGCCCCTGCTGCCCGAGGCGCTTGACGAGGTCGAGCACCTGCCGCGTCTGCGCGACCCCGAGCGCGGCCGTCGGCTCATCGAGGAAGACCACGCGGTTGTTCCAGAGCACCGCGCGCGCCACCGCGACCGACTGTCGCTGACCGCCCGAGAGCGTCGCCACCGGCTGCCGCACGGATCTGATCGTCGTGACCGCGAGCGACTTGAGCGTCTCGGTCGTTCGCTGCTCCATCGGCGCCTCTCGGAGCCGGAAGAGCGGGTCGTGCGACTCGCGCCCGAGGTACATGTTCTGGACGACGTCGAGGTTGTCGCAGAGCGCGAGGTCCTGGTAGACGACCTCGATCCCGAGCTTCGCGGCGTCCTTCGGGCCGTGGATGGTGACGTGCTCGCCCTCGAAGCAAATCTCGCCGTCGTCGATCGAGTAGATGCCCGCGACGCACTTGATCAGCGTCGACTTGCCGGCGCCGTTGTCCCCGACGAGCGCCATCACCTCGCCGTCGCGAACCTCGAAGTCCACGCGGTCGAGCGCCTGGACGGCACCGAAGCTCTTCGACACCTCGCGGAGCTCGAGCGTCGGAGCCGCGGTCTCGTTCACCCGGGGTTTGTACCACGGTGGAGGCGTCGCGAGAACGCCTCCACCGCAGTCGGTCTCCTACTTGCAGTACTTCGCGTACTGACCGTTGCAGACCTGGCCCCGCTTCAGGAACCCTTCCGTGAAGAGGAGCTTGTAGTTCGCCTTCGTGATCCAGACGGGGGTCAGCAGGATCGACTTCGTGCCGCTGACCGAGCTGTTCACGCCCGGGACCTTCTTGCCCTTGACGATCGCGATCGCCGCTGCGGCGGCCGCGTTCGCCTCCTTGCGGACCGACTTGTAGACGGTTCCGCTCTGCCAGCCCGCGATGATGAACTGCACGCCCGTCGGCGTCGCGTCCTGGCCGGTGAGCGGGATCGGCTTCAGGCCGTGGGCCTTCAGCGACGCGATCACCGCGCCGGCGAGACCGTCGTTCGCGGCCAGCGTGCCGTCGATCTTGTTCCCGTTCCGCGCGAGGATCTGGTCGAAGATCTGGCGACCCTTGATCGGATCCCACTGCGTCCACTGGTCGCCGGCCGTGGCCTTCTTGAACGTGCCGTTCTTGTAGAGCGGGCCGAGAATCGAGTCGTAGCCCGACTTGAACAGCTTCGCGTTGTTGTCCTTGATGTCGCCGTTCAGCTCGGCGATCACCGGCTTGCTCCCGTACTTGCCGTTCGCCCTGAGCGCGGAGACTAGGCCCCGGCCCTGGAGCTTGCCGACCTTGACGTTGTCGAACGACACGTAGTAGGAGGCCTTGCTGCCGACCACGAGGCGGTCGTAGTCGATGACCTTCGCGCCCTGGCCGACGGCGAGGTTTGTGATCGACGCGCCCGACGCGGGATCGAGCTGGTCGAGCAGGATCACCTTCGCGCCCTGCGCCAGGCACTGCTGGGCCTGCGACTTTTGCTTCTGCGGATCGGCATGCGCGTTCAAGACCTGGGCGGAGACGCCTGCGGCCTTGAACGCCTTCGAGAGGTACGGCGCGTCGAACAGCGTGTAACGCGTCGAGGACTTGGTGTCGGGCAGCAGCGCGCAGGCCTGGATCGACGCGGCCTTCGCGGCGCTCCCTTCGTGCCGCGCGGACGCGGCTGCCGCGACCACGAGCGCCGTGAGCGCGGCGATGAGAAATGCGGTGCGGAACCTCTTCAAGTGCCCTCCTTTGAATTCGACCGACCCCGCCCGCCGCGACGCTACCGCTCCACGTCGGCGAGTTCAATAGGCCGAGCGGCCCGTTTCCGCGCTTAACCTATCCGTCGGAGCGTTGCTCGAGCGGCGCTTCCCGTCCCGCCGTCTCGTCGCGCTCGCGCTCGCGGCGCCGCTGCTCGAACGTCACCGCGAGCCGATCGATTCGCGAGCCCTCGACCTCCATGACCTCAAAGCGCATCCCGTCGTGCGAGATCTCGTCCCCCGGCTCGGGCGCGCGCCCGAGCAGGCCGAAGACGAACCCGGCCATCGTGTGGTAGTCCTCGACGGGGAGCTCGGTCCGGAACCGCTCGTTGAAGTCGTCGATCGGGAAGGTGCCGCCGATCAGGATCGTGTCCTCGTCGACCTGCTCGATCGACTCGTCGGGGAGATCGAACTCGTCCTCGATCTCGCCGACGATCTCCTCGAGCAGGTCCTCGAGCGTGACGATCCCCTCCATCGCTCCGTACTCGTCGACGACGATCGCCATGTGCTGATTCGTGCGGCGGAACTCCGTCAGGAGCGCCGCGAGGTCCTTCGTCTCCGGGACGATGTAGGCGTCGCGGACGAGCTCCTCGAGCCGGACGGACGCGAGCCCCCGGTCGTGCATCGCCTTGATCAGGTCGCGGACGTGGAGGATGCCGACGACGTCGTCGAGCGACTCCCGGAAGACGGGGTAGCGCGTGAACGGCGAGTCGATCACGGCCGTGAGCGCCTCCTCCGGCGGCATCTCGACGGAGACTGCGACGACCTCGGGCCGCGGGACCATCACGTCCGAGGCCTCCTTGTCGGCGAAGTCGAAGACCTTGTAGAGCATCTCCGTCTCGTCCTGCTCGATCTCGCCGGACTCGGCCGAGACGTTGAGCAGCATCTTCAGCTCGGCCTCGGAGTGGGCCTCTCGCTCGGCGCCGGGAGGGTCGAGCCCGAGCGCGCGGAGGACGAGCTCGGTCGCGCGCTGGAGAACCCAAATCAGCGGCTGGAAGAGGACGAAGAAGCCTCGAACGGGCGCGGAGACCGCAAGCGCCACCGTCTCCGAGTGGCCGAGCGCGACGCCCTTTGGGACGAGCTCGCCGATCACGACGTGGAGGAAGGTCAGGACGAGGTACGCGAGGACGACGGCGACGGCGGTCGACATCACAGGGTCGAACGCGTGTGCGAGCGCGTGCTCGCCGAGCGCGCCGATCGCCAGGCTCGTGAGCGTAACGCCGAGCTGCATCGCGGCGATGAAGTGCGGGGGGTCGCTCACGATCTGGAGCACCGTCCGCGCGCGGCGGTTCCCCTGGTGCTCGAGCTCGGCGATTCGCGTCCGCCGCGACGTGACGAGGCCGTACTCCGCAGCGACGAAGAACGCGTTCAGGAGAATCAACGCCGCGACTGCGACGAGCTCGAGGAAAAGGCTCATGCCCCGACCCCCGGGGCGCTGGTACTAGGCGGGATCTCGTCCTGCAACTACGGCTCAGTATAGGAAACGAACCGGCCGTCCTCGTCGCGTCGAGCGAGGCCCTCTGCGACGAGTCGCTCGAGGTGCGACAGCGTCTCCGCGACCGCGAAGCGCCGCTGCGTGGGGGCGAGCTCGGCGCCGAAGAGCGCGAGCGAGACGTCGAACGCAGTCTGCGGGGCGGCGCTGAGTGCCGCCGCGGTCTCTTTGAGCCGACGCGCGTGGTGGTCGAGCAGCTCGCGGGCGCGCGCGGCGGGGTCGCGAATCGGCTCGCCGTGGCCCGGGAGGACGAGACGCGGCGCGAGCTCGATCGTCCGCTCGAGCGAAATGAGGTAGTCCCCGAGCGGGTCGGGCCGGCTCTTCGGGTAGAGCCCGACGGCCGGGCTGATCTCCGCGAGCAGGTGGTCGCCACCGACGAGCACGCCGTCGCGGAGGAAGCCGATGTGCCCGTCGGCGTGGCCCGGCAGCGCGACGACCTCCCAGTCCGCGACGTGGTCGCCGTGCTCGAGCCGCTCTGGATTGCGCGCGTACGAGATGAACGGCGCGAACGCGTGTCCCTGCTCGATCAGCTCGTCGGCGACGGGCGGCGGGACGCCGTTTCGCCGGAACCACGCGGCCATCCGCTCCGGCCAGTCGCGGGTGCCCCAGACGCGTTCGCACTGCGCGTAGTCAAGCGCTCCTTGGTGAACCGTGACGTGCGCGTCCGCGGCGGCCGCAGCCGCGCCGCCGACGTGGTCCGGGTGGAAGTGCGTGATCGCGACGCGCTCGATCCCGAGCCCGCTCCAGTCGACGTCGCCGAGCCCGAGCCCCGTGTCGAAAAGCGTCCCGTCCGCGAGGTAACAATGAACGTGCCTTGGCCCGGTCGGCAATCGCAGCGTGATCCGCCCGATTCCGTCGACGACCTCCTCCACGGCCGTATCAAACCTGGCACCAGCGTCTCGCCGGGACACGGCCGGGGTCTGACCCTGGCCGTGGCCCCGGCCGACAGGTCGACGATGGAGCAAACGTATGTTCTAGAATCCCTGCTGGTGGAGCGGGTCGAGTATCGCGAGGAGCCCTGCCGCAGCGCCCTGAACCGCGTCAAGGGGATGGCGTTCAAGTGGTCGCTGAACCCGTACATGGGCTGCGTCCACCGGTGCACCTTCTGCTACGTCCGGCACTTCGAGCACCGCTCCGACCGACCCTCGGACGACCGCTACGGGCGCTCGATCCGCGTCAAGACGAACGTCGCAGAGGTGCTGCGCCGCGAGCTCGCGCGGCCGTCGTGGCAAGGCGAATCCGTCGCGATCGGCGCAGCGACCGATCCGTACCAGCCCGCCGAGGGCCGCTACCGCGTCACGCGCGCGTGTCTCGAGGCGCTCGCCGAGGCGTCGAACCCGTTCAGCCTCATCACGCGCGGCCCGATGATCGTGCGCGACGTCGACGTCCTCGCGGAAGCGGCCCGGCGCGCGAACGTGTCGGTCACCTTCTCCGTGCCGACGCTCGACGTCGAGGTCTGGCGAAAGACGGAGCCGGGAACCGCGCCGCCGAGGCAACGCCTCCGCGCACTCGAGAAGCTCGTCGCCGCCGGCGTCCGCGCCTCCGTCGGCATGGCGCCGATCCTCCCCGGGATCTCCGACCGCCCGGAGCAGCTCGCGGAGGTCGTCCGCGCCGCGCGCGACGCAGGCGCCTGCGGCGTCTGGGCCAACGTCCTCTTCCTGCGCCCCGGCACGCGCGAGCACTTCCTCGAGAGCCTCGCGCGCGACTGGCCCGAGGAGCTTGAGCGCTACGAGCAGCTCTACGCGAGCCGCGCGTACCTCGGCAGCGAGCACGTCAAGCCGATTCGAACGCGCGTCGCCGACCTCGCGCGCGAGGTCGAAATCGCCGATCGACGCGCGCTCAGGCTCGAACCTCCCGCCGCGCCCGAGCAGCTCGCGCTTGCCGTCTGAGCGAAGCGGCGACCGGGGCCAGGCTTAGAATCCGCGGGGAGTGTCGACCGGCGGCGACATCACCTGCCTCATCGTCGACGACCACGAGGTGGTGCGTGAGGGACTGCGGCTCTCGCTCTCGCGCGCGCCGCACATCCGCGTGATCGGCGAGGCGGCGGACGGGGCGAGCGCCGTCGCGCTCGCGGAGCGCCGCCGGCCGGACGTCGTGATCATGGACGTGCGCATGCCCGGAATGGACGGGCTCCAGGCGACGAAGGTCCTGGCGGAGAAGCTGCCCGAGACCGCGGTCCTGATCTTCACGGCGTACAGCGAGCGCTCGCTGCTCGGCCGCGGCCTCGAGTCCGGCGCGAAGGGCTACATCCTGAAGGAGGCCCCGCACCAGACGTTGCTGCGCGCGATCGAGAAAGTCGCGGCCGGCGACGGCTACGTCGACCCCGCGCTGATGCCCGCGTTCCTGACCGGCAAGGACAAGGACGACATGCTGACCTCCCGCGAGCGCGAGATCCTCCAGCTGCTCGCGGACGGCATGTCGAACGCGGACGTGGCCGGGCGCCTCTTCATCAGCCAGGAGACGGTCAAGAGCCACGTGCGGCACATCCTCGCCAAGCTCGAGGCGGACACCCGCACCCACGCCGTCGCGATTGCGCTTCGCGAAGCCATCATCGACTAGGAGCGGCCTCCTCGCAGCCGCGGTCATGCTCGCCGTGGCCGCGCTCGTGCTCGCGGGGTTCAGCTCGCTCGACCCGCTCTCGCTGGGCGCGCTCGTCACCGCGCTCGCGGCAGCGGCCGCGCTCGCGCTCTACCTGATCGTCGGCGAGCGCAGCCGGCACGAGCGGGTCGAGGACGAGCTGTCGGCGCAGGCGAGCTTCCTCGAGTCGCTCGTGGAGTCGATGGGCGCGATCGCCTCCACGCTCGATCCCGCGCAGGTGCTCGAGCAGGCGCGCCGTCAGGCCGAGCAGCTCTTCGGCGCGCGCGGGCGGCTGCTCCCGCCCGGCGACGAGCCGCCCGCGCCGAACGGCAACCAGGCGACCCTGCCGCTCCGCGCGCGCGACCGCGCGATCGCCACCCTCTGCCTCGAGCGCGAGCGGCCATTCCGACGCGGCGACCTGGTCCGAGCGGCCGTGCTCGCCGACTTCGCCGCGCGCGCCGCCGACAACGCGCAGCTCCTGGCCGAGGCCGAGACCCGCGAGACCGAGCGCGCGCGGCTCTCGGAGCAGCTGATCACGGCCGAGCAGGACGAGCGCCGGCGGCTCGCGAACGAGCTCCACGACAGCGTCGTCCAGTCCCTGTCCGGGATCGCGCTGATGCTGGACGCCGCGACGGGCGCGATCGAGGCCGGCCGCCTCGAGGAGGCGCAGCGCGTGCTCGACAGCGCGCTCACGCGCCACCGCGACACGATCCGGTCCCTGCGCGACCTGTCCTTCAGCCTCGAGCCCGTCGTCCTCCGCGACCAGGGCTTCGGCACCGCCGTCACCGCGCTCGCGGAGAGCGCCGGCCTGTCGCACCGCATCCAGATCGACGTCGACGTCGCGGCGGCGGAGGCGCTCACGGAGAAGGCCCAGGTCGCGCTCTACCAGATCATCCGCGAGGCGCTGACCCAGGCCATCCGCCGCGGGCCGCCGTCCCGAATGTCGGTCACGATCCGCGCCCAGGAGGACGGCGGCTACGAGGCGGTGGTCTCGGACGACGCGCCCGGCGAGCGGCGGCGGGCGAGCTTCGAGGCGATCGCCGAGCGCGTGCGGACGCTGCACGGCCAGCTCGCGGTCGAGCAGGGCGCGGACGGCGGCACGACCGTCCAGGTGCTGCTGCCGCCTTACGCCGAGCGAAGCTGAGGCGCCGACTCGGCGGCGCCGACCGTCAGGACGTGCGGGCCTCGCCCGCCGCGTCCGTCTGCAGCGGCCGGTCGAGCCGATTCGACCGATACGGCGCCCCAGGCTCTAAGATCGCGCGCGTGTCGGAGGGGAGCGAGGGGAGCGGGAGGAACGGCTACCTCGCGTTCGTCTGGACGACCTCGGGCTACCGGTTGACGGAGCGCGAAGGCGAGCCGCCGGCGCCCGGCACCGAGGTCGAGCACGAAGGCGAGAAGCTGCGCGTGACGAAGCTCGCGCCGTCGCCGCTTCCCGGCGACGACCGTCGCTGCGTCTACCTCCAGCGCTAGAGGTCTTCTCTTTCGCGTTCGACTCGAGCGAGCATTCCATCGAGCTCCGCACGAACCGCATCGCGTCGGATAGGCAGCAGATCGACGCCTAGCCGGTCGCTCGGGATCGACGAGGCCCGCCCGGATGGCTTCGAGCGCGAACGCGCGATCGTGGCTTCGCCCTGCCACGAGCTTCGCGAGAACGAGGTCGTGCGGTTCAAGACACCACGCAATCACAGGCGGATCGTCGCGTCGGAAGGGCGGGAGCTCGACCTTGATGAGCCGCTCCTCCCAACCCGCAGGCGCCTTTGCAGTCTCGGGGCCTACGCCCTGCGCGTAGTAACCGTTTGTGACGTGAAACGGCGAGCCATCGCCGAGAGCGCCGTCGATCTCGGCCGCGCGTTCCGGAGACTGTCGAGGGTAAACGTCGACCTCCATCGATTCGAGCAGCGATGCCGGCGGGGTTGGGTACGACGCCAGGATCGCCTGGCTGCCAATCACGACGATCTCGTCCTCGACTACATCCGCGGCAGCCTTTACGACGTGTTCGAAGTGTTCGCGCCTCAACTGGCTGCACGCTCCTCGACGGCACGAACGAGACGCCGCCGTTCGTGCTCGGTCAGTACGCCCACGAACGGGGAGGTTTGCCGGAGCGCGCGGGCAGCTTTCGTATCCGCGCTGAGAATCTCGGCGATGCGGGAAATCGGCTGTGCTAGGAGACCTCTCCACCGCTCCTCCCAGGTGGGATGGATGCGGCCCTCCTCCCGCCACTCGCTCAAGCGCTCGCGCGCCTCCTCGACGAGCTTTTCGTCCAATCGCTCAGCGACGAGACGGTGGTACGCGAGCGCCTGCAACTCGGGCACGCGGTGGTCGCGTGAACGGCGGCGTGGAAGCAGGCGATCGATGTCCACTCCCTCCTCCGCACGACGGCGGCGCTCTCGGAGGACGCGACCGAGCGGGCGACCCTCACGAGCTTCGGTCTGGTTCAGCTCCTCCAACAAGCTCACGAGCTCGGAGACTGGAACCTCACGCCGCCCCGTCGGCGTTCGGACCGTGGCGATCTCGCCTTTGTCGATCCACCGTTTCAGCGACGGCCGGCTTACTCCGAGAACGCGCGCTGCATCAGCGGGTCGCACCGTTGGCCCCACGAGACGTTCGAGGAATCTCCGCGCGCTGGCGATCTGAGAGCGCGTGCCAGCGTCGGCAGCACGTTCGGCCGTGCGGAGGCGGGCAATACTCTCGATCGCGGTTCGCGTTTCGTCCTGCGTCACAGACCGGATCATAGCGTGATTGTACGCGATGGGACGTTATCTGTTAGATAATTTTAAAAACTTTGTAGGCTAAATCTGTTAGACGCCAGGCTAATGCACGGCATCCTCGGCAGAGGCGAGCCCGAGGACGAGCGCTGCGGCGAGGCCGCTCGCGTAGCCGCCGGTGGCGATGCCGCCGGCGTCGACGCCTGCCGCGTAGAGACCCTCGATCGCGGTGCCGTCCTGGCGCAGCACCCGGGCGCGGTCGTCGATCCGCAGGCCGCCGATCGTGTGCGTGATCGCCGCGGCCACCCGCACCGCCACCCTCGCGCCCGGCGGCGCCGGAAAGGGCAGCTCGTCCGGCGCGACGGCGGTCGGCGCGAGCGCGACCATCTCCGCGACCGTCCGCTCCCGCACCCGCTGCTCGAGCGCTGCCTCGTCGAGCACGTACCACGCGCGCCCTCCCGGCCGCCGCGCCGTCGCCTGGACGAGGTCGTTCTCCGACCACGAGACCTCGCCCGGAAAGAACTCCTCGCCGTTCTCGTCGAACGCGCGCGCGAAGCGGCCGTAGAGCTGCGCGAGCGGGACGAACTCGGCCTCGGTGAAGGCCGCGTCCGGCATGTTGCGGCCGTAGAACTCGTCCATGCCTGCCGAGAGAGCGGCGCCGCGCGCGAGCCCGGCCCGAAGGCCGTCGCCCGCGCTCCACGGATTCGCCCGCAGCCGCAGCGGCGCGGCCGGCGCGATGTGCCGCTCGACGAGCTCCCGCGAGCCCTGGAAGCCGCCGGTCGCGAGGACGAGCGGCCCGTCCACGTCCCGAAGCGGCGCCCCTAGCCGGATCTCGCCCGCGCGTCGGACGAGCGCTTCCGTCAAGCCCGTCGGCTCGAAGCGCTTGCCGATCGTCCGCGGGTTGCCCGTCTCGGGGGCGACGACCGGCGCCCCGAGCGACTCGAGCCACTCGATCGCGCCGTCCAGCCGTTCCCACACGAGGCCCTGGAGCCGCTCGTCGCCTCCTGCGCACTCGGCGCGGAGCTCGTCCCACGACCGATGGCGCCAGATCACGCAGCTCGAGAGCAGCATCGACCCGCCTGGCCGCGTCCCTTTCTCGAACACGACCGCTTGGGCCCCGAGCTCGCGCACGCGCGCGGCGGCCACCAAGCCGGCCATCCCGCCCCCGGCGACGGCTAGGTCAATGAGAAGGTCGGCTTGTGCTCGACGTACTCGATGCGGACGCGATCGGGCCCGCGCAAGAAGATCGCGTAGGTGTTCGCCGCGTCGACCACATCGTCCACTTCGACGCCCGCGTCCCGCGCCTCCGCGAGGTGCTCGTCGGCCGAGTCGACGAGGACGGCGAGATGATTCAGGAGCGGCCGCTCCGGATCGCCCGGCTTCCCGGCGTGGAACTCGACGAACGCGCCCCCGACCTCGACGCGCGGCGCGCCCGACTTCCCCGGCTCCGCCTCGTTGAAGCCGAGCCCGCGATACGTGCGTGCGGCCTCCGCGGGATCGGTCGCGAAGAGCGCGGCATGGTCGAGGTCGTACTCGACGTCGGTCGGCGCCTCGACGAGCCCGAGGCGAACGTCCTCGGCGACGTCGAAGTAGGCCGCACCGTCGACGCGCTCCACACGCGCGTCGCCCGGCAGCGCCGCGAGCGCCTCGTCGAGATCGCTGACGCGGAGCGCCACGTGCTTCAGCGCACCCTGATCACGTGGCCCGTCGGCCTCGAAGAAGGTGAGCTTGCCGTGACGCGCGTCGGAGCCGACGAGCGTGAAGCGGTCGGTCCGGTCGATGACGTGCATCCCGAGGTGCGTCGTGACGAAGTCCACGAGCGCGTCGCGGTCCACGACCCAGTACGCGACATGGTCGAGCGTCTTCGGGTTCACGTCCCGAGGGTACCCACGGGGCGATGGGTTACGCCTACGACTTCTTTCGTTCGACGGCGCGCTCCAGCTGGGCCTTGTTCATCTTGGAGCGGCCTTCGATCCCGAGCTTCCGCGCCTCGTTGTAGAGCTGATCTCGCGTCCGGCCCTTGGGCCGGCTTGTCCCCGACCGCTGGCCGCCACGCCGTCCGGACGAGATGTCGGTGCGGGAGAGCTTCGACGACTGCTTCGCTTCGCCGGTCCGCGCGCGCTCCTTGTTGACGGTTCGCGCAGCGATCTCCTTCGCTCGCCCCTTCGGCGTCCCCCGCTCTTCCAGGCTCTCCTCGATGTGCTCGTACTGACGCTCGCGCTTGGCGCTCCAGGCTTCCTGCGGCATCGCCGAACCCCCCTCGGTCGTTTGGACCGGGGTTCCCGCCGCCTGCGCGGCGAAACGAGGTTGGGGTCAGGCCCTCGGACCGGTCCAAAGAGGCCAAGCGATCGCTTGCCTGGGCGGTTTGGCGCGCGGACGGCGTTTCGGCCGTCTGTCTCGACGGGCCATGACCGGGGGTCAGGCCCTCGGACTTGGCCCGAACGGACGCCGGTGATCGCGCACTGGGCGCCGCCGCGCGGGCTACTCGAGCGGAGGGTTCTGGACGTTGTGCTCGGTCGCGTACTCGTCCGTGAGCCGGTTCACGACGTCCATGCCGTCCCCGTACGCGTAGTTGATCTTGAC
The DNA here is from genome assembly GCA_036377055.1 of Gaiellaceae bacterium. Taxonomy (GTDB): domain Bacteria; phylum Actinomycetota; class Thermoleophilia; order Gaiellales; family Gaiellaceae; genus DASUZD01. The sequence continues at coordinate 9,032 of DASUZD010000111.1, read as the reverse complement.
GAACGGCTCCCACTTGTCGGGCAGCGCGTCCTCCGGGAAGATCGCCTCGACCGGGCACTCCGGTTCGCATGCCCCGCAATTGCCGGTGTAGATGCCCCCCGCCAGCGTAAAGGCGTGCTTTTCCGGCACGACGGCGCAGAACGTGTCCGCCTCCTCGGCGTCCTCGCGCTCGACGCTCGTCACGCGCCAGAACACCTCGCGGGTCGCGAGGTACAGCCAGCGGATCGGGCGGCTCCGAACGCCGAAGTTCGTCTCGCGATTGCCCTCCTCGCCCGAGCCGACCGCGACGTATCCCGCGATCAGCGCCACCTGCTCGAGCCACGCGAGCGCCTCGTGGTCGGTCGATCGGATCCGCCACGACCCAGCCTTGACAGGATCGCCGTCGGCTGCGAGCCAGCCGTCCACGAAGCCGGTGATGTACTCCGGGTCGGCCGTCTCCGGCAGCTGTCGCTTCAGGTTGACCGGCGCGCGAACGACGCCCGTCCCGACGTACCCCGGATGCACGTCGAGGCACCGCGAGAAGTTCACTTGGTCGAAGTAGTCCTTGAAGCGCGCCAAGCGCTCGCTGTAGAGCTGGACGTAGTGCAGATGCTCGCCCGAGCGGATCTCCTGCTTGTTCCAGCTCCCGTCGCCGAAGACGAGCCCGTGCAGGACGCCCAGCCGGTAGCTCTCCGAGTCGCGCTTCGGCACCGCCCGCATCGCCGGCACGAACTGGCCGGCAGCGAGCGAGTCCGTTCGCTCGCCGTCGGCGAGAAGCCAGCTATGAGTCGGCGTCGCGCGGACGCTTCGGCGGAAGCGCGACCCATTCCGGGTCGTCAGACGCGTCCCCCCGTAGCGATCGCGCTCCTCGAACGCCGGCGCAAGCTCGACGCTCACGAGCGTCTTCCGCCGGAACCGCTTGACCACGGCCGGCTTGAAGCCGGCATCGGTCAGAACGCGGCAGAATTGGTTCTCGAGCTCCGCGAACGACCGGATCCCCCACGACGTGACGAGTTCCTCGGACGGGGCAAAGCAGTCGATGCATTCCTCCGGGTCGATGACGAGGATGCGATCGGCTTCGTGAATGCAGTCGACTGGGCAGACGTCGACGCACGAGCGGTCTTTGATGTCGATGCACGGCTCGGCGATGATGTACGTCAAGGCCGGCCTACTCTACCGAGGCAATCATCTCCTCGACGAGGTTCCGGGCGCGCTCGTCCAGCGCCGATTTGACCATTACCTGGTCGAATCCAGCCGCCTTCGCCGCTCGCAATCCGGCGGTGTCGGTGTGGTTCGTAAAGCCGATAATCGGCACCTCGGGATATGCGTCTGCAACCTCTTCGGGATCTACCCGCGCGATGTCCGCGATCACGAGCTCGGGCTCGCCGACGCCGTCCGTCGTGATCAGCCGATGCCCCGCCAGCAGGCCCTCGAGCTTGGCCCTGAAGAACAGGTCGACGCCCGCCAGCAGGATCGTGGCCATGGCCTCTGGAGCGTAAACCCCTGTCAAACGAGTCTCAAGAGGCGTACTTCGCGCGGGGGCTCGAGCTGATCCGCGCCGGCGAGTTCTTCGCCGCGCACGAGGAGCTCGAGCTCGCGTGGCGGGCGGCCGCGCGCGACGAGCGCGACTTCTACCAGGGGCTCGTGCACGTCGCCGTCGCGTGGTACCAGGCCGGGCGCGGCAAACGTGTCGGCTGCGAGCGGCAGCTCGAGAAGGCGGCGCGGCGGCTCGGGCCGTACGCGCCCGTGCACCGCGGCGTCGACGTCGAGTCCGTCCTCGAGCAGGTGCGGCAGGCGCGTGCGACCGTCGCCGCCGGGTCGCTCGATCTGCCCGCGCCGCGGGTCTAGCCGCCGAAGAGCCGGTCGAGCCCCGATCGGAGCCACCAGAAGCGGTCGAAGAAGAGCAGCAGGCCGATCGCGACCAGCACGACACCGCTCGTGAACTGGATCGCCCGGTAGCGGTCGCGGAGCCAGCGGAAGGCGCTCATCGCGCGTGCGAACGCGACGCCGGTCACGAGGAACGGAACCGCGAGGCCGGCCGAGTAGGCGAGCAGGAGCACGGAGCCTTGGAGGACGGTGCTCGTCGAGCCCGCGAGAGCGAGGATGGACGCGAGCACCGGGCCGATGCACGGCGCGGCGCAGACGCCGAAGGCGCCGCCGAGCAGGACGTTCGAGTGCGTCCGGCGCGCGCCGCTCAGCAGTCCGGGGGCGACGAGCCGCTCCGGCCAGGGCAGAAGCCCCATGAACGCGAGCCCGAAGACGACCACCACGAAGCCGGCGATCTCCTGCTGCGAGGTCGACGAAAGCAGCCCGCCGGCTGCGGCGACGCCCGTCCCGAGCGCGACGAACACGGCCGTGAAGCCGAGCACGAACGGGATGCTCGAGACGACGACCTGGCGCGAGGCGCTCCGGTCGGCGAGGCGCGACGGGTCGACCGCCGACACGGCCGACAGGTAGCCTGGCACGAGCGGCAGCACGCACGGCGCGAGGAAGGAGACGAGCCCGGCGGCGAACGCGACGGGGATCTGACCGAGCATCCCGTCTGCTACTCGAACCGGCGCAGCTCGTCGTCGAGCCGGCGGTCGAGCTCGGGATCGAGGACGAGGCCGCCCGCGAGCGCCGGCGATGGCTCGCGCGCACGGCTCCAGCGCCAGGCGGCGAAACCGAGCGCGAGCGCGCCGAGGGCGATCCCGCCGATCGGCAGCAGCCACGCCAGCAGCGCGAACCCGTGCCTCGGCGGCTCGGCGAGCACGGCCGGGCCGAAGCTCGCGACCAGCTTCGCCTTGATCTCGGACTCGCTGTCGCCGGCGCGGATCCGACGGCCGATGAACGCCTTCATGTGCCGCGCGACGGGCGAGTCGGACTGGTCGAGCGTCGTGTGGCAGACGGGGCACATGACCTCGCCCTCGAGCTTCGCCTGCGAGGGGTGACGGTCGCCGGCGACGGCCGGCGCCGCGAGCATCAGCGCCAGCGCCAGCCCCAAGGCGAGAACGACGGCCTTCACGTGCGGAGCGCGACCCGGATGTTCGCCTCCAGGTCGGAGTACTTCGAGATCTGGCCGGCGAAGTGCTTGCCCACGAGCCGGCCGCGCCGGTCGACGAAGAACGTCTCCGGATAGCCGGTGAGCCCGTAGAGGTCGACGACCGACCGGCGCGAGTCGTGCAGGAGCGGGTAGGTCATGCCGTGCTTCCGCGCGAACCGGCGCGCGTCGCCGGTGAAGTCCTCGAAGTCGACGCCGAGGAAGACGACCCCCTGGCCGCGCCACTTCTGCCACGCGCGCTCCAGCATCGGGGCCTCGGCCTTGCACGGAACGCAGTACGCGTTCCAGAAGTTGATCACGACCGCCTTCCCGCGGTAGGACGCGAGCGAGACCTTGCCTTGCCCTTCGAGCCGCGGGAGGATGAAGTTCGGCGCGGCCGGCTTCTTTCCGTGCGCGATCGCCGCGTTGAGCTTCGCCCCCGGGTGGTGGACGACCCTCCAGACGAGGAGCGCGAGCAAGCCCGCGACGCCCGCGAGCGCGAGCCCCTGCGCGCCGAGCTTGAGCGCCCTCGCCATCTACGACGAGACGATGTAGACGGGAGTCCCGATCTCGACGTGGTTGAAGAGCCACTCCGCGTCCGGGATGTGCATGCGGATGCAGCCGTGCGAGACGGAGTAGCCGATCGAGCCGTCCTGGTAGGTGCCGTGGATCCCAACTCCCGGCGCGGAGAGTCCCATCCAGCGCGTGCCGAGCGGATTCCCGGGCCCCGGCGGGATCGGCTGCTGGCCGGCCGCCCAGGGCGAGTTCGGTGGGTACCACGTCGGGTTGCGCCACTTGACGACGATCTGGAAGAGGCCCAGCGGGGTCGGGTACTGGTTCTGGCCGGTCGCGACGCCGAACTCGCGCCACGCCCGCATCCCGTTGTAGAGGTCGAGCAGGTTCGGCCCGCGGTGGATGACGATCACGGGGCCGAAGTCGCGCCGCGTCACCGTCGGCTCGAGCGTCTTCGTCGGCAGCCGGATCGGCGAGCGGACGTTCGCCTGGATCGCGCGCCGGATCGTGGCCGAGGCCTGTCGCTCGAGCAACTGGAAGCCGATCCGCTCGCGTGTGATGAACGGCTTGAGGTTCCGCAGCGAGAGCTGTGCGTCGACGACCTTGCGGTCGACGCGGCGGCCGACCGCGCGGAGCCAGGCGCCGACGCGCTGCGGGCTGACGCCGACGTCGAGCCGGACGGAGGCGCCTGCCGGCGCGAGACGGGCGCGCTGGAGGGAGCGCAGCACGTACGCGACGGCGCCGAAGCGGCCCGGCGGGACGCTGAAGCGGTGCCGGCCGACGAGGAGGACGAGCGGCCGGTCGAAGGCGTTCGTGACGGCCTCGTACGCCTGGGTCGGCGTCATGCCGCCGACCGCGACCCCGCCGATCGTCACGCCCGGGGCGATCGGCTGCTCCTCCGTCGTCGTCGTCGGGAGCGTGACGGTCGGCTCGTTGGTCGTCGTCGCGATGCTCGTCGTCGTGTCGCCCGGACGGACGGCGCCCGTGGCGACGACGGCCGCAGCCAGCCCCGCGGCGAGGCAGCAGACGAGGAGAGCGGTGACGAGGCCCCAGCGCTTCACGTGAGTGCGAGATCGAAGATCCGCGGGTCGTTCGTGATCATACCGTCGACCCCTGCGCGGGCCAGCGTTTGCAGGACATTCGGGTCGTCCACGGTCCAAGCGAGGACGGCGGCGCCGCGCGCGTGGCAGCCCTGGACGACCGCGCGCGAGCAGAGCGCGTAGTGCAGCGTCGCCGCAGACGCGCCGGAACGGGCGAGCAAGCCTCCGATCCGGTACGGCAGCGCACGGCGGAACGCGGCCAGCGCCACAGCGACGGCAGGTACGAGCGCGCGCGAACGCGTGACGCCGAAGCGGTCCTGCGGGTACGTGAGCGATCGCGGCAGGTCCGGCTCGGCCTCGGCGACCGCGCGCAGGCTGCGCAGGAAGTACGAGCTGACGAAGGAGCGTGCGAGCAGATCGTGCCGCCGCAGCGAATCGAGCACCGGCGACTCGTAGCCCTCCTCCTTGATGTCGACCTGCACGCCGACGTGCGGAGCTTCGGCCGTCAGGAACGCGAGCGCCTCGTCGAGCGTCGGCAGCTCGGGCGCGACGCGGCGCAGCTCCTCGAGCGAACGAGCCCGCGCCGAGCCGCGGACGGCGCCGTGCGTCAGCTCGCGAAGAGCGTACGAGTGGCCGAGCACGAGCTGGCCGTCCCGCGTCGAGATCACGTCGAGCTCGACCAGGTCGAGCTCGTGCTCGACGGCGCGGGCGAGCGATCGGAGCGTGTTCTCGGGCGCGAGCGCCGGCGCGCCGCGGTGGCCGATCCGAAGCGGGCGCGCGCCGTCGCGGCGGAGGACGATCGTCACGCGTCCGGAACTCGCCGGATCACGACGACCGCGCAGTCGTCGATCAGCTCGCCGCCGGCGAACGAGCGGCAGTCGGCGAGCACGGCGCTCGCGAGCTCCTGGGCGCCGAGCCCCGCCTCCCGCGCCAGCAGCGCGTCGAGCCGCTCGAGGCCGTACAGCTCACCGTCGCGCCGCGCTTCGAGAACGCCGTCGGTGAAGACGACGACGCTCGCGCCCGCCGGCAGCGGCTCTCGAACGGCGTCGTATGCCTGGCCGCTCTCGATCCCGAGCGCGAGCCCCGTCACCGAGAGCTCGCGCACGACGCCGTTCGGCGCCACGATCCGCGGCGGCGGGTGTCCGGCGCAGGCGCAGGCGACCTCCCCGCGCGCCGCGTCGACCGTCAGGTAGAGCATCGTGATGAACTTCCCCGAAGCGATCTCGCCGACGACGACCTCGTTCGCGGACGCCAGAAAGTCCGCCGGCTCGGGATGCTCGCGCGCCAGCGAGCGGAAGACGAACTTGGCCATTGCCATGTCGGCCGTCGCCTCGATGCCGTGGCCCGTCACGTCCCCGAGCACCACCGCCACTCGGTGGTCGTCGAGCCGCATGTAGTCGTAGACGTCGCCGCCGACGTCGACGCGAGCCGACGACTCGTAGATCGCCCCGAGCTCGAGTCCGGGAAGCGCGGGCGCCGAGCGCGGCAGCAGCGAGCGCTGCATCGTGTCCGCGAAGTCCTTCTGCTGCTGGTAGAGGCGCGCGTTGTCGATCGCGAGCGCCGCCTGCGCCGCGACGGCGATCGCCGCCTCGACCGTCTCCTCCGTCAGCGGGCGCGCCGGGTCGAGCGACAGGAGCATCAGCGTCGCCAGCACCTCTCCGGGCGTCGCGACCGGGACGACGGCGCACGTGGAGCCGCGATCGAGGAAGGGGACGAGCAGCTCGTACGAGGAGCCGAGCTTCTGCGCCAGGTGCGCGTCGACCCAGAGCGGCTTGCCCATGCGGAAGAGCCGGCGCCCGAGGAGCTTCGCGAACGGCTGCGGCCGCGAGACGATCGCCCGCACCGCCGCGTCGAGCCGCGGCTCGGCGACGTGGATCGCGCGCATGACGAGCTCCTCGCGGCGCTCGTCGGGCATCCGGATCACGGCCGCGTCGACCCCGAGCAGGTCGACGACGGTTCGCACGACCGCCTCGAGCGTCGTCTCCAGCGAGAGCGTCTGGGCGAAGGAGCGCGAGATCTCGTAGAGCGCGTTCAGCTGCCGCGCCTTCTGACGCTCCGACGCGAGCGCGCGCTCGAGCCCGGCGCCGAGCTCGGTCGTCTTCTCGTGCAGCTGCACGTTCTGGACCGCGACCGCGAGCTGGACCGCGAGCGCGGAGAGGAACGCCGACTCGTTCGCAGTCGGAGTGCGCCGGCGCGGGGGGTAGACGGCGAGCAGGCCGATCGTCTGGTCGTGGACGACGAGCGGCAGCGCGATCGCGGCCTCGATCCCGGCCTTGGCGACCGCGTCTGCGACCTGGACGAGGCGCGGGTCGGTCGCAGCGTCGTCGACGACGACGATCCCGCGGCCGCGGAACGGACCGAGCGCCAGCGCGAGCAGCGCTTCGGCAACACGGAGGTGCGGGCCGGCGAGACCCTCCTCGATCGCGACGCCCAGCCGTCCGTCGTCGCTGAGGTAGACCGCCACCCGCTCGACGCCGAGAAGGTCGGCGACGCGCTCGGCCGCCGCCTCGACCGTCTTCGCGAGCGAGAGCTGCGCGATCGCCTGGCCGACCACGGTCAGCAGCGCCCGCGTCCGCGTGAGCTCGCCCGCGACCGCATGCGCCTGCTCGCTCGCACGAAGCGCCTGGGCCGCCCGCACAGCGAAGGTCGCGAGGCTCGCGAGCTGCGCCTCCGGCGGCTCGCGGCCGGGCGCGAAGAGAAGCTGGAGCGAGCCGAGCGGCGGCTGGCCCAGAGCGAGGCTTGCGGCGACCCTGGTGCCGCCCGGCAGGCTGTCGAGCTCTGTCTCGACGACGACCGGCTGCCGGTCGTCGAGAGCCCGCACGGCCGCGGCGCGCGCCGTCTCGACGCCGTCGTCCGCCTCCTCGACCCCGAACGCCGACACGAGCGCCGGCGGCTCGTCCTCCTGGAGCCGCCAGAGCAGCGCTGCCGCAGCGCCCGCCGCGTCGGCGGCGAGCCGCGTCACCTGATCGGCCGTCCGCGCTTCGTCCAGGCCGGCCGCGAGCGCCTCGCCCGCGACCTCGAGCACGCCGTTCCGCGCAGCGCCGTCGTGACCGTCCCGCCGGCTCCCGAAGGCGCGGACGGCGAGACCGATCTGCTGCGCGACGAGTCGGGCAAGCGCCCGCTCGTGCGGCGAGAAGGGCTCGCGCGAGCGCAGCAGCTCGAGACTCGCGAGCGGGCGGTCGTCGAGCACGATCGGCACCTGGAGCACCGCACGCGCCTCCGCCCGCCGAGCCGCGCTGCGGACGGCCTCGGGCAGCCGCTCGAGCTCCACCTCCTCGTCGCGAGCGAGCTCCGCGGCCGCGAAGCGCGACCCCTCGAGCTCGGCGGCCACCGCGGCCGAGGCAGCCCACACCGCGCGCGTCCTCAGGCTGTCGTCGTCGAGGACGCGTGCGATGGCGACGTCCGCGTCCGCGGCCCGCGCCGCCGCGGCGACGAGGCGGTCGAGGACCTCGCGGAGCGACGAGCCTTCGGCGAACGCGCGCGATGCCTCGGCGAACGCGTCGAGCGCCGCGCCGGTGACGCCGAGCGCCACGCCGGCCTCGCCACGTCCCTGCTGATCGCGCTCCGTCGCCACCGACCCGATCGCAGTATGGCCGAACCGGGCGGGGTGCCAGACGTAGACTCCCGCGGTGGCCGAAGCCGCTCCTCGCGCGCCGGAGACGCCTCCGGTCGATCCGTTCGCGATCGACCGCGCATACCGCCTGGAGCGTGCGCGCCGTCGGGCGCGCCTCGACCGGTCGCACGCCTCGCGTCAGGCGGGCCTTCGCTTCGCCTTCGTGCTCGTGCTGCTGCTCCTTTGCGCGCTCGCGTTCGCGCTCGCGACCAGGCGCGAGGTTCAGCAGCTGTTCGGCCTATGAGGGCTCAGCGCAGCGGGGCGCCGGCGCGGCCGAAGGGGCTCCACGGCACCTGCTCCCAGGTCTCGCCGCCGCACATCGGACACCGCGGCAGAACTCGGAAGATCGCCACCCCGTAGCCGCACTCAGCGCAGTGAAACTCGCCCTTGACACTCTCTCCGGCCGTCCAGAACTGCACGTACCCGGAGGCTGAGTCGGCGTCGGAGACGTGCGTTTCCTGCGTCATCGAGACCCGCTGGACCATACCCGACCGACCGTGACTTCGTAGACCAATCTCCCCATACTGCGATACGTGCAAACTCCCGAGCCCCTCCCACCGCCTGTTTCGAGCCCTCGGCCACGTCCGCTCGGCGGAGACTACGACACACCGTTTCGCGGCCGGCACTGGAGCCTCGGCGAGCTGCTGACGCTCGTCTCGGGGCTTGTCCTCACGCTCTCCGCGTTCACCGACTGGTACGCGGGCTCCGAGTCGGGCGGGGCGTTCACGCTGAGCGTGATCGGCTGGCACACCGGGGCGCTCGGCAAGCTCGTCTTCTTTTGCGGTCTCGCTGCGCTCGCGCTCGTCGCGCTCCGCGAGGCTGGGATCGAGCTCCCCGCGACGGTGCCGGAGAGCCTCCTCGTGATCGG
>DASUZD010000110.1:0-4944 GCA_036377055.1 Gaiellaceae bacterium | reverse complement strand
TACGCGAGCGCGATCGTGCGCGCCGTCCAGTTCTCCGGCTCCTCGCCTCCGCGGCACCCGCGGCCCTCGTCGCAGACCTCCACGCCGCGCCGCCTCTTCGGCCTCGCGTTCGAGAGCCGGCCGCCTCCCGCGCTCGCCTAGCCCGCGCCGACCCGCGGGCTCCTGAACCACGACCCCGTTCGGGAGGGCGATGAACGCTGAACTCGCACATCAACTAGAGGCGAAACGGGCGGAGCGAACCTGGCGCGTCCGCGTCGTCTGGGCGCTCGGGCCGACGACGAGCCTCGGCGGCGTGGTCTGGGCGCTCGTCCAGCCGTACCGGATCACGCTGCTCCACCCGCACGGACAGGGCTTCTGGTGGCTCTTCTCCGAGCCGCCGCTCTGGGTCGTCCTCGTCGGCCTCGTCTTCGGCCTGCTGATCGCGCCGGGCCTGATCGAGGATCTCGAGGACGCGGAGAGGAGCCGCTGATGCAGCCGAAGGCGGAGATGGTGCACTGGATGTTCGCGACCGGCTTCCTCTTCCTCGGCCTCTGCCTCTTCGCGGAGGCGCTCGTCGGCCAGGAGGTATGGCGGCGCCGGCGGTGGCGGGCGTACCTCTGGCCCGGGCTCGCGTTCGGGATGGGCGTGCTCATGTGGCCCGTGATGACGTTCTTCACGAATTCGGCGATCCACATGCTGGCGCACAGCGCGTGGGCCCAGGTGATGATGCTCGCCGGCGCCGCGGAGCTCGGCCGCGTGCGGGGGAAGCTGAAGAGCGACCTCTGGCTCCTAACCGTGCCGCTCGCGCTCGTCGTGTCCGGAACCGCCTTCCTCGTCCACGAGCAGAACCCGTGGTTCTTCCAGCGGTCGGCGTTCCTGCACCACCTGATCGGCTGGACGGTGCTCGGCGCGAGCGTGTTCCCGCTCGTGCGCGCGTTCCGCACCCGGTCGGTGGTCGCGAACAGCGGCTTCGCGCTCACGTTCGTGGTGCTTGCGATCTTCCTCTACTGCGACCGCGACCTGGCGCCGATCTTCGGCCACCTCTCCCCCGTCGCCGGGGCGCCGCACCGATGAGACGCCTCGTCGTCGTCGCCGCCGCGCTCGCCGCGCTCGCGCTGCCCGCGCCCGCGTTCGCACACGCGACGCTCGACCACACGAGCCCCGGCTTCCGGCAGCGCCTCGAGCGGACGCCGACCCAGGTCCGGCTCGAGTTCGACCAGGGCGTGAAGGTCTTCCGGAACTCGATCGAGGTGCTGGACGCGAACGGGAAGCTCTACTCGGGCGCCGCCCGCTCCGCCGGCCCCGCGAAGCAGGTCGTCACTGCGCCGGTCCGTCGGCTCCCGAAGGGCTTCTACACCGTGCGCTGGCACGCGATGTCGGCCGACGGGCACGTCGTCGCGGGCGTCTACACCTTCGGCGTCCGGCACGCCGCGCCGCCGCCGACCGAGAGCTACGGCGCCTCCGGCCCGACACGGACGGAGCACGTCGTCCGCTGGGCGTACTTCGTCGCGCTCGCGCTCCTCCTCGGCGGGCTCGCGTTCCGCCTCCTCATCGTGCGCGGCCCGCTGCCCCGGCGCGCGGAGCGGCGCTTCTACGCGCTCACCGGGATCGGCGCGGTCGGCGTGCTCGAGGTCGGGATCGTCGCGTTCCTCCTACGGGCAGAGGACGCGCTCCAGCTCCCGTTCGGCCAGCTGCTCTACGGCGACCTCTCTCCTATCGCCGGCGGCACGCGCTTCGGGACGGCGTTCATCGCGATGACGCTCGGCTTCGCGCTCGTCAGCGCGTTCCTATACCTCGCGTGGCTCACCGAGCGGACGATCCTCCTCTGGCCGGCGCTCCTGCTCGGCCTCGGCTTCGCCTCCGGGCTTTCGCTCTCCGGCCACTCGGCCGCGGACGCCGGCTCGTCGGGGCTCTCGGAGCTGGCCGACTGGCTGCACCTCTCGGCGGCGACGATCTGGATCGGCGGGCTCGTCCAGCTCTCGGCCGTCGTGTGGCCGACCGCGCCCGAGCTGCGGCGGACGGCGTTCCTGCGCTTCTCGCGGCTCGCGACCGTGCTCGTGGCCGTTCTCGTCGCCGCGGGCGTCTACCTGAGCATCCTCCGGCTTCCGCACGTGCACGACCTCTGGAGCGAGGGCTATGGCCGCGTGCTGCTCGTCAAGCTCGGCCTGGTCTGCGTCGCGCTCGCGTGGGGCGGGCTGCACAAGCTCGTCGCCGTGCCCGCGGTCGAGCGAGGCGACGGCCGCATCCTCGCCCGCCTCCCGAGGAGCCTCGCCGGCGAGAGCGCGGTGGCGATGGCCGTCCTCCTCGCCGCGGCCGTGCTCGTCGACTCGAAGCCTCCGCCTCGCCCCGTCTCCCCCGCCTCGGCGCAGCCGCCCGCGGCTCGCGTGCCATGAACGCCGACGACCGCGTCCGCGAGCTCGGGCTCGAGATCCCCGAGATCCCGGCACTCCCGTTCCGGCCGCTGCTCCGGCCGGTGCTCGTCCACGACGGGCTCGCGTACCTCTCCGGCATCGGCCCGATCGGGCAGGCCGGCGTCGTCGGCGCGGACGTCTCGGTCGAGGAGGGCTACGCGGCGGCGCGCGTGACCGCGCTTTTCGCTCTCCGCCGCATTCTCGACGAGCTCGGCAGCCTCGACGCCGTCGAGCGCTGGGTGAAGGTGCTCGGCCTCGTCCGCTCCGCGCCCGGGTTCGGCGACCAGCCCGCGGTCGTGAACGGCTTCACGGAGCTCGTGGTGGAGGTCTACGGCGAGGAGCGCGGCCTCTGCGCGCGCAGCGCGATCGGCGTGAGCGGGCTGCCGGCCGGGATTCCGGTCGAGGTCGAGGCGACGGTCGCCCTCCGGTGAAGATCGAGGAGAGCGTCGTCATCCGGCGCCCGCCGGAGGACGTCTACGACCTCGTCGCCGACCTTCGACGCGCGCCCGAGTGGCAGTCGAGCCTCGAGCGCGTCGACGTCGAGCGCGGCGTCGAGATCCGGACCTTCGCCGGCCACCAGCAAGAAGCGAAGTTCGAGGTGACCGAGGCGGTGAGGCCGTCACGCTTCGGGATCGACAGCCAGGCCGGGCCGATCCGGGCGCACGCCGTCTTCACCTTCACCCCGGACGGCGACGGGACGCGCGTCGACTTCCGGCTCGACCTCGAGGCCGGCGGCGCCGCGCGCCTCGCGGCCGCGCTCATGCACGGCCGCGTGGCGCGCGAGGCTCGCCAGAACCTTCAGCGGCTCAAGGAGCTGCTCGAAGCGTGAAGACGCTCGCGGTGTCGCGGACGAATCCGGGCGCGAGGAGCGCCAGCAGCGCCGAGAACTCGCCGAGGTTCGGTGTCGCGGGCGTCGCGCGCGTGATCCGCAGCGCCTGACAGGCCCCCTGGTCGTTCAGCCCCGCCTGCGGGCCGATGTAGGTCTTCCCCTGGGTCCCCTGGGCGATCTGGTCGATCACCGTGAACGTCGACGTGAACGTGTCGGCCGTGGCGGCGGTGCTGCACACCGAGAACGTCAGCGCCGCGGCGCCGAGGCCGGTCGCGGTCGTGACCTGCTTCTTCAGCGCCGTGACCTGCTTGTTCAGCTTCTTCACCTGCCCCTGGAGCTGCGTGATCTGGCGCTGGAGGCTCTGCGCGGTCGGCCCCTTCTGCGTGGTCGCGCCCGCGGGCGCTGCACAGGCCAGTGCGACTGCTGCGACGACCGCGGTTGCGGCTCGTTTCATCGTCGTCTCCTTCGTCTAGTCCTCGGATAGTGTCCGAGCAGTGTACGAGCGCGGTGACGGCGCCAGCGATGCGGCGGACCTGCTCGCCTACCGTGACCGCTTCCCGATTCTCCGCGACACGACGTACCTGATCAACCATTCGCTCGGCGCGATGCCCGCCGCGGCTGCGGATCGCGTCGCCGAGTACGCGCGCACGTGGGCCGAGCGCGGCATCCGCGCCTGGGGCGAGGGCTGGTGGACGATGCCGCTCACCGTCGGCGACCAGATCGGCCGCATCGTCGGCGCGCCGCCGGGGAGCGTGACGATGCACCAGAACGTGACGATCGCCGAGGCGCTCGTCCTCTCGTGCTTCCGTCTCGACGGGCCGCGGAACCGGATCGTCTACGAGGCGGCCAACTTTCCCTCGGTGCGGTACCTCTACCAGGCGTACGCGCGAGGCGGGCTCGAGATCGTCGTGTGCGCCGACGACGAGGGGGTTGTGGACGCGATCGACGAGCGGACGCTGCTCGTTCCGATCACGCACGTCCTCTACCAGACGGGGGAGATCCAGCGTGTCGAGCCGATCGTGCGGCGGGCGCGCGAGGTCGGCGCCCACGTCGTGCTCGACGCGTACCAGTCGGCGGGCGTCGTTCCCTTGGACGTTGCGGCGCTGGACGTGTCGTTCGCCGTCGGCGGCAGCGTCAAGTGGCTCTGCGGCGGGCCGGGCGCCGGGTGGCTCTACGTCCGGCCCGATCTCGCCGCGCAGCTCGAACCGGCATTGGTGGGGTGGCAGGGTCACGCGCGGCCGTTCTCCTTCGAGCCGGAGCTGGAGTACGCGGAGGGCGCAGCACGGTTCCTGACGGGCACGCCGAACGTGCCGGCTCTCTATGCGGCCACGGCCGGCTACGACGTGATCGAGGAGGTCGGCGTCGAGCGGGTCCGGCGCCGCTCCCTCGAGCAGACGGAGCTCCTGATCGGCCTGCTCGAGCGCGCTGGCTTCGAGGTCGGGACTCCGCGCGACCCGGCTCGGCGTGGCGGGACGGTGACTGCGCTGACACCCGAGTTCGCGGCCGTGCACGCCGAGCTCACCGCGCGATCGATCCTCTGCGACCACCGGCCGGAGGTGGGCCTGCGGCTAGGCCCGCACTTCTTCAACACGGACGAGGAGCTGGAGTTCGCCGTCGAGCAGATCGTGGAGATCATCGAGACGGGCGCCTACGAGCGCCATCTAGGCGCCGTCGCGGTTCACTAGTTCGAGCAGGCGCTCCGCGTAGCGCGGCGCGGTCGGCTCG
>DASUZD010000109.1:0-3291 GCA_036377055.1 Gaiellaceae bacterium | reverse complement strand
GCGATCGCCGTCTCGACCGACGACGGCGACGTGACGCTGCGCGGGACGGTCGGCAGCTTCCGCGAGAAGCGCGAGGCCGCCAACGCCGCCAAGCGGGTCTACGGCGTGAAGAGCGTCGACAACGAGATCAGCGTGCGACTCCTCGATGGCTACGGGCGCGACGACGCAGACCTGCGGGGCGCCGTCCTCCAGGCGCTGATGCTCGACTCGCTGGTCCCGTCGTCTATCGACGCCTCGGTGAAGGACGGAATCGTCACGCTCACCGGCATGGCCCCGTTCCACTACCAGCGCGCCGAGGCCGACTTCGTGGCGGGCAACGTCCCCGGCGTCATCGCCCTCGAGGACGAGGTTGAGCTGACCGTTGACGACCCCAGCCCGGACGAGGTCAGGCACTCGATCAAGAAGGCGTTCAAGCGCGACGCCAGCCTCGACGCCGAGGCGCTGTCGATCGACTCCTTCGACGGCACCGTGACGCTGTCCGGCCACGTCGACTCCTGGGTCGAGCACGACGCAGCGGTGAACGCTGCGTGGGCCGCGCCCGGGGTCCGGGCCGTCGACGACGAGATCGTGGTCGACTACTGAGCGGGATACCCGCTCGTTATCCCGCCGCCGGCCGCGTCGCATGACGCGGCCGCGGCGGCGGGACCACGGTGATGGTCATGAACGCCCTGGAGCAAACCATCATGGACGCGCTGGCCGGCAACCCGCGCGTCCACCCGGACGAGATCTCCGTGCAGTCCATCGACGGCGACGTGACCCTCCGGGGGACTGTCGGCTCAGTCGTCCAGCGCGAGGAGGCCGTGCGCGCGACACGTCGCGTGACCGGCGTGAAGAGCGTCACGAACCGCCTTCGTCTCGGGCTCCTCGACTCGTCCCGGCGCGCGGACGCCGACACCGAAGCTGCGGTGCTCGACGCGCTCACGGCGGACACGGCCGCGCGGGCCTCCGATATCGACGTCGCCGTCCACGACGGCGACGTCACCCTGTCGGGGCTGGTCGACCTGGCCTCGCAACGCGATCGGGCCGAGCGCGACGCGCTGGCCGTTCCCGGCGTCGCTTCCGTCCACAATCGGCTGCGCGTCCTGCACCCCGTCTCGGCTGACGACGTGGCCGAGCGCGTCACCGACGCGATCGGCCTCAACGCCATTGTCGGCGCAGACTCGCTCACCGTGACCGTCGACGGCGATGCTGTGACCCTCGCGGGGACCGTGCGCGCGCGCGCCGACCACGACACCGCGCTGGCCGCGGCGGCGGCAGTCCCCGGCGTCACGGACGTCCGTGACGAGATGCGCGTCGCGGGCTGACCGATGGACGAGGTGTTTCCGCGCCCGATAAGGCTGCCGGGGCAACCCGAGCCGCCTCGCGAGGTCCCGGAAAGGCGACGCCACAGCGCACCGGAGATCGTCGACGAACCGATCGACGCGTACGGCGCCGAAGCCGCCGCGGCGGCCCTCACCGAACGACTCGCCCACGTGCGGTCAAGCGCCCTGCGCGTCGCTCACGACGGGCTCGACCTGCTGACGCCGCCGTTCACGCCCGGTCGCGACCGCGTCGACGGGCCTCGGTGGGCGCGCTCGACATTGGTCGTGTTCGGTGCGCACGGCACGCCGTCGTCCCGCCTGGTCGGGCGCTTGCTCGCCGCCATTCGCGCCCGCGATCCCGCCACCGTCGCGATCGCGTGGCGCCACTTCCCCAACCCGATCGCCCACCCGCGGGCCACAGTCCTCGCACTGGCCGCCGAGGCGGCCGGTGCGCAGGGCCGCTTCTGGGCCCTGACCCGCGAGCTGCTGGCGGCGCGCCACCACGATCCGGCCGACCTTTCCGCGGCGATGGTACGCGCCGGCCTCGACCCCGCCCGGACCCTGAGCGCGATGCGCACCGGCACCGGCGCAGATCGCATCGCCGCCGATACCGCGAGCGCCTTGGCCAGCGGCGTGGTGTTCACCCCGGCGCTGTTCATCGACGGCGAGCGCTACCGGGGCGAGCTCGAGCCGGACGCCGTGTCCGCCGCGTTGGGGCGGCACCCCACCCGGCCATAAGCGGCCGGTCTGGCGGGCGCGGCGGGCCGATCTGCGGCGAGGGCCTCGGCGGCGGTCGAATGGCCGGGTGACGCCGAACTCCCGATTCCAACGCCGCGTCGTCGCCGAGATGGCGCGGCTCGAGCGGGCCGAGCACCGGCCATCCCGGCCGAGAAGGAACGACCGCATGCCGCAGCACAACGCCGCGCCCGACGCGACGACGAACGGCCTTCACCTGACGCTCGCCGAGCGGCTCCGGCGCGGAGCGCTGCCGCTCCCGGCGCCACGCCCCCTGAACCCGGCGCTGCTGAAGGACGCCGAGCAGCGCGCCAACAACGCGCAGAACCGGATCGCCGACCGCATCACCGCCTTCTCCGGCTCGATGGCGTTCGTCTACCTGCACGTCATCTGGTTCGCCTGCTGGATCGGCTTCGGGGTCGAGAAGTACCCCTTCGGCCTGCTGACGATGATCGTCTCGCTGGAGGCGATCTTCCTCTCGACCTTCGTGATGATCAGCCAGAATCGCGCCGACGCCAAGCGCCAGGCCCTCGCCGACGAGCAATGGAAGACGGTGCAGGAGGAGGACAAGCAGAACGAGGAGCTGCTGGACATCTCAAAGCAGATCCTCGACCTCACCAAGGAGGTCCACGCCTACTACGAGTCGACGTCCGGTCCGGCGAGCTCGTCGAGCACGTCCAGCGACGGCGCGAAGTAGTAGGCGGCGCTCACGGGACGCGAGAAGTCGGTCAGACGGTCGCGCACGCCGTCGCCGGCCGTCCCGAACATGCGCGCGAGCATCCGGTCGTAGCGCGACCGCTGCGCGCTGAAGGCGACGAAGTACAGACCGTGCTCCTCCGCGGTTCCGAAGGGCACGCTGCGCCGAAAGATCTCGAGCTCCCTGCCGTCGACGCTCGTCTCGACTCGGGCGATGTGAGCGGTCCGCGGCTTCTGAGCCGCAGGCAGCTCGATGCTGTCGGCCTTGGTACGGCCGAAGACCCGCTCCTGGTCTTCGACAGCGAGGCGATCGAAGGCGACGAGATCATGGACCCAGCGCATCGCCAGGACGTGGCTTCCGGCCTGCCCGGCCTGCCCCGGCCCGAGGAGCGCGACGTCGGCCGCACGGCGAACCGGCGGGTTGGCGGTGCCGTCGACGAAGCCGGTGATGTCGCGTCCCCCGCGGTAGGTGAAGGCCGGCTGCTCCGCGGCGAGGTCAGCGGCTGGGCTGACGACCTGCGCCGCGGCACGCGCGCTCTGCCACGTCACGTCCGGCTCG
>DASUZD010000108.1:0-11522 GCA_036377055.1 Gaiellaceae bacterium | reverse complement strand
CGGCTCATCGGCCGGCTCGAGGAGGCGGGGTAGCCTCGCCCGTCGCACAGAGGGTCGACGCGCTCTACCTGCGCGCGATCCAGCTCGTGCTCGTCGGGATCGTGCTCAACCTCACGTTCGCGTCGAGCATCAACAACTCGTTCCTGCTGCTCGGGCGCGCGTTCCGCTTCTGGCTGCTCTTCGAGCTCGCCGTGCTGGCGGGCGCGTACCAGACGTGGAGGCGGGGGCGCGCACGCCCGGCCGGGATCGCGTTCGTGGTCGTGGGCGTGTTCGTCATGCTCGCCGTCGTCTCGGCCGCGTGGTCGGCTCGGCCCGAGCACACCGAGAAGCGCGCGGTCGCGTTCCTGATCCTGGTGCTCGCCGCCGCCGCGCTCGCGGACGCGACGGCCGGCCGCCCCGAGGCGGTGCGGCGGATCCTCGAGGCGCTCTTCGCGGCCCCGACGATCGTCGCGCTGCTCGGCCTCTACATGCTCTGGGTCTCGCACGACCAGGCCGTGCAGGCGGCGAGCACGCAGTACCCGGCGCGCTACCGCGGCGTCGGCCAGAACCCGAACACGGCGTCGCTCTTGCTCGCGCTCGCGATTCCGCTCGGGCTCTGGCTGCTCGGCACGGCGCGGAGCCGCGTCGCGCGGGTGGCGGTCGCAGCGGCGCTCGTCCTCGTCGACGGCTCGATCGTGGCGTCCGGCTCGCGGGGCGCGATGATCGCGGCGCTTGTGGGCGCGGTGGTGTGGCTCGCGATCGCCCCCGCGCCGTGGCGGCGACGGCTCGTGCTCGTCTGCCTCGCCGGGGCCGTCTTCGCCGCCGACGTCGCGATCGCGCAGATCCCGAAGGCGCTGCCAGCCCCGCCGGCCGGGGCGCACCCCACGACGACGCGCGTGATCCGCAACGCCGAGCTCGTCCGGCCGCTCAGCGACGAGATCGGCGTTCGCGGCGGGCCGATCCACCGCACGCTCTTCGGCACGAGCGGCCGGGCGCAGGCCTGGGACGGCGCGCTTCACCAGGCGGGCAAGCGACCGGTCGCCGGCTACGGCTTCGGCACCGAGAGCATCGTCTTCGTCGATCGCTACTACGGCTTCGACAGCTCCGTGCCGGAGAACTCGTACCTCGGCGTCCTGCTCCAGCTCGGGATCGTCGGGGTCGTCGTGTTCGTCGCCCTGCTGCTGGCGCTCGCCGTCGCGGCGTTCCAGGCGCTGCGTGCTCCTCCCGGCCCGGCGCGCACGGTGGCCGCGGCGTGCGTGTCAGTCCTCGCCGCCGCCGCCGTGCTCGGGCTGACCCAGTCGTACCTGACCTCCGTGGGGAACCTCGCGAGCCCTGTGGTCTGGATGCCTGCGCTGCTCCTGCCGGCGCTGGCGTGGCACGCGCAGCGTCGTCAGCGCCAGCCCTAGGAACGAGACCTCGAGGCCGCGGACCGGCATCGCGTAGCGCGCCTCGACGTGGTGGAGCGCGTTCACGGCCGTGAAGAGGAGGAGGAAGAGCGCGAGCGCGCGGCCCGCGCCGCCGAGGCGGAAGGCGTACGCGGCTCCGATCACGGCCAGGAGGAGCGTGACCCAGTCGAGTGCGCGCAGGAGCCAGACGACGCCGCGCGGCTGGACCCAGTCCTCGTGCGCCATCCAGAGGAAGTACCCGCGGTACGCGATCTCGGCGAGGACGGTCAGCGGTTCGTGGCGCAGGCGCTTGCCGTAGAGCGCTCGCGCGAGCCTGCGCTGCTCTGCATCCGCGCGCGCCAGGTAGTGCGGGTGCGCCTTCGGGTCGCGGCGCAGCTCGGCCGCCGGCGGGGCGAAGCGGTGCACGGAGCTGAAGTCGCGTTGATACGCGGGGTCGTTCTCGACCTCGACCGCGGTGCGGCCGTAGCCCTCGCCATGCGCGGCGATGAGCAGGTTCCAGCCCTCGCCGAAGCTCGAGACGGTCACGCGTCCCGTCGCGTTCGCCTCCCACGCGAGCCACGGCCCGAGCAGGAGCGCGCACGCGGCCGCGCACGCGACGGCCCCGCGCCACGACCGCGCGACGAGCGCCCCGATAACGACCAGCGGCACGGCGAGCACGAAGAGCGGCCGCGTGAGCGTGAGCGCGGCGGTGGCCGCGCCCGCGCCCGCCCACCAGAGCGGCGAGCGGCTCTGCCAGGCGCGCACGAACGCGTAGGCGGCGACGGCGACGAGGAAGCCCGCAAGCGCCTCGCTGAGCACGCGCGGCACGTAGTGCTTCGGGTACGGGTCGAGCGCGGCCAGCGCGCCGGCGAGGAGGCCGACCCGTTCGCCCCAGAGCCTCCGCGCGGTCAGGGCCAAGAGCGACACGGCCGCGCCGGCCAGGAGCGCCTGGACGACGATCAGCAGATACGGCCGCCCAGGCCCGCCCCACCCCGTCGCCGCGAGCAGGAGCGGATATCCGGGCGTGCGGTACGTCTGCCTCTCGAGCGCGCCCTGCGCCGACTCCGGGATCGCGAGGCCGGTGACGTCGACGTCGCGCAGCGGGGTCGAGTAGCTGCCGTCGCGGATCGCCCGCGCGGGCGCGATGTAGCTCGGCGAGTCGCCGAGGAACGGGCCGGCGAACGGGACGTACACGAGTCCCTGCACGGCGCCGACGACGCCGAGCGCGACGACGACGAGCCCGAACCTACTGCGGAGGCCGGCCAGCAACGACGTACTGCGCTCCGAGTGGCAGCCGCGTCAGCCTCCGCTCGAGCGCGTCCGCCCGCCACGGGAAGAAGAGCAGGTACTCGCGGTCGGCGATCTGAAGGCCTGCGGCGCGGAAGAGGCGCTCGAGCTCCGCCGCGCCGATCAGGACGACGTCCTCGTCGAAGGCGCAGTTGCGGACGACGCGACGCGTGAGCGGGTTGAGCGGGTTGTGTTCGAAGACCGCGACGAGCCCGTCCGGCCTCGTGACGCGAGCCATCTCTTCGACGAGCGGCCGGCGGTCGGGCGGGTCGACGTGGTGCAGGACGCAGACCGCAAACGAGACGTCGAACGCGTCGTCGTCGAACGGCAGCCGCGCGCCGTCGTAGACCTCGTAGGCCGCTTCGGGGTTCGCGGCGCGGGCGCGCTCGATCATCCCGGGCGAGACGTCGACGCCGGCGAGCGACTCGACGTGCGGGAGCAGGTGGCGGTCGGTGAGGCCGACCCCGCAGCCGACGTCGAGGACGCGGAGCCGGCGGTCGCCGATGCGCCGGCGCGCGAGCTCGAGCAGGCGCCGCGCCTTCACCTCGACGTAGAAGTCGTGCTCGCGCCCGGCGAACGAGATCGCGTCGTCGAGCTCGGCCTCGTACGTCTGGTCGAAGCGGTCGAACTCCGCCTTCACACCCGCCGCTCCGCGAGCTCCGGCAGCTCGAGCGGCTCGTGCGCGGCGAAGCCCGTCGCGTCGCGGAGGACGTAGAGCGGGCGGCCCTTCACCTCTTCGTAGATCCGCGCGACGTAGATCCCGACGGTGCCCATCACGATCAGCTGGACGCCGCCCAGGAAGGAGACGACGACGACGATCGACGCCCAGCCGGGCACGGCGCCGACGTCGGCGATGCGCAGGGCGATCGCGACGATCCCGAGCACGAACGACGTCCCGGCGACGACGAAGCCGAGCATCATCGCCGCGCGCAGCGGCAGGTTCGAGAAGCTGACGATCCCGTCGGTGCCCAGCTTGATCAGCTTGCCGAGCGGGTACTTCGTCTGGCCTGCGAACCGGGCCTCGCGCTTGTACGGGACGCCGATCTGGCGGAACCCGATCCACGCGAAGAGCCCGCGGACGTAGCGGTTGTTCTCGCGCATGCGCCGGAACTGCTCGAGCGCGCGCCGGTCGACGAGCCGGAAGTCGCCGGCATCGAGCGGGATGTCGACGTCGACGAGGCGGCGGAGCGTGCGGTAGAAGAGCGCGATCGCGGTGCGGCGCCACCACGGCTCGGCGCTGCGGTCCTGGCGGATCGCGTAGACGACCTCGTAGCCCTCGCGCCAGCGGGCGACCAGCTCCGGCACGACCTCGGGCGGGTCCTGGAGGTCGCCGTCCATGACGATCACCGCGTCGCCTTGCGCGTGGTCGAGCCCGGCCGTGATCGCCATCTGGTGGCCGAAGTTGCGCGTGAAGCGAAGGAGCTTGAAGCGTGGGTCGCGGGCGTTCAGGCCGGCGGCAAGCTCGGCGGTGCGGTCGACGCTGCCGTCGTCGACGAGGATCACCTCGGCTTCCCCGTCGAGGCCGTCGAGGACGTTGGTGAGACGCCGCTCCAGCTCGGGCAGCGTCTCCTCCTCGTTGAAGATCGGGACGACGAAGGAGTAGCGCGGGCGCTCGGTCACGCGCCGCCGATGGTAGACGAGGCGGCACATATCATCGCCCTTCGATGCTGCTTCGGGGCCTTTTCTGGGGGTCGCTGGGTGCTTTGGCGTGGACCCACGTCGGGTACCCCGCGGCGGCCGCATTGGTGGCTCGCGTGCGGCCGCGGCCGGTGCGGAAAGGGGGCTCGCTGCCGCGCGTCTCCGTGATCGTCGCGGCCCACGACGAGGAGGCCGTGATCGAGGCGCGGCTCGAGAACCTGCTCGGGGTGGACTACCCGCCGGAGCTCGTGGAGGTTGTCGTCGCGTCGGACGCTTCCTCCGATCGAACCGACGAGCTCGTCGAGGCGGTCGCGGCGCGCGAGCCTCGCGTGCGGCTCGTGCGCGCGCCCCGCGGGGGGAAGGTGGCCGCGCAGCACCTCGCCGTTCGGGAGACGAGCGGCGAGGTGGTGGCGTTCTCGGACGCGAATGCGCTGTGGGCGGCACCGGCGCTGCGAAGGCTCGTGCGGAACTTCGCGGATCCTGAGGTCGCGTACGTGTGCGGGCAGCTTCGGCTGGAGGCTGCCGACGGGACGAACCGCGAGGGCGCGTACTGGAGCTATGAGCTCGCGCTGCGTGGCTGGGAGTCGGCGATCGGGTCGATCACCGGCGGGAACGGCTCGATCTACGCGGTGCGGCGGTCGGACTACGTCGAGGTCGACCCGCGGTTCGGGCACGACCTGTCCTTTCCGTACCTGATGGTGCAGCGCGGGCGGCGCGCGGTCTACGAGCCGGAGGCGGTCGCGTTCGAGAAGCCCTCGCGCGACATCGAGGACGAGTACCGCCGCAAGGTGCGGATGTTCGAGCACTGCTGGCTGATCGTCCTCGAGGGCCGGATGCTGAGCGGCCTCGACCCGATCTACCTCATGGAGATCGTCTCGCACCGGCTGCTGCGCTACGGGAGCGGGCTTCTCCACCTGGCGCTCCTGGGGTCGAGCGTGGCGCTGGCCCCGCGCGGCCGGGTCTATGCTGTCGCGCTGGCGGGCCAGCTCGCGTTCCTGGGCGCGGCGGCGGCGAGGCCGGGCCTCCCGCGCTACTACACGCTGGTGACGTGGGCGACGGTCGAAGCGCTGCTGGGCTACCTCCGCCGAGGAGTCCCGGCCGTCTGGGCCAAGGCCGAAGGCACGCGGTGACGATCCGAGCCGCAGCCATGGCTTCAAGCCGCACTGCCCCGGGGTCAGGCCCCCGGACACGTCCCGGCGAGACAATCGGCCCCTCGCCGCGCGGGCTCGGCCGATCCGACGTGGCAGGGCTGGCCGCGACCCGAAGGGACACTGGGACAATGTCCGCGCTCGCGATCCGGACACGGCCGGAATGAACAGGGCGCTCGACGTGGCCGGCGCCGGGCTCGGGCTCGTGCTCGCGAGCCCCGTCCTCGCTGCCGCAGCGCTCGCGATCAAGCTCGAGGACGGCGGCCCGGTCATCTACCGCCAGCGCCGGGTCGGCCACCAGGGCCGCGACTTCGACCTGCTGAAGCTGCGCACGATGGTCGTCGGCGCCGAGACGCAAGGCGCCGGATGGGCTGTGAACCGAGGCGACCCGAGGATCACGAAGGCGGGCCGCGCGCTCCGCAGGCTCTCGCTCGACGAGCTGCCGCAGCTCTGGAACGTCGTCCGCGGCGACATGAGCCTGATCGGCCCGCGCCCGACCCTCCGCTACCAGGTCGACCAGTACACGCCGCGCCAGCGCCGCCGGCTCGACGTCAAGCCGGGCCTGACCGGCTGGGCGCAGGTGAACGGGCGCACAAAGCTTCCGTGGGACGAGCGGATCGAGCTCGATGTCTGGTACGTCGAAAACCGCAGCCCCTGGCTCGACTTGAAGATCCTCGCGCGAACGCCCTTTGCCCTCTTCACCGGCACGTACAAGGGCCAGACGGGCGGCTGGAAGCCGACCTCGTAGCGCCCGCGGGCTACGCTCTCCCACCGTGACGACGGTCCTCTTCACGTGCGCCGGCATGCGCGTCGACATCGTCAAGGCGTTCCGCGACGCGGGCGCGACCACCATCGCCGCCGACGTCGACAAGTACGCGCCCGCGCTCTACGCCGCCGACCGCTACGCCCTCGTCCCCCGGATCGCGGACGACGCGTACGTCCCGACCCTCGCCGAGCTCGTCAGCCTCCACGACGTCGACCTGATCGTCCCGCTCGCGGACATGGACCAGCTCAAGCTCGCCCACGGCCGCGACGAGCTCCAGACCACAGTCCTCCTCCCCGACGCCGACATCGTCGAGCGCATGGGCGACAAGTACCTAGCGCACCTCCACTTCGAGGAGCGCGGACTCGACTCGCCGCCCACGTGGCTGCCCGACCAAGTCCCGCTCGACGTCGCGTACCCCGTCCTCGTCAAGGCCCGCCGCGGCTACGGCTCCCGCCACATCTACCGCGCGCACGACCGCGCCCAGATGGAGCAGCTCGTCGCGCAAACGCCGGAGCCGACGATGGTGCAGGCGCTCTGCAGGGGCGAGGAGTTCTCGATCGACGTCGTCGTCGACTTCGAGAGCCGCTGCCTGAACGCGATCCCGCGCACGATGATCGAGTCCAAAGGCGGCGAGTCGATCAAGGGCATGAGCATCAAGGACGAACGACTGATCGAGCTCGGCCGCCGCGTCTCGGAGGAGGTCCCGCTGAAGGGCGTCGCGAACATCCAGTGCTTCCGCGAGCCCGACGGCACGCATCAGATCACCGACGTGAACCCCCGCTTCGGCGGCGGCTTCCCGCTCCCCCTCGCCGCCGGCGGCCGCTACCCCGAGCTCGTGCTCGCGCTCGCGAACGGCGAGCGGCCCGAGCCCCGCCTCGGCGAGTTCCGCGAAGGGGTCGTCATGACCCGCTTCCTCTCCCACACCTGCCTCACAGCCGGACCCGACGGTACCCTCGAACCGTTCTCCGAGGAACTTCCAGAGCCGCTCGAGTCGTCGCCGTCCTCGTCCTAGCGGGGTCGGCCGCCGCGTGCGCGTCGGGCGACCGGCACGCCGAAAGCCCCACGACAACGCGCCGCGAGCCGATCCACCAGCCGCCGCTCCGCCCGCAGCCACCGCCCGAGCCGGCAAGCCGCCGTGTCATGGTGACCGTGATCGACGGCGACCTCAGCCGCACCGTCGCGAAGGCGCGCGTCCGTCTAGGCCGCAGCACCGGCGTGACAAACCGCCACGGCGTCGTCTACCTCCGCGTCCGCCACCGCACCTCCAGCCTCGTCACCGTCCGCGCCCGCGGCTTCGCGCCCGAGACGCGCCGCCTCTTCTTCCGCAAGAAGCCCTTCGCCCGCTTCCGCGTCTACCAGCCGAAGCTCCAGTGGCCGCTCTACGGAGCCGTGTCCACGAGAACCCAAGCGCAGACGAAGATCCGCGTCCGCCCGCCGTTCCGAACCGTCTGGAGCCGCGGGATCGGCACGCTGATCGAGTTCCCGGCCGTCGTCTCGGACGGCATGGCCTACATCGGCAACGCCCGCGGCTCCGTCCGCGCGCTCTCGATGCGGACCGGCAAGATCGCGTGGCGGCACGACACGCCGCACGGGAAGATGGCCGCCTCGCCGGCGGTCGTCGGCGACACGATCGTCGCGCACGGGATGGACGGGCACGTGTGGGTGCTCGACCGCTCCTCGGGCCGCCTCCGCTGGCACTTCACCGTCGGCTCGCCGATCGAGTCGTCGCCGATCGTCCGCCACGGGGTCGACTACTTCGGCTCCTGGAACGGGAACGTCTACGCGCTCGACCTGAAGCGCCACCGCCTCCGCTGGGTCTTCCACAGCGGCTACAAGATCACGTCGAGCGCCGCGCTCGCCGGCCGCACGCTCTTCATCGGCGACTACGGCGGCCGCCTGCTCGCCCTCTCCGCACGCACGGGCCGGCTCCGCTGGCACGCGACCGTGAACGGCCGGATCTATGGAACGCCCGCCGTCTCGCACGGCCGCGTCTTCGCGCCCTCCTCCGACGGCAACTCGCTGACGGCGTTCACGACCGGCGGCCGCTACCTGTGGCGCGTCTCGCCCGGCTCGTACGTTTACTCGTCCCCCGCCGTCTGGGCCGGACGCGTCTTCTTCGGCTCCTACAACGGCGTCTTCTACTGCGTCTCCGCGTCGTCGGGGCGCATCCTGTGGGAGGTGGGAACGGGCGGACCGATCTCGGGGGCCGCCGTCGTAGTAGACGGCGTGGCGTACGCGGGCAGCTTCGCGCACAGGATCGTCGGCGTCGAGGCGCGCAGCGGCCGCGTCCTTGTCCGCTTCCCGCACGGCTACTACGTTCCCGTCTCCGGGAACGGCGGTCGGCTGCTCCTGCACGGCTACTCGCGGCTCTTCGCCGTCGAGCCGCGCCGCCGGCGATGAGGCGCGCCTTCGCGGCGGCCCTGGCCGTCGCGATCGCACTCGCGCCGACCGCCGCCGGCGCCCGCGCCAATCCCGACTCGAAGCTGGCGAAGCAAGGGCTCGACCGGTCGGTGAAGCTCGGCGCGCTCACACCCGAGGACGCGAACGCCTACCGTGCCGAGGTCGAACGCGCCGTCCGCGTGCTCCCGAAGCTCGGCGGCTCTCGCTACACGAACCTCGCCGCCGTCCTGCACGAGGTCGCGACGCAATGGCGCGCGTACTCGGCACCGCGGGCCTTGACGCTCTTCTCCATGCTCGCTACGAACACGACCTACTTCGGCAACCGGATCACGCCGCCGCCCGGAAGGGACGTGACCGACGACGACGGGATCGTCTACCGCTTCTTCCCCGGCCACGGCTTCCAGTTCCACCCGCTCGCGAACGCCGGCGCGCTGAACAGCGCGGTCGCGCTGAAGGACGCACAGCGAACGGCCGCCCTCGCAACCGCGCTCGTCGCACGAGCGTCGACGGGCCCGAACGACTCCCTCCTCTGGGAGTACGAGTGGCCTTTCGGAGGCGGCAAGCCGCCGTGGACGTCGGGGATGGCGCAGGCCGTGATGGCGCAGGCGCTTACCCGCGCCGCCGAGCTCACCGGCGACACGTCATTCACCGACGCGGCCGCGCGCGCCTTCCGCGCGATTCCCGGCGCGCTCGTCCGCCGGCTCCCGGCCGGCCCGTGGATCCGCCTCTACAGCTTCGACGGCGCCGCCGTCCTGAACGCGCAGCTCCAGAGCGCGATCTCCCTCGCCGACTACGCGACGGCGACGGGCGACGCCGACGCCGCCGCGCTCGCGGCCGCGCTCCAATCCTCGGCCGAGGCGCTCCTACCGCGCTTCGACACGGGCTACTGGTCGCTGTACCAGCTGGGCGGCGGCGAGTCGCCGCTCGAGTACCACGTCTTCGTCGTCTCGCTGCTGAAGAAGCTCGCGCAGCGGAACCCGACGGACCCGTTCTGGGCGGACACCGCGGCCCGGTTCGACGCGTACACGACCGAGCCGCCGCTCCTCCGCGCCGGCGCGGCGCCGCCGACGCTCTTCCCGCGCCCGGCCGACGGCTACCGTGACGTCGCCCGGATTTCGTTCTGGCTCTCGAAGATCTCGCGCGTCACCCTAAGCGCCGGCGGCCGCGCGACGACCCTCACCCTCTCGCGCGGCAACCACACGCTGACGTGGTCGCCCGGCTCGCTCCGGCCGGGCACGTACGCCGCGCGCCTGACCGCCGTCGACCTCGCGAAGAACAGCGCGTCGCTCGACCTCCCGCCGATTGACGTGGAGTGGGACACGCTGCCGCCGTCGCTCGACGCCTGGGTCACAGGCCGGACGCTCGAGTGGGTCGCCGAGGATGAGGGAACGCCGTGGCTCGACCTTCGCGTGCTGCTCTCGCGCGGCGTGAAGCGGCGGCAGCTCACACTCGGCCACCGGCCGCTCGAGGGGAAGGCCGTGCTCCGGCTTCCGCCCGGCCCGTGGACAGGCGTCCTGACGGCGGCGAACTCGGCCGGCAAGGTGGCGCGCGCCGAGCTCGGGACGCTGCCGGCACCGGAGTAGGTTCCGCGAGTGCGCAGGTACCTCGTTCGCGCGGCCGCGATCGGCGCGCTTTTCGCCGGGTTCCTGGTCGCCGTCGTCCTAGTCCTCGACGCACGCCACGGGACCCACGCGGCGGCGACGACCGCCACGACGACGACGACCACGAAGCGCCCGAAGCCGCGGCCGCCGCAACGCCCAAAGGGCCCGCACAACGCGCCGGTCCCGATCCTCATGTACCACGTCCTCGCGGAGCCGCCAGCGAACGCGCCGTTTCCGGAGCTCTACGTCCGCCCGTCCGACTTCGCCGCCGAGATGAACTGGCTCGCGCAGCAGGGCTACCACGCCGTCACGCTTCGGCGCCTCTACGACTTCTGGCGCGGCCGCCGCGTCCTGCCGAAGAAGCCGATCGTCCTCACCTTCGACGACGGCTACCACAGCGACTTCACGGTCGCGCTCCCCGTGCTGCGGCAGCACCACTGGGCCGGCGTCCTGAACCTCCTGGTCGAGAACCTGAAGCCCGTCTGGGGCACGAGGCCGGGCATGGTCGAGAAGCTGATCGCAGCGGGCTGGGAGGTCGACGCGCACACCTTGACCCACAGGGACCTGACGTCGCTCGCGCCCGACCAGCTGACGCAGGAGGTCGCCGGCTCGCGCGAGGAGATCAAACGCCGATTCCGCGTGCCGGTCGACTTCTTCTGCTACCCGTCGGGCCGCTACGACGACGCGGTGATCGCGGCCGTCCGCGCGGCTGGCTTCCTCGGCGCGACGACGGAGCACGAGGGGTTCGCGACGCCGAGCGACATGTTCACGCTCGACCGCATCCGCGTGGAGGCGACGGACGGTGTCGGCGGGCTCGAGCGGAAGCTCTCGGTAGCGTCCGCCGCGTGAAGCGGGTCCTGCTCGTCCTGCTCGTGCTCCTCATCCTCGCCGTCGGCGCCGCAGCGGCGTTCGTCCTCTACCGGAAGCACCAGGGCCGCAACATCCACGGCTCCTCGTCGGTCGAGTTCGTGACGACCGCGCCGGCGCACAAGCGGACGGCGACCGAGCTGCGCGAGATCCCGTGGCCGTTCTACGGGCTCGACCAGGCGCGAACGCGTTTCGCGGAGGGCATCCACCTCCGCCCGCCGTTCCGGCGGCTGTGGGTCGCGGGCGGCACGAGCCTGCTCGAGTTCCCCCCGGCGATCGGCTACGGGCGCCTCTTCATGTCCAACAACAGCGGCTCGCTCTTCGCCCTAGGTGCGCGAAACGGGCGCCGCGCCTGGATCTACCGGACGCACCGCTGCACGGCCGCCTCGCCGGCGCTCCATCGCGGAACGGTCTTCGCGAGCTTCATGAACCGCGGCGAGTGCAACCAGAC
>DASUZD010000107.1:0-9705 GCA_036377055.1 Gaiellaceae bacterium | reverse complement strand
GTGCCTGCCGCAGAGCGCTAGCGAACCTCGCGTCGCTTGGCAGCTGCAGCGCGGCCTGCGAACATGTGTTCGTGTCGGCAGCGGCGACCATACTCCACGCCGACCTCGACGCTTTCTTTGCGTCCGTCGAGCAGCGCGACGATCCCCGCCTCCGCGGCCGGCCCGTGATCGTCGGAGGCGGGGTGGTCCTCGCCGCGAGCTACGAGGCGAAGGCGTACGGCGTCCGCACCGCGATGGATGGCGGGGTCGCGCGCCGGCTCTGCCCGCACGCCGTCGTCGTCTCGCCGCGCATGTCCGCCTACGCCGACGCGAGCAAGGCGCTGTACCGCGTGTTCGACGACACGTCGCCGCTCGTCGAGGGGCTCTCGATCGACGAGGCGTTCCTCGACGTGCGCGGGATGAGGAGGATCGCGGGCAGCCCGACCGAGATCGCGGTGCGGTTGAAGCGCGAGGTGAGGGCGCGCGTCGGCCTGCCGGTCACGATCGGCGTCGCGAGGACGAAGTTCCTCGCGAAGGTCGCGAGCGGTGTGGCGAAGCCCGACGGCCTGCTCGTCGTCCCGCCCGAGCGCGAGCTGACGTTCCTGCACGCGCTTCCGGTCGAGCGCCTCTGGGGCGTCGGGGACGTCACCGCCGACAAGCTGCACCGGCTCGGGATCGCGACGGTCGGCGAGGTCGCGGGCCTCTCGGAGAGCGCGCTCGTCGCGATGCTCGGGCAGGCGACCGGCCGCCAGCTGCACGCGCTCTCGCGCAACCGCGATCCTCGGCCCGTCCAGCCGCGTCGCCGCCGCCGCTCGATCGGCTCGCAGTGCGCGCTCGGCCGCTCGCGGAGGACGCCCGAGGAGGTGGACGCGGTGCTGGTCGGCCTCGTCGACCGCGTCACGCGCCGGATGCGTGCCGCCCACCGCGTCGGCCGGACGATCGTCCTGCGGCTCCGGTTCAGCGACTTCTCGCGCGCGACTCGCTCGTTCACGCTCGGCGCGCCGACCGCCGAGTCCCGCTGCGTCCTCGACACCTCGCGAGCGCTGCTGGCGACGGCGATGCCCATGATCGAGCGCCGAGGCCTTACCCTCGTCGGCGTGGCCGTCGCGAACCTCGACAACGACCTTCCGTCCCAGCTCGTCCTGCCGTTCGATCGACGCAGCGGGCTCGCGCTCGACCTCGCGATCGACGAGATCCGCGAGCGGTTCGGGCTCGACGCCATCACCCGCGCCGTCCTCCTCGGCCGCGCGAGCGGGCTGACGATCCCGTTGCTGCCGGATTGACTCTGCTCGCGGACCTGGTCGGCGCCTCGCAGCGCGTCGCGGAGACGAGCTCGCGCTCGCAGAAGATCGCGACCCTGGCGGAGCTTCTGCGCAGCCTCGAGCCGGCCGAGGTCGCGATCGCGGCCGGCTTCCTCTCGGGCGCGCCTCGCCAGGGCCGCGTCGGCGTCGGCTACTCGACGATCTATCGGCTCGATCAGGCTCCATCCGCGACCGCCTCGGTGACGATCGGCGACCTCGACGCAGCGATCGACGAGATTCAGTCGTCAACGGGAAGCGGGTCAGCGGGACGGCGACGGCAGCTTCTCGAGGAGCTTCTCGCGAAGGCGACCGGGGACGAGGCCCACTTCGTCAGGCGGCTCTTCACCGCCGAGCTGAGGCAGGGAGCGCTGGCGGGGCTGATGGCCGACGCGATAGCCAAGGCGGCGGAGGTTCCGGCCGAGCTCGTGCGGCGCGCGCTGATGCTCTCCGGCGACCTGCCGCGAACGGCCGAGCTCGCGATGCGCGAAGGCGAAGGAGGCCTCCGCGCTGTCGGCTTCGAGCTCTTCCGGCCGGTGTTCCCGATGCTGGCCTCGACCGCCGAGAGCGTGGCCGAAGCAGTTGGGAGCTTCGAGCGCGCGTCGGTCGAGTGGAAGCTCGACGGCATCCGGATCCAGATCCACCGCCGCGGCGACGAGGTGCGCATCTACACGCGCAACCTGAACGACATCACGCACGCGCTGCCGGGAATCGTCAAGGCGGTGCGCGGCCTGCCGGTGCAGCAGGCCGTGCTCGACGGTGAGGCGCTGTGGATGGGCGACGACGGCCCGGCCGCGTTCCAGGACACGGTCGCGCGGATCGACAGCGAGGCGCGGCCCGAAGGGATCGCGACGTTCCTCTTCGACGTCCTCCACCTCGAGGGCGAGGACCTGCTCGACACGCCGCTGCACGAACGGACGGCGAGGCTCGAGGCGGTCGCGCCTCAGCTCAGGATCCCGGGGGTGCTTACTTCCGAGCCGGAGGAGGCGCAACGCGTCCTCGACGAGTCGCTGCGCGCCGGCCACGAGGGCGTCGTCGTCAAGGACGCGGAGTCGCTCTACGCCGCCGGCCGCCGCGGCAAGTCCTGGCGGAAGGTGAAGCCGGTGCGGACGTACGACCTCGTGGTGCTCGGCGCCGAGTGGGGCCACGGGCACCGGCAGGGCTGGCTCTCGAACCTCCACCTCGGCGCCCGCGACCCGCGCACCGGCGAGTTCGTGATGGTCGGCAAGTGCTTCAAGGGTCTCACCGACGAGCTGCTCGCGTGGCAGACGAAGGAGCTGCTCGCGCACGAGTCCAGCCGGCGAGGCATCGCCGTCTTCGTCCGGCCCGAGCTGGTCGTCGAGATCGCGCTGGACGGCGTCCAGTCGTCGACGCGCTACCCGGGCGGCGTCGCGCTGCGCTTCGCGCGGGTGAAGCGTTACCGGCCTGACAAGGACGCCGCCGAAGCCGACACGATCGACGATCTGCGCGCGCTGCTGCCAACGAGAATCTAGGGTTGCGTGAACGCCCGCCGCGTGGGATCGTGTCAAAGAGCACGATGCGGTGCAGGCGCCTGTCGATTGCGGTCATCCTTGCGGTGGTTGGATGGCTAGCGGCTGCGCCGGCCGATGCGAACCACATCCCGGGGGCGACGTACAGGGGAACCCATTCGGGCGGCGGCACCGTCCAGTTCACAGTGTCGGCCGACGGCACCCGCGTCACGTCGTACGGCGTCTTCATGATCCCGATCGCGGGCGGCGGGACCTGCTTCGCCGCGACAGCGCCCGAGTTCGCCGGGATTCCGATCGTGAACCATGAGTTCGCGAAGTCGGGGGAATTCGTCTTCACCGGTTCGTTCCCGCGTGCTGGCGTTGCCCAGGGAACGCTCGCGTTCCGAAACGCCCCGTCGCCCTGCGGGACGACTGCGACGTTCACCTGGACGGCGACCGCCGGCTCCGGCCCAGCGCCATCGCCCCCACCTCCACCGCAGCCTCCTCCTCCACCGCCGCCAGCGGCCACCGGGCCTCCGTACTTCAGGGGCGGCCATGACCGCGTCAGGCTCGTCCGAAAGAGCAAGACGCAGGTCGTCGTCGCCGCTCGCTTCCGGATCTGCGAAGGCGGGACGCCGCTGCGGCTCTTCGTGACTCAGAGGCGCCGGGTGTCGGGAAGGCTTGTCGCCGAGAGCAAGTTCAGCCGCCGCCTCGTGGGCGGCAAGCCGATCCGCGAGCTGGGCGGAACCCTGTGCCGCGACTACAGGACGAGCTGGAACCTGGGCCTGAAGCTCTTCGGCACGGGCTGGATCACCATCACTCTTCGTGTGGTCGATCCGGCTGGACGTTCAAGCGGAGCACCGCAGTACGCCGTTCGCGCGCCCGCCCGCTAGCGGAGCGACGCCAGCCGCTGCTCGAGGAACCGTCGCTCGGGGTCCGAGTGGACGAGCTCGAGCGCGCGGCCGTACGCGGCACGGGCTTCGTCGACGCGCTCGAGCCGGCGGAGGAGCTCGCCGCGCGTCGCGTGCAGATAGTGGTAGCTGTCGAGGTCGAGGCGCTCGACGAGCGCGAGGGCGGCCTCGGGCTCGCCGGCCTCCGCGAGGGCAGCGGCGTGGTTGAGCTCCACCACCGCCGAGCCGGTTAGGCGCGCGAGCTCGCCGTACAGCGCCGCGAGCTGCGTCCAGTCCTGAGGCTCGTCGACGTGGAGCGCGGCGATCGCCGCCTGGAGCGCGTATGGCCCGCGGCCGCCAAGCGCGAGCGCGCGATCGAGCGCCGCCTTTCCCACGGCGATCTGGTCGAAGTCCCAGAGCGAGCGATCCTGGTCCTCGAGGAGGACGACGGCGCCGTCCTCGAACCGCGCCTCGCGGCGCGCGTCGTTGATCAGCATCAGCGCCAAGAGAGCATGCACCTCGGGCTCGTCGGGCATCAGCTCCGCGACCGCGCGCCCGAGCCGGATCGCTTCGGAGGCCAGGTCGCCGCGTCCGCCGTAGCCCTCGTTGAAGATCAGGTAGACGACCGCGAGCACCGCGGCGAGGCGGTCGGGGAGCAGGTGGGCCGGCGGCACGCGAAACGGGATCCCGGCGGCCTTGATCTTCCGCTTCGCGCGGACGAGCCGCTTCGCCATCGTCGCCTCGGGGACGAGGAACGCGCGCGCGATCTGGTCGGTTTCGAGGCCGCCGAGCGCCCGCAGCGTGAGCGCGACCTGCGCGTCGAGCGCGAGCGCCGGGTGGCAGCACGTGAAGATCAGCTCGAGCCGCTCGTCGGGGATCGTCGTCTCGTCCACCTCGTCCTCCGTCGTCTCGGGCGCGTCGAGCAGTCGGGTTTTCGCGGCGAGCGTGCGGTCGCGGCGGATGCGGTCGATCGCGCGGTTCCGAGCGGTCGTCACGAGCCACGCGCGCGGGTTCGCGGGCGTGCCTTCGCGGGGCCAGCGAACCGCGGCTATGGCGAACGCATCCTGAGCGGCTTCCTCGGCGAGGTCGAAGTCGCCGAGGAAGCCGATCAGCGCCGCGAGGACGCGGCCCCATTCGTCGCGGAAGACCTGGTCGAGCTTCGTTACCACTCCACGATTGGCCGGACCTCGATCGCCCCGCCGAGCCGAGCGGCCGGAATGCGGGCGGCGAGCTCGATTGCCGCGTCGAGGTCGTCCGCCTCGTAGACGAGGTAGCCGCCGAGCGCCTCCTTGACGGCGACGAACGGCCCGTCGGTGGTCAGCGTCTTCCTGTCCTGCACGCGAACGGTCGTGGCCGTCTCGGGAGCGTCGAGGCCCTGGCCGGGCGTCACGCCGGGGGTCTGGTTGATCGCCTGGTAGTCGGCGAAGACCGCCTTCTGCTCAGCCTCGGAAAGCCGAGCCCAGGCGTCCGGGTCGCGCGGCGTCGGAGTGTCGCCCTGATGGATCAGCAGCAGATACTTCATCGTGTTTCCTCCTCGCTCGTGGAGCATGGTCGCGTCTAAGACGAACGGCCGCCGCCCCAAAGGACACTCCGTTAGAGGCGGCGTCTGATCGCAGCGCGCGCTTGCTCGAGGTAGGCCGGCTCGTCGTGGAGGACGAAGCCGGTGTTCCCCATGAGCAGGTACGCGTCGAGCTCGAAGGCGAGCTGCACCGGGTCCTCGGCCGCGTCGACCGAGCCCGCCGCCTGCGCCTCGCGAACGAGGTGCTCCAGGAGCGCTCGCCAGTCCTGTTGCGCCGCCCTGATCTTGTCTCTCACCGGCCCGGGCCGGTTGCCGAACTCGGCCTCGGCCGAGGCGAAGAAGCAGCCGCCCTGGAAGACGCCACGCTCGACGTAGGCGAGGAAGCGGTCGAGGAGCGCCTCGAGGCGCTCGCGCGGATCGGCGATCGCCTCCGTCGGCTCGATCACCTCGGCCGCGAGGATCTGGCCCGCCGTGTCGACGGTCGCGAGCTGAAGCTCCTCCTTGGAGCCGAAGTGCGCGTAGAGGCCGCTCTTGCTCATGCCGATGTGCGCCGCCAGGTTGCCGATCGAGAGCCCCTCGAGGCCGTCGACGGTGGCGAGGTTGGCGGCGGCGCGGAGGATCGTCTGCCGGCTGCGCTCGCCGTCGGATCGGGTGCGTCGCTCGGGGCGTGTGGCCGCCATGGCTTGACAAGTTAGCACGATCGTTCGTATAGTCTCTCGGCACGAACGATCGTGCTAACTAACCGAGAGGAGATACGCGATGAAGCTCTATGCGATTCGCCGGCGGGGTGGCTGGACTTCCCCGGAGGGTGTGCAGGCGACGGCCGCGAAGTCGCTCCAAGTGGGCGACGAGGAGATGTCCGACGACATCCGCTGGATCAGGTCGTACGTGCTCCACGAGCCCGACGGCTCACTCGGAACCGTCTGCATCTACGAGGCGTCGAGCCCGGAGAAGATCCGCGAGCACGCCTTCCGATCCGACATGCCGGCAACCGAGATCTTCGAGGTCGCGGACACGGTAATCGTCCGCCCTGATCCCGTTCCGGCGGCGGCCTGAGGTCGCCGCGTGCCGAGGGCGGGCGCCTATGTACGCCCGCCCTCGGGGCGCTCGCGTATGGACGGATCCGCTATGTGACGATTCGGTGGTGAGCGTCCCGGCCTCGTCCGTCCTGGCTCGACTCGTCTCGCTCGTAGCGATCGCGAACGTGACGGGCGTCGGGCAGGCCGCGCCGGGGTCGACGCTGCCACCCGAGCCGGTTCTCACGTTCACGCGCGCCGACGGAGCTCTCGCCGCGAGCGCCGAAGACGGCACGGCGACCACCCGTCTGGCTTCGGCGCTCGGCGGCTTCGTCGCCAACCACGCCTGGTCGCCCGACGGCCGGCGAATCGCCTTCACACGCAGCGGCGGGAGGAACTGTCGCCAGGGTGCTGTCTACGTCGTCGATGCGGACGGAACGGCGCCGTCTGGATCGCCGACAACATGAACGGCCGGCTCGACCGGATCCCGGGTTAGAGAACCAGCACGCCGGGGTAGCACGCGGGCGCGTGCGCCTCGCCTGGCGCGCGCATGACTCGGACAGGGGGGAGTTATGCGCAGCGGTAGTCGGCGAATCGCGAGCATCGTCATGGTGCTCGCCGTGGTTGGGGTCGCGGTCGTGCTGAACGCCGTGCCTGCTTCGGGCGAGGGCGCAGTGGTCGAGCCGCCTCTCGCGGTGTCGAGCAACGTCCAGCTCGTGGCCCACATCCCGGGAACCGCGGCCGGGATGAACTTCAAGGACCACTACGCGTACGTGAGCGGCTGGGGCGGCGTCACCGTGCTCGACATTGCGAAGGCCGACTCGCCGCAGCTCGTCGGCATGCTCCCGCTGCCGCACTTCGAGAACGAGGACGTCGACCTCTGCGGCAACACGCTGATCGTCGTGAACGACCGCGAGGCGAAGGATCTCGGGTCGATCATGTACGTGGTCAGCATCGCGAACCCGACCTCGCCGACGGTGATCGCGATCCTGCCGCTCGGGCTGACGGGCAACGGCCGCGGCTCCGGTCACATCGCAAACTTCGTCAAGCCGGACTGCTCCCAGGCCTGGGTCGACGGCGGCAACCTCGTCGAGGTCGTCGATCTCACCGTCCCGACCGCGCCCAAGTCGCTCGGCAAGTTCGAGTCCGCCGCGTCGCTGAGCGACGCGTTCAAGATCACGCACGACACCGAGCTCGACAGCACCGGCACCGTTTGGTCGGTCGGCGGTGGCGGCGCAGCCGGCTACCGCCTCACCGCGAACCCGCTCGCGCCGCAGCTCCTCGGGACGACGGGCACCGCGGGCCGCAACCCGTCGCCGTACAACGACTTCATCCTCCACAACTCGCAGCGGCGCGGAAAGACGCTGCTGATCACCGAGGAGGACTACGTCGACACGGACGAGGTCCCGCCCGGCGGCTGCCGCGGCCAGGGGAAGTTCGAGACCTGGGACCTCTCGCGCCTGAACAAGGGCTCGATCACGCCGCTCGGGACCTGGGAGACGGAGCTGAACGGCATGTTCACCGGAGGCGCCGTCGACTCGAAGGCGCCCGTGACCGTCAACTGCTCGTCGCACTGGTTCGACGCCAAGGACGGCGTGGCCGCGGTCGGCTGGTACGAGCAGGGCGTCCGCTTCCTCGACTACCGCGACCCGGCGAACATCACGCAGGTCGGCTACTACATCCCCGCCAACGGCTCGACGTGGGCGGCGTACTGGTCGCCGACCGACCCCAAGGGCGAGATCGTCTACACCGCCGACGCCTACCGCGGCGTTGACGTGCTGAAGATCGACAGCGGCGGCCTCACCGGCAAGAAGGTGACGGCACCGGTGCAGAGCCAGTGGTTCGGCAGCGGGACGGTCGACAACACGTCGTTCTCGTCCTCATTCGAGTCGCACCCGATCTTCGGCTTCGTCTGCCCGGTGCTGAAGCCGGACGTCGACACGCCGTAGCTAGTCGCTGCCGCGATCCGCTCCGCTGAGGACTGCGTCCTCGCGCAGCGGCATGTCCGGCGCGCGCACATCCACGTCGGGGCGCTCGCCGATGCGCACCTCGAGCACCGCGCCGCCGGCCTCGCCGCCGGCCAGCTCGCGCGCCTGGCGCTCGGCGGCGCGCACGCGCTGCGGGCTCACGCCGCAGGCGTCGAGGAAGCGGCGCAGCATCGGGCCGCGCAGCTCCGAGCGCGTCAGCTCGAGCCGCTCGGTCCGCGAGCGGACGATCGCAGAGCCGCCCTGGGCGGCGATCACGCACGCGGCGGCGTCGTCACCGATCCGGCGCGAGGCGGCCGCCACCCCGTCGATCACCTGCTGGGCCGTCACGTCCGGGCCCAGCGAGCCGACGATCCGCTCGAGCCCCGCCGCTCCGACGAGCCGGCCGCTCGGCATGCGCGCCTCGGACAGGCCGTCCGTGTAGAAGCAGGCGATCGTGCCGCGCGGGAACGGGACCGTGGTCTGGCGCTGGCCCGTCGACGCGCCGATGCCGAGCGGCGGCGCGGCGCCGGTCAGGATCGGCTTGAAGGGCGTGCTCGAGATGACGATGGGCGGCGGGTGTCCGGCGGCGGCGTACGTGAGCGTCGCCGCCGCGGCGTCGTGCACGGCGATCATGGCGGTCACGAAGTCACCGTCGAGCTTGCCGAGGAGGACCGAGCCGCCGACCTGGAGCGCCTCGTGCGGCTCCATGCCCGCCTCGACATACGCACGCAGCGTGTAGCGCGCGAGGGCGGTGCGGGCGAGCGCGTCCCGGCCGTGCCCCGACACATCGCCGATGATCACGGCCATCTGGCCGCCGGCGAGCGGCACGACGTCGTAGAAGTCGCCGCCCGCCGCGGTTCCCTCGGCGGGCCGGTACGCGACCGACGCGCTCAGCACGCCCATGTCCTCCGGCAGGTCGGGCAGGAGGGCGGCCTGAAGTAGGCCGACCTGGCCGAGCAGCTCGCTGCGCTGGCGCTCGAGCCGGCGGCTGCGCAGCAGCGTCATGCCCGCGGCGCCGGCGAGCAGGATGGCGAGCGCCACGAGGCCGGCGATCAGGAACCGGAGCGGCGTGGGCACGACGTGCACGACGTCGCGCACGACGCGCAGCGGCTGCGGGAGCTGGTCGCGCGGCGGCACCGCGACGAACGGTCGCCGGCCCGCCTTCTTCTTCTTGTTGGCCTGCGGCGCGGGCGCGGCGGCCGGCTGCGAGCCGGCCGTGGGAGCGGCGGCCACGGCACCGGTGGTCACGGCGAGCCGCGCCGGGCGGGCGGCCGCAGCGGCCCGACGGCGCGCCAGCCTCGACGCCGCGGCGGCGCGGCGCCTCGATACAGCGCGCCGCCTCGCGGCGGCCGCGGCGCGGGCACGCGCGTGGGCGCGGCGCTTCGCGCGCGCGGATTTCTTCCCGCCGCCGGACTGGCTGAGCTGAGTCACGCCCTTCTTCGCCTGGCCGGGCGGCTGTCCGCCGGACGACTTCTTCGCCTGGCCCGGGGGCTGCCAACCCGAGCTCTTCTTCGCCTGCCCGGGCGGCACCTTGCGCGCGGGCGCGGCGGGCGCGGGCGCCGCCTGG
>DASUZD010000106.1:0-9689 GCA_036377055.1 Gaiellaceae bacterium | reverse complement strand
GCGGTTGTCGAACATGTGCTTCGTATTGGCGTCGTTAACCGCGATCACGGGGAAGCCGAGTGCGCCGTCGCGCTCGAGCGCCTTGAGGCGGATGACGCCGGTCGTCGTCTCCTCCGTCCCGGCGACGATCTCGTTCAGCTGCTCGCGCCGGTGCGAGTGGAGAACGCCGATCACGTCGGCGCCGTCGTCCATCGTCAGCTGCGGCTTGTGATCGACCGCGGCCTCGATGTGCGAGTAGTAGGTGTCGTTGTCCTCGCCCTTGATGGCGAAGACGGACACGTCGTACTCCTCCACGAGCGCGGCTGCCACGTCGTCCTGCGTGGACAGCGGGTTCGAGGCGCAGAGGACGACGTCCGCGCCGCCCGCCTTCAGCGTCCGCATCAGGTTCGCCGTCTCGGTGGTGACGTGCAGGCACGCCGAGACGCGGTAGCCGGAGAGCGGCTGCTCGCGCTCGAAGCGCTCGCGGATCGCGATGAGCACCGGCATCTGCCGGTCCGCCCACTCGATCCTGCGCACGCCCTCGGCGGCCAGGGCCAAATCCTTCACGTCGAATCGTTTCGTCGTCGCCATCGCTTCCTTCTCTCTCGTCGTCAGGCCACGAGCAGACGCTCGTGCTTTCGCTGATCCCATTCGAGCGCTTCGAGCTCGATCCCGGCGAGCCAGGAGTCGACCGCCGCCCGCAGCGCCGGCTCGCGCCGAAGTCGCGCCGCAAACGACATGTCGCCGAGCTCGACGCCGAAGCGGCGCCGCAACGCGGCGAGCGAGCGAAGCTGGTTCAGCTCGCGGAGGCCGTACACCCGGTAACCGGACGCGGTACGCGTCGGGACGATGAGCTCCGCTCGCTCGAGGTAGCGCAGCATCCGCGGCGACCAGCCTGTTTGCTCCGCCGCCTCGCCGACCGTCATCCCGTCCATGCGGCGAACCTTAGCAGAAGCGTGTCAAGGTTCGCGAAGCGCCCCGAATGAGGCCGGTCGCCGTCTCGAGCCGGATGGTGTCGTCTCGCGCGATCTCGGTTAGGAGTCGATCCGGCCGTACCGGTCCTCGAGCCGCACGATGTCGTCCAAGTGCGGCGTCGAGACCTCGAGGATCAGCGTGTCCTGGAGCGCGGTCACGCGGTGGACGGTCCCCGGCCGGAGGCGGAACGCGGCGCCCGGAGCGACGATCTCAGACGCGGGAAGCATGTCCCCGGGAGCGCTGATCTCGACCTGGGCCCGACCCTCGTAGAAGTACCACGACTCGTCTTTCCGGTTATGGAACTGGAGGCTCAGCGACTGGCCTGCACGGACGAACAGGAGCTTCCCGACGTAATGCTCGGTGTTCGCCCAGATCAGCTCCCAGCCCCACGGCTTCTCCACTCGCTCGGCCTCGACGGCGAACGATTCGAGGCCGCTCCAGTTGCGCGACGAGAGGTGGTCGGTCACCGGCCGACCCTACCACCGTCGTCGATCAGGTCTTGGCCGGAGCGAGCCACTCCGGGTGCGCCGCTACGTGCTCCTCCGCGCGCCGAAGATCCTTGGGCGTGTTCACCGTCAGCCAGAGGCCTTCGTGCCGGAACGCCCGCAGCCTGCGCTCGGCCACGAGCTCGGGAAACGTCGTCGTCTCGTGGTCGCCGCGCTCGGGCAGACGCGCGAGCGCCTCCTCGGAGAACGCGTAGACGCCGCAGTTCACCCAGTACGGCACGCGCCCGCCCTCGCGGAAGCCGGTGACGACGTCGTCCTCGGCGAGCTCGACGAGCCCGAACGGCGACGGCGGCCGGGCGACGGTGATCGTGGCCGCGGCGCCGGTCGCGCGGTGGCGCGCCAAGAGGGCGGCGAAGTCGACGTCGATCAGCTCGTCCCCGTTCAGCACGAGCACGTCGCCGCTCTCCGCGCGCTTCGCCGCGGCGAACCGGATCCCGCCGCCGCGGCCGAGCCGCTCCGGCTCCTCGGCGGTCACGATCTCTGCGCCGAGGCCGGCGAGCGCCCGCTCGAAGAACTCGCCTTGCCCGGCGGCGCAGCTGACGATCACACGGCCGACGCCCGCAGCTGCGAGGCGGCCGATCTGGTACGCGGCGAGCGGCTGCCCGGCGACCTCGACGAGCGACTTCGGACGTCCTCCGGCCGCGTCGCCGAGCCGCTCCGCCAACCCGCCGGCGAGGATGATGGCTTCCACGCGCGGCTACGGGCGCAGCTCGGTCTCGGCCTCGGGATCGGGCTCGGGCGTCTCCGCGAGCTCTCCGAACGGCGCGGTCGGCCGCCCGATCGCCTCGTAGGCGAAGCCGGCGGATCGAACCTGCGCCGGGTCGAGCAGGTTCCGGCCATCCACGATCAACGGCCTGCGCATTGCGGCGCGGATCTCGGGCGAGGCGAGCGTCGCGAGGTGCGGCCACTCGGTCACGATCACCGCGGCGTCGGCGCCGTGCACCGCGTCGAGCGGCGTCTCCGCGAAGGTGACGCCTTGGAGGAGCTCGCTCGCGTCCGCGACGGGATCCCACGCCCGAACCTCGGCTCCCTCGGCCAGGAGACGCGACGCGAGCACGATCGACGGCGCCTCGCGCATGTCGTCGGTGTTCGGCTTGAACGCGAGCCCGAGCAGCGCGACCTTGGTCCCCCCGAGCGAGCCGAGATGCTTCTTCAGCTTCCCGATCACGCGCCGTTTCTGGAGCTCGTTCACCTCGATGACGGCGTTCAGGAGCTGGAAGTGGTAGCCCGAGTTGGACGCGAGCTGCTTGAGCGCGAGCGAATCTTTCGGAAAACAACTCCCGCCCCATCCAATTCCCGCCCGAAGGAAGTGCGGCCCGAGGCGGTGGTCGAAGCCGATGCCCTTCGCGACCTGCACCACGTCGGCGCCGGTGGCCTCGCAGACGTTTGCGATCTCGTTGATGAAGCTGATCCGCGTCATCAGGAACGCGTTCGACGCGAGCTTCACCATCTCGGCCGAAGGCACGTCGGTGCGCACGACCGGCGCGTCGATGCCCGCGTGTAGCGCCTCGACCCGGTCGCCGTCGGCCTGCTCGAACGCGCCGATCACGATCCGGTCCGGATGCAGGAAGTCGCCAACGGCCGTGCCTTCGGCCGTGAACTCGGGGTTCGAGACATAGCCGACGTGGCCGAGGCCGCGCGTCTCGAGCGCCGCGCGCACCTTCTCGCCGGTCCCGACGGGGACGGTGCTCTTCATCACGACGATCGGCCGGTCGCGCAGCTGCGGGAGCTCGTCGATCACCGTCCAGACGCGCGAGAGGTCGGCGTCGCCCGAGTACGTGGGCGGCGTGTCGACGGCGATGTAGACGAACTCGGCGCCCTCCATCGCCTCGCCGATGTCGAGCGTGAAGACAAGCCGGTCCCGGTTCCGTTCGAGGAGCTCGTCGAGGCCCGGTTCGTAGATCGGCACCTCGCCCGCCCGGAGCGCGGCGATCTTCTCCTCGACGACGTCGCGGACGACCACGTGGTGGCCGAGCTCGGCGAAGCAGGCGCCCGTGACGAGGCCGACGTAGCCGGCGCCGAAGATCGCGATGCGGGAGCCTGCCACGGCGCGAAACCTAGCTGCCGAGCGGTCTGAGGCCCTTGGCGATCGCGAGCATCGTCTCGTTCGAGAGCTCGTCGAGCAGTGAGTTCACGACCCAGTACGTCGCACCGTGGTCGCGCAGCACGACCATGTGCAGGTGCGGACCGGAGTAGTAGAAGTCGAACTCGCGGCCCTTGACCCGGTGCTTGAAGTTCGGCTGCTGGAGGACGGGCGCTTCCGTCCAGTTCGTCTCCTCGATCCCCCAGTAGACGTTCGCATCGGCCTGTGAATGGAACGTCAGCCGGACCGCCCGGTGACCGTCTCCGACCCGGTACACCCGGATCGGCTGCAGGCGGTCGGGCTGCGAGTTGCGCTCGAGGACGGCCGGGAGCTGGAGCCGGAACGGAAGCCGGTGCCGCACCGAGCGCAGGAGCGGCAGCGTCGCGCCGGGGTTGGAGGCGATCACCGGCGGCTCCTTCTTCGGCGTCTTGTCCACCGGGGCGGGAGCCAGCGTTCCGTGGAAGGTCGAGCCGACGACGACGGTCAGCATCGCGCCGTTCGCGCGCGTGACGAGCGCGGGCGGTAGCTTTGCGACGTCGGCGTCGCCGAAGATCTTCGCGACGGTGCGCGCGGCGTCGGCCGCGCCGCTACGGCTCGGGTCGAAGTAGACCTTCGTGTGGAAGTAGTCGAACGTCGGCGCGTTCCGAAGGTCTTGGACCCTGGGCAGGACGATCCGATAGCCCTTCTGGGCGATCAGGTAGGCGGCGTTCGTGGCCGAGCCTTCGATGCCGTTGCCGTTCAGCACGCTGATCGAGACCTGCTGCGCCCGCACTCCGCGCTTGCGCAGCTTCTGCCCAAGCGCCTGCGCGCTCGCCTTCTCGGGCGCCTCGACGTCGGGGTTCGTGAACTCGGAGACAGCGGCCTGGATCGACGACTCAGGCGCGGAGAGCTCGGCGCCGAAGGGACCTGCGTTCTCCGTGTTCTCGATCCGCGGCTGGAAGACATGGCCCGCGGGCAGCCCGAGCGCGAACCGCGCGTAGCGCCACATCGTCCGCAGCCCGATCGTCTTGTTCCCTGCCTGGCCCACCTCGACGTTCGACGTCACGGCGTGGATCAGCGAGGGCAGCTTCCCGACGCTGAAGGACTCGCTCACCTGCTCCTTGAACGCCTTGACGAAGAGCTGCTGCCGCGCGACGCGATAGAGGTCGGAGTCGGTGTGGCGGTAGCGGACGAAGTCGAGCGCGTCCGGGCCGTTCAGTCGCTGGTAGCCCGGCCGGAGGTTGATCGTCGCGTAGGTGTTCACGCCGGTGATCAGACCGGCGTTGTCGTTGTAGTAGCGGCGATCGACGTCCATCCACACGCCGCCGAGCTTGTCGACCACCTGCTTGAAGCCGCGGAAGTCGACCGTGATGACGTAGTTCACCGGCAGGCCCGTCAGCGCCTTGATCGTCTGGAGCGTCCCGGTCGTACCGCACGTCGAATAGGCCGCGTTGATGCGGTCGACGAACGTCGCGTGCCGCGGGCAGTGGATCTCGACGCGCAGGTCGCGCGGGAACGAGAGCAGCGAGATCGAGTCCGTGTTCGGGTCGGCCCGGATCAGCATGATCGTGTCGGAGCGCGACGGCAGCTTCGACTCGGTGCCGGCGCGGTGGTCGTAGCCGACGACGAGCGCGGTCGCCGGTGCGCCCGCGGGCGGCGGCGCGTCGGTGTACTTCGTGGCCTCGATCACGTCGGCCGAATGCGCCTGCGTATCGCCGGCGCGCTCGTGGACGTAGAGGTACGCGCCCCCGACGACGCCGGTAGCGACGACCAGCACGGCCACGAGGAGCCAGAGGAGGATCCTGCCCATCCACTGGACCACCGTCCGCCCCGGCGGCTCGGGCTGCCGGTAGCGCGTGAAGGTGGCCGGGCCGGGCGGAAGGACGGCGCGTCCGTTGCCGTTGACCTCGGCGCCGCGGCCGATTCCTCTCTTGAGCGTCGTTCGCATCGGGGTCCAGAAAAAACGCCCGCGAAGGCGTCTCGATGGATGAGGATAGCCCAGTCGGCGGTCGTCAGACGCGTTCGACCGTCGCGCGCCGCCGCTCGGGCTGTCTCGGGCTCAGCTCGCTTCGTAGCCCAGGTTCGGTGCGAGCCAACGTTCCGCCTCCTCGATGTCGACGTCTTTCCGGCGCGCGTAGTCCTCGACCTGGTCGCGACCGAGCCGGCCGACTGAGAAGTACCGCGCCTTCGGGTGCGCGAGGTAGATCCCGCTGACGCTCGCGGCCGGCGTCATCGCGAACGTCTCCGTCAGCCTCAGGCCGGCCGCTTCCGCTCCGAGCAGGTCGAAGAGCTTCGGCTTCTCGCTATGGTCCGGGCACGCGGGATAGCCGAACGCAGGCCGGATGCCCTGGAAGCCCTCGGCGATCAGTTGTTTGTTCGTGAGCCTCGGGCCCGTCTCGTACCACTCCCGCCTCGCGACCTCGTGCAGGTACTCGGCGAAGGCCTCGGCGAGCCGGTCGGCGAGCGCCTTCGTCATGATCGCGCGGTAGTCGTCGTGGTCCGCCTCGTAGCCGGCCGCAAGCTCGTCGGCGCCTAGCCCGGCGGTGACCGCGAACGCGCCGACGTGGTCGCCGCCTGCGGCGACGTAGTCGGCCAGGCAGCGGTTCGGGCGGGAGTCGCCGTAGGCCGTCTGTTGGCGCAGGAAGCAGAAACGAACGTCGTTGCCGTTGTCATCCTCGATAACGATGTCGTCGCCGTCGGACGCCGCCGGCCAGAAGCCGTAGACGCCCGAGGCCCGAAGGGACTTGGCCGCGACGATCTCGTCGAGCAGCTCCTGCGCGTCGTCCCACAGCTCACGGGCTGCGGGCTGGTCGAGGATC
Source organism: Gaiellaceae bacterium (assembly GCA_036377055.1). Lineage (GTDB taxonomy): Bacteria > Actinomycetota > Thermoleophilia > Gaiellales > Gaiellaceae > DASUZD01. The sequence goes on along the minus strand of DASUZD010000106.1, from coordinate 3,348 downwards.
GCCGGGAACTTTCCCTTCAGCTCCCACGCGTGGAAGAAGAACTGCCAGTCGACGTACTCGCGCAGCGTCTCCAGATCGGGCTCGACCGTTCGGACGCCCGTGAACGACGGTGCACGAATTTCCTCGAACTCGACACGTTCCGGGTTCGCGCGCGCCTGGGCGATCGGGAGGAGCGGCTTGCGCGCACGCTCCGCGTGCTCGCCCCGGAGGCGATCCTGGAGCTCGCGGTTCTCGCGGTCGAGCCGCTTCCGCCGGTCCGAGTCGAGCAGGTCCGAGACGACGCCGACGACGCGCGAGGCGTCGAGCACGTGGACGGTCGGCTGCCCGTACTCGGGCGCGATCTTGACCGCCGTGTGCTGCTTCGATGTCGTCGCGCCGCCGATCAGCAGCGGCAGGTCGAGCTCGCGCCGCTCCATCTCGCGGGCGACGTTCACCATCTCGTCCAGCGACGGTGTGATCAGCCCGGACAGGCCGACGACGCTCGCTTCCTCCTCGACCGCCGTGTCCAGGATCGTCTGGGCCGGGACCATCACGCCGAGGTCGAGGACTTCGTAGTTGTTGCACCCGAGCACGACGCCGACGATGTTCTTGCCGATGTCGTGCACGTCGCCCTTGACCGTCGCGAGCACGATCTTGCCGCGGGCGCGGCCGTTCTCCTGCTTCTCGTCCTCCATGAACGGCTCGAGGTAGGCGACGGCGCGCTTCATCGCGCGCGCGCTCTTCACCACCTGCGGGAGGAACATCTTCCCGGAGCCGAAGAGGTCGCCGACGATCTTCATGCCCTCCATCAGCGGCCCCTCGATGACGTCGAGCGGCCGGTCCGCCTGCTGCCGAGCCTCCTCGGTGTCCTCCTCGATGAAGTCGACGACGCCGTGCACGAGCGCGTGCGCGAGGCGCTTCTCGACCGGCGCCTCGCGCCACGAGAGGTCAAGCTCGCGGCGGGTTCCCTCGCCGCGGACGGTCGCGGCGAACTCGAGCAGCCTTTCGGTCGCCTCCGGCCGGCGATCGAAGATCACGTCCTCGACTCGCTCGAGCAGATCGGGCGGGATGTCCTCGTACACCGCGAGCTGGCCGGCGTTGACGATGCCCATGTCGAGGCCGGCGCGGATCGCGTGGTATAGGAATACCGAGTGCATCGCCTCGCGGACGACGTCGTTGCCGCGGAACGAGAACGAGAGGTTCGAGATCCCGCCGCTCGTGCGCGCGCCGGGGCAGCGCTCCTTGATCCGCGGCAGCGCGTCGAGGAACGCCTTCGCGAACGCAGCGTGCTCCTCGATCCCCGTCGCAACCGCTAGCACGTTCGAGTCGAAGATGATGTCCTCCGGCGCGAACCCCACCTCGCGCGTGAGCAGGTCGTACGCGCGCCCGCAGATCTCGACCTTTCGGTCCGCCGTCTCGGCCTGCCCCTGCTGGTCGAAGGCCATGACGACCACGCCCGCGCCGTAGCGGCGGATCGTCCGCGCCTGCTCGAGGAACGGCTCCTCGCCCTCCTTGAGGCTGATCGAGTTCACCACGCCCTTGCCCTGAAGGCACTTGAGGCCCGCCTCGAGCACCGAGAAGCGCGAGCTGTCGACCATGATCGGGAGCCGCGCGACCTCCGGCTCGGTGCCGATCAGGTTGAGGAACGTCGTCATCGCCTGGTCGCTCTCGATCAGGTCCGCGTCCATGTTCACGTCGAGGAGGTTGGCGCCGCCGCGAACCTGCTCGAGCGCGACCTCGACCGCGCGCTGGAAGTCGCCGGCTTCGATCAGCCGCCGGAAGCGCGCCGAGCCGGTCAGGTTCGTCCGCTCGCCGACGACGACGAAGTTTGTGTCCGGCGTGATCCGGAACGGCTCGAGGCCGCTAAAGCTCGTCAGCCGCTGTCGCTCGGGGACCTGTCTGGGGGCCTGACCCCGGGTCGCGTCCGCAATGGCCCTGACGTGGTCGGGCGTGGTGCCGCAGCAGCCCCCGACGACGTTCACGAGGCCTTCGCCGGCGAAGCGGCCGAGGAGCGAGCTCGTCGTCTCGGGCCCCTCGTCGTAGCCGCCGAACGCATTGGGAAGCCCGGCGTTCGGGTGGCACGACGTGTAGGTCGGGACGACGCGCGCGAGCGTCTCGACGTGCGGGCGCATCTCGGTGGCGCCGAGCGAGCAGTTGATCCCGACGATGAGCGGGTGCGCGTGCTCGACCGACGCCCAGAACGCCTCGACCGTCTGGCCGGAGAGCGTCCGCCCGCTGCGGTCGACGATCGTCACCGAGATCCACAGCGGCAGCTGGGGCGCAACGTCCTTCGCTGCCGCGATCGCGGCCTTCGCGTTCAGCGTGTCGAAGATCGTCTCGACGAGGAGCAGGTCGACCCCTCCCTCGACCAGACCCTCGATCTGCTCCGCGTACGCGTCGCGCACCTGGTCGAACGTCACCGTCCGGAAGGCCGGGTCGTCGACGCGCGGAGACAGCGAGAGCGTCTGGTTCAGCGGGCCGATCGACCCGGCGACGAAGCGGCCGCCGACCTCGTCCGCCGCCCGGCGCGCGAGCCGCGCGCCCTCGACGTTCAGCTCGCGCACGACGCCTTCGAGCCCGTAGTCCGCCTGGCCGATCGAGGTGGCGGTGAACGTGTTGGTCGTCGTGATGTCGGCGCCGGCCTCGAGGTACGCGCGGTGGACGTCGAGCACGACGTCCGGGCGCGTGAGGTTCAGGAGGTCGGGGTCGCCGGCGACGTCGCGCGGATGGTCGCGGAAGCGGTCGCCCGCGTAGTCCTCGGGCGTGAGCCCCTGCCGCTGGAGCATCGTGCCCCAGGCGCCGTCCAGGACGAGGATCCGCTCGTCGAGGAGCTTCCGGATCTGCTGCGTCGTCTCTCGTGCCTCCGCTACCGCCACCGTTCTCTCCTTGCCTAAAGAGGGTGGGCGCGGAGGACGCGCCGTCGGCTCTTTAGGCGTTTTTTAGCCTGGTCGCCAAGCTGCCACAAAGCACTCCAGGTGGTCGAAGCGTACCAGCGAGTCACGGAGCGTAGAACTGGCGCGGCGTGAACGAGTCGACGCGCCAGCGCCGCGCGCGTCCCGTACCGGTCGCCTTCATGTCGACGTCGGCCGACATCGGGCCGGCGCGAGCGCCCTTCCGAGGGAGGAGGACGACGTTGAAGTCGACCTCGTCGCGATACGACGCCCAGACCCACGCGATCCGGACGCGCTGACGCGCCGCCGGATACGGGTAGACGGGGAGCTTGCCTGCCGCCCACTGCTTGCGCGTCGACCCTGCGCGCATCCCCGGGGTGACGAGGCCGAATGCGACAGCCGGCTCGCGGCGCGCGACCGCGTGGTCGACGAAGACCTGGAGCACGGCCTCGACGCGGCGGCGGTCGGCGGAGCGGAA
>DASUZD010000105.1:0-25644 GCA_036377055.1 Gaiellaceae bacterium | reverse complement strand
CGAGCCTCGCCGGCCGACGCCGTCGTCTCGCTCCGCGCCGGCGCGGGCGGGACGCTCGTGCTCGCGCACCCGATCGGCGGCGGGCTCTTCGCGTACCGCGAGCTCGTCGCGGCGCTTCGCGCGGGCGTGCGCGTCGTCGGGCTCGAGGCTACGGAGCCGCCGCGGAGCCTCGGCGCGGTCGCGAGCCGCTATGCGGCCGCGCTCGACGGCCTCGAGCCGCTCGTCCTCGCGGGCTGGTCGGCCGGAGGCGTGCTCGCGCACGAGATCGCGTGCCGGCTCGTCGAGCTGGGAGCGGCCGCCCCGCCGGTCGTGCTCGTCGACGCGTGGCCGCCGACCCGGGAGGAGCCTGAGCAGGACGAGCTGCTGCGCTCGTTCCTCTTCGACCTCTCGCGCAGCATGGGCGAGGAGCCGCCGCCGCTCCCTCGCGAGCTTGCCCGGCTGCCCGTCGCGGAGGCGCTGGGCGAGCTGGCGCGCGAACGGCCGGAGCTCGCGCGAGCCGGCGTCGGCGACCTCGTCGCGCGCTACGAGCTCTTCGCCACGAACCTGCGCGCGTTCGAGCGGCACGCGCCGCGGCGCTACGACGGGCCCGTGCACGTCGTTCGGCCAGCCGAGTCGGAGCTCGTGCCCGAGGTCTGGTCGCCGCTCGCGCGGTCGCTCACGGTCGTCGAGGTCCCCGGCGGCCATTACTCGGTGCTGAGGCAGCCCGCGGTCCTAGAGCTCGCGCGCGCCGTCGACCGAGTCCTCGACACGGACCGCTGAGCGTTCGTGCCCGTTCCTTGCAACGGGCCGACCGGCTTCGCGATCCTCGCCGAGATCTCATGGCCGCCGTCGCTTCCGAGCTGCTCGTCCCCGTGCACCGCCTCGTCGAGGAGCAGGCGCGACTCGCACCCGACGCGCTCGCCGCGTCTCGCGGCGACGACTCGCTGACGTACGCGGAGCTCGACGCCTGGGCGAACGAGCTCGCCGCCGTTCTCGCCGCCCAAGGCGTCGGGATCGAGACGCGCGTCGCCTTCCTGATGGAGCGCTCGCTCGAGCTGCTCGCGGCCTTCCTCGCGACGTACAAGCTCGGCGCCGCCGGGATCCTGCTCGATCCGGCGTGGCCGCACGAGCGCGTCGCCCGGTGCCTCGCCGCCGCGGACCCTCTCGTCACGCTGACGGGCGCCGACGTCCCGCGCGATGGCCGCGCAGCGCCGCCCGACGTCGACGTGCACCTCGACACGCTTGCCTACCTCGTCCAGACCTCCGGCTCGACGGGCACGCCGAAGTCCGTCGGTGTCACGAGCCGCTCGGTCGCGCACTGCGTCGCGACGCACCGTCAGGGCTATCGGATCCACGCCGGTGACCGCTCGAGCTGGGTCGCGCCGCCCGGGTCGTCGGCCGCCGTCGGCGAGCTGTGGCCGTTCCTCGCGTCCGGGGCGAGCGTGCACGTCGCGGAGCCCGAGGTGGTCGCGTCCCCGGCCGAGCTGCAGGAGTGGCTGCTGCGGGCGCAGATCACGAAGACGTACGTCGGCATGCCGCTCGCCGAGCTCCTCTACCTGCGCGAGTGGCCTCGGGAGGCGGCGCTCGAACTGATGGTCGTGGGCAGCGACAGCGTCCGGACGTGGCCGCCGGCCGAGCTCCCGTTCGAGGTCGCGGTCTCCTACGGGTCCGCGGAGGCGAACGGCGTCTGCACCTGCCTCGTCCCCTGGAGCGACCGCCTCACCTCCGCGACGGCCGGGGAACGGGAGCGCGGGCGCCGGCCTCCGATCGGCCGGCCCTGGCCCGACGTCGAGGCGCTCGTCCTGGACGAGCGGCTCGAGGCCGTCCCGCCGAGCGAGCTCGGCGAGCTTTACGTCTCGAGCTGCGAGCTCGCGCGCGGCTACGTCGACGACCCGCGCCTCACCGCCGAGCGGTTCCTGCCGCATCCCGGCGGGCGGCTCTACAAGACCGGCGACCTCGTCTGCCGGCGAGAGGACGGCCTGCTCGAGCACCGTGGCCGCGTCGACGACCAGGTCAAGATCCGCGGCCAGCGCGTCGAGCCCGCGGAGGTCGAGGCGGTGCTGCTCGCGCACAGCGCGGTCGAGAGCGTCGTCGTCGTCGCGCGTGGCGACCCTGCCGGCGAGCGGCGGCTCGTCGCCTACTACGTCTCGGGGCGCCCGGCGCCGCCTGCCGAGCTGCGCGCGTTCGCGGCCGAGCGCCTGCCCGACTACATGGTCCCGCGCGTCTACACCGTCCTGCCCGAGCTGCCGCTGAGCGCGAACCGGAAGGTCGACCGGGCGGCGCTGCCGGAGCCCGACTGGGAGCGCGACGACGTCGCGCCGGCGGGCGCCCCGGGCGACGGTCTCGAGGCCGAGCTCCGCGCGCTCTGGGCGGAGATCGTCGGCGGCCCGGAGCCCGCTCCCGACGTTCACCTCCTGCGCGAGGCGGGCGGCGACTCGCTCGCCGCCGGGCGGCTCGTCGGCGCGGTGCGCGACCGCTACGGCGTCCGGCTGCGGCTGCGCGACTTCCTGCGCGAGCCCACGCCGGCCGCGCTCGCCCGGCAGACGCGGCAGCTGCGGAGGCAGCAGGCGTGAGCGGGCGCGAACGTAACCGCTGGCTCCTCGGCCGGCCGTCGCCGGACGCCAAGGCGCTCCTCTTCTGCTTCCCGTACCTCGGGACCGGCGCGTCGCTCTTCCGGGAGTGGCCGCGGCGGATCGGGACGGTCGAGGTGTGCGCGGTGCAGCTGCCCGGGCGCGAGAACCGGCTGCGCGAGCCGGCGCCGGAGAGCTTCCACGAGCTGGCGGACGCGGTCGTCGCGGGCCTCTTGCCGTACCTCGATCGCCCGTTCGCGTTCTTCGGCCACTGCGGCAGCATCGTCGGCGCGTACGAGGCCGCGCTCCTGCTCGCCCGGCGAGGCCTGCCGACGCCGTCCTACTTCTTCGTCTCGTCCATGTTCCCGCCGCACGAGTGCGGGCGCATCCCGATCCTCGACGTGCCCGAGGACGAGCTCCAGGGCGTCGTCGAGGGGTTGCTCCGGGCGCGCGGCGTTGAGGCGGACGAGGAGGTGCTCCAGCTCTCGGTCGACGTCATGCGCGTGGACATCCGGATGTTCCGCGCCTACGGCCGGATCGCGAGGGAGGCGCTGCCGTGCCCGGCGACGGCGATCGCGTGGTCGGACGACGACCAGGTCGCGCCCGAGCGCATGCGCGGGTGGTGCGAGTACGGCGACGTCGAGGTCACGCTCCTCGAAGGGAGCCACTGGTCGTTCCTGACGTGTCCGCCGCACCTCCGCGTCGAGCTCGAGATCGGCCTCGCCGCGGCGGCCTCGCTCGCGTCGGATCTCGGCCGTTCGTTGCTCTCGTCCGGCGGTGGCTGGTAGGTCAGGCCCGATGGCGACCGTGGCGGCACAAGCGACGGGGATGGGGACGGCGCCCACGGCGATGCGACTCCCGAACGGCTGGACGGTGCTCCAGCTCAACCCTGCGGAGACGAGCCTCCAGTACCGCGACATCGTCGCGACGCGCGCGTACCTCCAGCACGGGCTCGCCGTCCGCGCCGGCGACACAGTCGTCGACGTCGGGGCCAACATCGGCATCTCGAGCCTCTTCTTTCACGCCGAGGCGCCCGGCGTCCGGATCTACGCGTTCGAGCCGGCGCCGCTGCCGTTCGCCGCGCTTCGCGCAAATGTGATGCTGCACGGGGTTGATGCGAAGGTCTTCCGCTGCGGCCTCTCGAACCGCGCGCGCTCGGTCCCGCTGACGTACTACCCCCACGTCACGGCGATGTCGAGCGTGTACGCAGAGCCCGAGCACGACGCGGGCGTCACGCGCAGGTTCCTGCTCAACAGCGGCTTCGACGAGTCGGACGTCGCGGACATGACGCACGGCCTGCACGTGACGGAGACGGTCGAGTGCGAGCTGCGGACGCTCTCGAGCGTGATCGAGGGCGAGGGCATCGAGCGGATCGACCTGCTCAAGCTCAACGTCGAGAAGGCCGAGCCGGACGTGCTCGCCGGAATCGAGGACGAGCACTGGCCGCTCGTCCGGCAGGTGACGATGCAGGTGCACGACGCGCAGGACGGGGTCGCCGCGGTTCGAGCCGAGCTCGGCGACCGCGGGTTCGAGGTGTGGGTCGGCCAGGACCCGCTGCTGCGCGGGACGGACATCTTCGACCTCTACGCGACACGTCGCCGAGGAGCCGCCGCATGACGACCATCACCCTGAGCGAGATCGACCTCACCGACCCGGCGAACTTCGAGGGCGAGGACGCCGGCTTCGACGTCTGGGGCCTGCTCGCCCGCGAGGCGCCGGTCTTCTGGAACCGCTGCGCCGACCGCCCCGGCTTCTGGGCGCTGACGAAATACCGGCACGCGCTCGCCGTCTACCAGGACTGGCGCTCGTTCACCTCGCAGCGCGGCATGCAGGTCGCGCAGGACGAGGCCGCCGCCCGCCGCGCCGCCGGGAAGATGCTCATCGTCACCGACCCGCCGCGTCATCGGCAGCTGCGCTCGGTGCTCAGCGACGCGTTCACGCAGAGCGCCGTGCGGCGGCTCGAGGAGGACATGCGCGGGATCGTCGCGGACGCGCTCACCTCGGCCGCCGACCGGGACGAGTTCGACTTCGTCGTCGAGGTCGCGTCGAAGCTGCCCATGTCGGTGATCTGCGCGCTGCTGGGCGTGCCGCGCGCGGACTGGGAGCAGATGGTCGAGTGGACGCGCACGGCCTTCGGCTCGGTCGCCGGCGATCGCGATCGCGACCCGGTCACCGAGACGGAGAAGATCGCCGCGAACGCGGACATCTTCTTCTACTACTCCGACCTCGTCGCCGAGCGGCGGCGCACCCTCACCGACGACAGCGACGACCTGATCAGCATCCTCGTCCGCGGTTCGGCCGGCGACGCGCCGCTGACCGACGAGGAGATCCTCCTGAACATCCAGGGCCTGATCACGGGCGGGAACGAGACGACGCGCCACTCGTCGGCCGGCGCGGTGATCGCGCTGATCGAGAACCCGGACGAGTGGGAGCGGCTGAAGACGACCCCGAGCCTGCTCGCGACCGCGGTCGAGGAGGTGCTGCGCTGGACGGCGCCGAGCATCCACGTGATGCGAACCGCGCTCCGCGACGTCACGCTCGGCGACCAGCTCATCCGTGCGGGCGAGCAGGTGACGATCTGGAACCCCGCCGTAAACCGCGACGAGGACGAGTTCCCGGAGGCGCACCGATTCGACGTCGGCCGCACCCCGAACCGGCACCTCACCTTCGGCATCGGCCACCACTTCTGCATCGGCGCCGCGCTCGCCCGTCTCGAGCTGCGCGTCCTGCTCACGGAGCTGACGGCGCGGGTGAGCTCGATGGAGCTCGCCGGCCCGGTGAAGCGGCTGCGCTCGACGACGATGTGGGGCGTCGACTGTGTTCCCGTCCAGTTCGAGTTCGAGTAGCCGATCCCGCGACAGATTGGAGCCGAGGTGACGGAAGCAGTGAGCCAGCTCGTCCCGACTGCGAGCGCGGAGGAGGCGTCGCTCTCGCCCCTGCAAACGGCGCTTCTCGCCCGCGAGGCGGCCGGGGACAGGCTCGAGCCGCGCTGCCTCGCCGCGCGCATCGCCGGCGAGCTCGACGAGGACGCGCTCGGAGAGGCGCTCGACGCGCTGGTCGAGCGGCACGAGTCGCTTCGCACCGCGTACGCACGCGAGGACGGCGACGTCCGCGCCGTCGTCCGCGAGCCCGTGCCGCTTCAGCTCCAGCGCGTCGACCTGCGCCGGTTCGAGCCCACGGAGCGCGAGGGGGCTCTCGTCCGCCTCGTGCGCGAGCACCTGAACCGCCCGCTCGATCCCGCCTCCGGAAAGCTCGCGCGCGCAGCGCTGCTGCGAACCGACGACGAGCTCCGCCTGCTCCTCTTGGTCATCCACCAGCTCGCGGCCGACGAGGAGTCGCTGCGCGTCCTCGCGCACGACCTCTCGGAGCTGTACCGCGGCGAGCGGCCGGAGGTCGGGGCCGCGGCGAGGACTCTCCCAACGGCGCGGCTCGAGACCGTGCTCGCGGAAGCTGCCGGAGCGCTTCGCGGCGCGCCTCCCGTTCTCGACCTGCCGACCGACCGCGTCCGCTCGGCGCTCGGCTCGACGGAGCGGCGAGCGGTCCCGCTGGCCGTGTCCGCGGAGGCCGTCGCGGCGCTCGCCGAGCTCGCGCGACTGGAGGCCGCGGAGCTCGACGACGTCCTGCTGGCGGCCGTGTACGCGCTCCTCGCGCGCCATTCGGGACAGACCGACGCCGTGCTCGGGCTCGACGTGCCGGGCGTGCGTTCGCCGGAGCAGGCCGCGGTCGTCGCGCCGCTCGCGGAGCTCGCGCCAGTGCGGATCGACGCCGCCGACGACCCTGCCTTCGTCGAGCTCGTCCGGCGAGCGCACGACGAGGTCGCTGCGGGACCGGCACGCGCGCGCGTGCCGGTCGACCGGCTCGTCGACGCCCTCGGCGGCGAGCGCAACCCGAGCTACCACCCGCTCTACCAGGTCGCGCTCTCGACGCGGCCACCCGCGGCGCGGCTGCTCGAGCTCGACGGCGCACGCGTGGAGCCGGTCGACGTCCACGACCCCACGCCGCTCGACCTCCGCGTGCGGCTCTTCCGCGATGGCGACGGCCTTGCCGGCGCGCTCTCGTACCGGACCGACCTCCTCGACGAAGCGAGCGCCACCCGGATCGCCCGGCGCCTCGAGCAGCTGCTCGCGGACGCCGCCGCGCGACCGCAGGCGCGTGTCTCCGAGCTGCGGCTCCTGCCGCCTGACGAGGAGCGGCTCATGCTCGAGGAGTGGAACGACACCGCCGCGCCGACGAGCGAGTGGCGGACCGTGCACGAGCTGTACGAGGCGTACGCTCGGGAGACCCCCGACGCTCCGGCGGTCGCCGACCTCTCGCGGACGCTGACGTACGCGGAGCTGAATCGAGACGCGAACCGGGTCGCCCACCGTCTGCGCCGGCACGGCATCGGCCCGGGCGCGATCGTCGGCGTCGCGGCTCCGCGCTCGCTCGAGGCCCTGATCGCCTTCCTCGGCGTCCTCAAGGCGGGCGGCGCGTACCTGCCGCTCGACCCGACGTACCCCCGCGACCGGCTCGCGTACATGCTCGAGCACGCGGGCGTCGCGGCGATCCTGGCCACGCACGAGGCCGCCGACGCCCTGCCCAGCCACGCGGCCGAGACGATCGTGCTCGAGGACGAAACGCTCGCCGAGGAGCCGCCCGACGACCTGAGGCTCGACGTGGCCGGCGACTGCCTCGCCTACGTCATCTACACCTCGGGATCGACGGGCCGGCCGAAGGGCGTCGAGCTCGCGCACCGCGGCGCGTGCAACCTCGCGACCGCGCTCCGCACGCTGTTCGGTCTCGATCCGTCCGACCGCGTGGCGTTCTTCTCGTCGCTCAACTTCGACGCGTCGGTCTGGGAGATGCTGATGGCCGCGGCGAGCGGCGCGTGCCTCTGCGTCGTCGAGACGGCAGGTCGGGCCGCCGAGGACATCGTCGGCGACCTGCGCCGGCTCCGCGTCACCGCGGGCACGTTCCCGCCGTCGTTCCTGCGCGCGGCCATGGGCACGGAGATCCCGTCCCTCGCGCTCGTCGTCTCCGCCGGCGAGCAGTGCTCGGCCGAGCTCGTGCGCACGTGGGGGATGGGCCGCCGCTTCGTGAACGCCTACGGCCCGACGGAGGCGACCGTGTGCGCGACCTCGGCCGTCTGCGACCTGTCGCTCGCCGGCGCGCCCGCGATCGGGACGCCGTTCCCGAACGTGCGCACGTACGTCCTCGACCCGCGCCTGCGCCCCATGCCGGTCGGCGCGCGCGGCGAGCTCTTCGTCGGGGGCGCGGGTCTCGCGTACGGCTACCGGAAGGCGGCGCGGCAGACGGCCGAGGCGTTCGTCCCCGACCCGTACGGCCCGCCGGGGTCGCGGCTCTACCGCACCGGCGACGTCACGACCTTGCTCCCGAACGGCGAGCTCCAGTACGTCGGGCGCGTCGACGGCCAGGTGAAGCTCCGCGGCTTCCGGATCGAGCCGGGCGAGGTCGAGGCGACGCTCGCGCGGCACCCCGACGTCGTCGAGTCCGCGGTCGTTGTGCGCGAGAGCGCGGCCGGCGATCCGCAGCTGGTCGCCTACGTCGTGCTCGAGAACGACGTCCGCGCCCGCGTCGCCCGCTCCTCCGGCGGTGCGGCGAGCGACGAGCTCCGCAGCGAGCTGCGCGACTTCCTCCAGCGGACGCTGCCGCCGTACATGCTCCCGGCGCGGTACGTCGTGCTCGACGCGCTGCCTCTGTCGCCGAGCGGGAAGGTCGACCACGCCGCGCTTCCCGAGCTCGACGAGCCCGAGGCGCCGCTCGCAGAAGACCTAGAGGGCCCGCAGACGCCGACCGAGGAGGCGATCGCGCGCATCTGGGCCGAGAACCTCGGGCTCGCGCGCGTCGGCAGGCACGACGACTTCCTCGAGATCGGCGGGCACTCGCTCATCGCGGCGCAGGTGATCGCCGACGTCCGGGACGAGTTCGAGATTCGGCTCCCGGTGCGGGTGCTCTTCGAGTTCCCGGTGCTCGAGGAGTTCGCCACCGCGGTCGACGAGCAGTGCGCGACCGCGACGGGCGCCGCGACCGGCTAGCGAACGAGTAGCCTTCAGACGGCCGACCAGCCGGTAAGGGGGCACTCGGGAGCCGCAATCTCGTCGGAGCCACGTGCCGAGGCGGGGTCGAAGGCTGACGGGCTGGAAGTAGACCCCGGTGCCGCGCCATTTCAATCGGGCCTCTTAAGCGGGCGCCTGCCGTCGGTCATCGTCCCCTCCCTGATCAGGCTGCGACGACCGAGCTCGCGCTAGCAGACGCTGCGGCGATCGCCTCGGCCGCGACGGCGAAGCCGTCGAGCTGTGCGTCGGTCAGGCTCCAGTCGAGCGGCTCCGCGCACCCGCCCTCGATCCGCACCGGCACCGTCAGGCTGACGCCCTCGACGCCGTACTCGCCCGCGAGCGCGACCGACGCCGCGTAGGCGCCGCTCGACCCGTCGCGCAGCATCGCGACGAGCGACGCGAGCCCGTAGCCGGACGTCCACGTGCTCGTCCGCCCCGGCCCGCACCGCTGCCAGCGGTCGTACCAGCCGCGTGCGTAGCGAAGGGACGCAGCCTGCTGCTCGTCCGTCAGCGCGACGCGGACGCCGTCGACGAGGACCCGGTCGAGCAGCGGCACGCTGTGCGGCCCGTGCTCGCCGAGCGACCAAGCCTCCACGCGCCCCGGCGCGACGGCCAGCGCCTCGGCGACGCCGAAGCGCAGGCGCAGGGAGTCGTTCATCGTGTAGCCGACGATTCGGCCCCGGTCGTAGCCGAGCCGCTGCTGGAGCAGCGTGCAGAGGACGTCGACCGGGTTCGTGGCGACCACGATCGTCCCGGGCCGCTCGTGCGCGCGCTCGAGGGCGCTCGCGATCTCGTCGACGATCCGCGCGTTCGCGTCCAGGTAGTCCATCCGCGAGAGCCCGTCGCGGTGCGGCGCCGATGCGGCGACGACGAGGACGTCCGCTTCGGCGGCGTCCTCGAGGGACGCGTGCGAGACCGCGAACGGGCCGAGCGGGCCGCGGAGCTGCTCGAGGTCGAGCACGTGCGAGCGGAGCGGCCCGGCGCGCCGGTCGACGAGGACGAGCTCGTCGGCGGCGCCCGTGAGGACGCAGGCGAAGGCCGTCGCCGATCCGACTCCGCCCGCGGCCCCGACGATCCCTAAGCGCATGGCCGGTCGCTCAGGCGACGAGCGTCTGCGCCCGCGACTCGGCCTCGACTGGGTCGAGCCAGTGCGCGTAGCGCGCGTCGCGGCCGCGGACGACGTCGGCGTAGGCGTGCTTCAGCGTCGCCGTCAGCGCGCCGGGTGCGGCGAGCCTCCGGCCGTCCAGCTCGCGGAGCGCCGCGATCTCGGCGCCCGTGCCGGTGAGGAAGATCTCGTCGGCGGCGTAGAGGTCGGCGCGAGTGAGAGAGCGTTCCTGCGTCACGATCCCGCGGTCGCGCGCGAGCTCGAGCACCGTCGCGCGCGTGATCCCCGGGAGCGGGCCGTCCCAGAGCGGCGGCGTGGACACGACCCCGTCGGCGACGACGAAGACGTTCTGGATCGTCGCCTCCGCGACGTTGCCGTTCGCGCCGAGCATGATCGCGTCGTCGAACCCGGCCCGCACCGCCTCGGCCCGCGCGAGCGAGGAGTTCACGTACGCGCCCGCGATCTTGGCGGTCGGGGCGATCACGTTCGGGTCGTTGCGCCGCCAGGACGAGATCGTCGCGCGCACGCCCTCGATGTAGCGGCTGGGGGAAAACGACGGCCCCTGCTCCCACGCCGCGATCCAGATCGAGACGGGGCTGAGGTCGCAGTTGATCCCCATCTCGCCGAAGCCGCGGTACGCCAGCATGCGGAGGTAGCACGCGTCGAAGCCGTTCGCGCGGACGACCGTGCGCACCCCCTCGGCGAGCTCCTCCGGTGTGGCGGGCAGGTCCATTGCGAGCACGCGCGCGGAGCGGAACAGCCGCTCGACGTGCTCGCGCAGCCGGAACAGCGCCGGCCCCGATGCGGTTGGGTACGACCGGATTCCCTCGAAGACGCCGGTCCCATGGTTGAGGGCATGGGTGAGGACGTGGACGCGCGCCTCGTCCCACGGGACGAGCTCGCCGTCCATCCAGATGACGTCAGCGCTCGGGGCCGTCACGGCTCAGAGGTTCCCGCGCGCGCGCTGGTCGTGCTCGAGCGCCCGGAAGAGGTGCTTCACGTTGTTCGGCCCGAACCCGCGCGAGCCGTGCCGCTCGATCAACTCGAAGAAGAAGGTCGGGCGGTCCTGGACCGGCTTCGTGAAGACCTGGAGCAGATAGCCGTCCTCGTCGCGGTCGACGAGCACTGCGTTCTCCTGGAGCTCCCGGACGTCGTAGCCGAGCTCGCGGATCAAGGGAGCCGTCTCCTCGTAGTAGTACGGCTCGATGTCGACGAGCTGGATCCCGACGTCGCGGATCGCGGTCGCGGCGGCGACGACGTCCGAGGTGAGCAGGCCGATGTGCTGGACGCCGGGCGACCCGTAGTACTCGAGGAACTCGTCGACCTGCGAGCGGCCCTTGCCCGCGGATGGCTCGACGATCGGGATCTTGATCTTCCCGGCGCCGCCCTCGACGACGCGCGACATCATCGCGGAGTGGTCGGTCTCGATGCTCGCGAGGCCGGCGAGGCTCATCTGGTCGAAGCCGAGGACGCTGCGGTAGAGCCGCACCTGTCTGTCGACGGTCCCGGCCTCGACGGCGAGCGTTACGTGGTCGATGTCCTCGACCGCGGTCGCCGTGGCGCCCTCGCGCGGCGCCTCGACGGGGACGAAGCCGTCCAGGGACTCGAGCGGCGTGCCGTTGCGCGCGACGAAGGAATGGATCGTCTCGCCGCAGACGGCGATCGCCGGCCCGGCTTCGGTCTCGACGCCGCGGGCGCCGAGCGCGAGGGCGGTCTCGTACGCGACCTCCTCGTCGGGCACGCGAAACGCGACGTCCCGGACGCCGTCGCCGTGCGTACGCACGTGATCCGCGACCTCGCCCTCCGGGGTCAGCGGCGCGGTCACGAGCACGTGGAAGTCGCCGGCTCGCATGAGCCACGACGTCGTCTCGCGCGCGCCGGTCTCGAGGCCGCGGAACGCGACGGGCTCGAAGCCGAAGAGGCGCAGGAACCACGCAGCCTGGCGTGCGTTCCCGACGTAGAGCTCGACGTACTCGATGCCGAGCACGTCGACGCCCCTCGCGGTCGCGCGCTGCCTCTGCTCGATGTCGACGATCGCCATGCGCATCCCCCCGTAGCCGGTTGCTGACGTCCCGCGACGATCACAGGTCCCGGCGCGCGAGGGCAACGAACGGCCGCCGAGCGCGCGCATCCGGCCGCGCCCTTGCCTCCCGCGCCGCGCCGGCCGCATGCTCGCGGCGTGGGCGTCGTCGTCCAGAAGTTCGGGGGCACCTCGGTCGCGGACGCCGAGCGGATCTCGCACGTCGCGCAGACGGTCGCGGCGACTGCGGACGCAGGCCACTCGGTCTGCGTCGTGGTCTCCGCGATGGGACGCGCGACCGACGACCTGCTCGCGCTCGCGGCCAGCGTCTCACGCGACCCGCACCCGCGCGAGCTCGACATGCTGCTGAGCGCCGGCGAGTGCGTCTCGATCGCGCTCCTGTCGCTCGCGCTCCACGACCTCGGCCGCGAGGCCGTCTCGCTGACCGGCTTCCAGGCCGGGATCTTCACCGACTCCCGCCACGGCAGCGCTCGGATCCTGACCGTCCGGCCCGAGCGGGTCGCCGACGCGCTCCGGCGCGGGAGGATCGCGATCATCGCCGGCTTCCAGGGCATGTCCTGCGACACGGACGTGACCACGCTCGGTCGCGGCGGATCGGACACGACGGCGGTCGCGATCGCGGCGGCGGTGGGCGCCGACGTCTGCGAGATCTACACGGACGTCGACGGAGTCTTCACGGCAGACCCGCGAGTCGTGCCCGAAGCGGTCAAGCTCGACATGCTGTCGTACGACGAGATGTTGGAGCTGGCGGCCAGCGGGGCGCAGGTGCTGATGACGCGGTCGGTGGAGTACGCCCGCGTCCACGGCGTACGGGTGCAGGTTCGCTCGTCGTTCACCGACGGAGAGGGGACCTGGATCGTCGGCGACGACGAGCTCGCCGAGCGCGCGATCGTCTCCGGCGTCGCCCACGACAGCGGCGAGGCGAAGGTCACGCTGCACCGAGTCCTGCACCGCCCCGGTGTCGCGGCGGTCGTCTTCGGCGCGCTCGCCGACGCCGGCGTGAACGTCGACATGATCGTCCAGAACGTCTCGCACGAGGGCAGGACAGACATCTCCTTCACCGTCCCCGAGCGCGAGAGCGACCGTGCCGGCTCAGTCCTCGCCGACGCCGCGCGGGAGATCGGCGCCGGCGCCGTCGAGATCGACCCCGACGTCGGGAAGGTGTCCCTGATCGGCGCGGGGATGCGGAGCAACCCGGGCGTCGCGGCCGAGATGTTCGCCGCGCTCGGCGCGGCCGGGATCGACGTCGAGCTGATCTCGACCTCCTCGATCCGGATCTCGTGCATCGTGCGCGCGGCCGACGTCGAGCGCGCGACGCAGGTCGTGCACGACGCGTTCGCGGACGCGCTGGCGTACTCCGCGGCCCGCGAAGCGGTCGCCCCGAGCTAGCTTCGAAGCCGTGTCCCGCCGGCGGGACACCGCTCGCGAGGGGCCGAACCTCGCGGTTCTCGGGCTCGAACTTTGCCCCCCGGACGGCGTCGCTGGAACGATCGCGACCGGCCCCGGCGCGAGTCGTCCGTGGCCGCGAGACAAACGAGGAGGAGGCTGCGATGTCCGAAGCAACGATCGGTGCGGAAGCCCGTGCCCGAAGGCGTAGGCGCTGGCAGGCGCCCGAGGGGTCGCTCTGGCGGCACGGGGACTTCAACCGGCTCTGGTTCGGACAGTCGATCTCGGTGCTCGGCTCCGAGATCACGACGCTCGCGCTGCCGCTCACGGCGATCGTCATGCTCGGGGCCTCGGCGTTCCAGATCGGGCTCCTGAACGCTTTCGGCTCGGTCGCGACGCTCTTCTTCATGCTCTTTGCAGGCGCGATCGTCGACCGCGTGCGGCGCCGGCGCGTGATGGTCGTCGCCGACCTCGGACGCGCGGCCCTGATCGGTCTGATCCCGATCCTCGCCGCGTTCGGCCACCTCTCGATGCCCATCCTCTATGCCGTCGTCGTCTTCGTGGGCGCGTTCACCGTGCTGTTCGAGCTCGCCTACTTCGCCTACCTCCCGACGATCGTGGAGAAGGACGACCTCGTCCCCGCGAACGCGCGGCTCCAGGGCAGCGAGTCGTTCGGGGGGATCGCCGGCGGCACCCTCGGCGGCAGCCTCGTGACGATCTTCCGGCCGGCGTACGCCCTGATCGGCGACGCGATCTCGTTCGTCGTCTCGGCGGTCAGCCTGCTGATGATCCGCCGGCCCGAGCGTCCGGTCGAGCGGCCCAAGGAGGACGTCGGCAACCAGATGAAGGCCGTGCTCAAGGACATCGGCGCGGGCATCGGCCCCAACTTCCGCAACGCGTACCTGCGCCCCCTGACCTTCAACTCCGCGACGGCGAACTTCCTCGCCCAGATCGTCCTCACGCTCTTCGTCCTCTACGCGGCGCGCGACCTGAAGATCCCGCCGCTCTGGATCGGCGTCATCTTCGCGGCGGGGAGCGCGGGCGGCGTCGTCGGCGCGCTCCTGACGAGCTTCATGACGCGCCGGTTCGGCTTCGGCCGCACGCTGATCGGCTCGATGCTCGCCTACCGCGTGATCATCGTGACGCCCCTGATCGCCGGCCCGAAGTCGCTCGTGATCGTCCTGCTCGCGATCACGTGGTTCGTGACCGTCGTCGGCGTCGTGATGGGGAACATCAGCCAGGGCACGCTCCGTCAGGTCGTCACGCCCGACGAGCTGATGGGACGCGTGATGGGCGCGCACCGCACGCTCGCCTACGGGACGGTTCCGCTGGCGGCGCTCGTCGCCGGCTTCCTCGGCTCGGCGATCGGCGTGCGCACGACGATGCTGATCACGACGGTGCTCCTGCCGCTCACGCTCGGCTGGGTCCTGTCGTCGCCGATCCCGCGCCTCCGGACCGTCCACGACGCGGTCGCCGACCAGGCGGAGCCGGAGCCCAAGGATTGACGCGTGGCCGTCAAGGAGCACGCGACGTACGGCGACGAGCTCGCCGACGTCTATGACGACCACTACCAGTTCCAGTTCGGAGAGACGGCCGCTGCGGTCTCGTTCCTAGCGCAGCTCGCGGGCGCCGGTCGAGCGCTCGAGCTCGGAATCGGGACCGGCCGGCTCGCGATTCCGCTCGCCGAGCAGGGCGTCGACGTGCGCGGGATCGAGATGTCGGAGCAGATGGTGCGGAAGCTCCGCGCGAAGCCGGGCGGCGCCGAGATCCCCGTCACGGTCGGCGACATCGCCGACGTACCCGTGGACGGCCGCTTCTCGCTCGTCTTCGCGGCGTTCCACACGCTGCTCTTCCTGACGACGCAGGAGGAGCAGGTGCGCTGCTTCCGGAACGTCGCGGAGCGCCTCGAGGCGGGAGGAGCGTTCGTCGTCGAGGCCTGGATCCCGCACCACGCGTCGATGAACGACTACGTGCGCGTGACCTCGATCGGCCTCCACGAGGTGCAGCTCCAGGCGATGCTGTACGACCCGGTGACGCAGCTCGGCATGACGCACGACATCGTCGTCGACGAGGGCGGCGTCAAGACGTACCCGTACCTCGTCCGCTCCATCTGGCCGGCGGAACTCGACCTGATGGCGCAGCTCGCCGGCCTGCGCCTGGTCGAGCGGTGGGCGAGCTGGCTGCGCCAGCCGCTCGAGCAGGACAGCCGCTACCAGATCTCCGTGTACCGCTCGCCGGAACCGGGGCGGAACGGCCGCCCCGGAGGGTTTGGCGAAATAAGTGGCGCGGCTCAAAGGCCTTCGGCGTAGTTGACGGGGTTCTCAACCTTGTCGAACATCTCGACCTTGAGGGTGTGGTTCACGACTCCGAAGGGCGTGCCCCATACCTGCTTCGCCGGCGGGATGCGCTTGAAGTAGAAGTCGCTCTGCCAGGAAGCCGTCTCAACTCGATCACTTCCCTTCACGCGGCAGATCGTCTCCACGGGCGGCAGGAGATCGGTGTCGTGCGAGAAGATGATCGCGACTTGGCACTTGTCGAGAAGTACGTGTTCGACCGCGCTGCACGCGAGCGCGACGTCGATGCCCTTCTCTTCCTCCTCGCCCGTCTCCGGGTTGACCCGAACGGGACGGAGCTTCACTGACATGACCTCAGGGTCAAGGGCTTCCCAGGCCTTGCGCTGGCGGTCGGCGGCGCCGTGGCCCTTGGGGTTGGTGTTGGGCGGGGGTAGCCCACGATGGATCTCGACACGAACCAGGTTCGCCGCTTGGCCGCGCTTGTTGCCTGCCGCGAGGTACCGGGCGACGGTTAGCGGATTGAAGTTGCCCCTCTCGGGCGGGGCCTGGCGCAGCTCGAACGCGTCCCGCGCCGCGCGATACACGTTCTGCCAATCCATGAAGACGGCGACGTCCATCGACCCTGGAGGGTAACGAGAAGGTCGTAGAAAGGGGAAACCCCGCCAACCCGCCGAAGCGAGCAGCGGGGAGTAATGCGAGCAGGGTAACCAACCGCGTTGGCTAGGTCAATCACCCTTTACGCAGCTCGAACGCCTATCAGGCGACGAGCGGAACGGCCCGCGCCCGACCGAGCGCCTGAGCGAGCCGTGCCAACATGGTCAGGTTGGCATGGAGCGCGACGCGTGCGAGTCCGCGGCCGCGAAGCGGCGCGAGCGCGTAGTCGTGCTTCAAGCGGCTCGCGCTCGACTGAGGCGCGGCCCGATACAGCTCTCGGAACCGTTTCGTGTGGCGCTGGATGCGTGGGTTGAAGCGCGTCGGCTTGTCAGTCGCCGGCCAGATCAGTTGATCCGCTTGCCCCTGAGCGGGATGACGGGGGCGACGCCGCGCGCTTCGCACTCGGCGCGACGTCGAGGCGCAGCCGAAGCCCGAAGAAGGCGGCGAGCCGCTCCGCACGTTCCTCGAGCGCAGCCCGCTGTGCGCGCTTCAGCGCGCGGAACGGCTCCACCCGTAGCTCGAGCGCCGGGCCGCGCTGCTTCCGGCTCCACCACCCCGCGACCCTGCCGTCGACGAGCAGCCACGGCACGGCCGCCGGCCCTTCCAGCCGCCCCTTCCCGTGGTCGCGCAGCCGCGCGCGGGCGTCGTCGCCGAGCAGGTGCTCGCGCTCGCGGAAGCCGAGCACGAGCGCGTCGTACTCCGGCAGCAGGCAGAGCGGCGGGGCCGTCTCCGCGGGCTCCTCGTCGCCGCGGAGGAGCCAATGCCGCTTCCCGTCGACGTCGACGGGCTCGAGCTCGTCGCCCAGCGACTCGAAGAGCTCTCGCGCCGCGGTCGCGCGAAGCGAGCGCGAGGCGATCCACTCCGCGAACCGCGCGTGGGTTGCAGGCCCGTACGCCCGCAGGTAGCGCCGCACCGCCTCGCGCAGTGCCTTGTCCGCGTCGACCTCGTGCCACGACCGAACCCACTCGTCGGTGCGGGCGAACGTCACCTTGGCTCCCTGTGGCGGCCCCTGGCAGAGGCGCCCGGTGTAGACCGCCGGGTCGAGCCCGTACGCCCAGCCGGACGAAAGCTGCTCGCGCGGCCATTCGCCGACCTGCCGACAGACCGCGTCCGCGAGCTCCTCGCGCAGCAGTGTTCGCCCGCGGAGCGCCTTCCCGATCGCGTCCAGGAGCTGCTCGGAGCGACGGCGGTCGCCGGTCTCGTTCGCGTACCAATCGCCTTCGGGGTAGCCGGCGAGGCCGCGCCGCATCCCCAGCCAGATCGGCAGGTCCTTCGCCGTGTGGAGATGGAGCGTTCCGCGCAGGCTCCACGTCTTGACGAGCGTGCGCTTCTCCCAGAGCTCGCGGTGGACGTCCTCCTGCGTGACGTCGGCCACGCGGACCGCGATCGCGATCTCCGCCGCGCGCATGACCTGCGCCTGGACTCCGCAGACGTCGGAGACGACGTCCACGAGCGCGCGACCCTTCGCCGGCGCGAGCAGGTGCGCGCGCGCGAGCCGCCGTGCCCGCACCTGCTCCCACGTCATCGACAGGGTCATCGCGCGGCTGAGGATGACAAGAGCTGCGGCTCCGGCGTGGCCCCGACGCGGTACGAGTCGCGCCAGCGCTCGACGAGCTCCGCCGCCGGAAGACCGAGCTCCGCGTCCGAGAGCCCGAGCGAGAGCGTCCAGCCGCCGTCGCGGCGCTCCCGGAGCGCGATCGAGACGGGGGCGGGCGAGAGGTCGGGGCCGAACTCGCTCAGCTCCGTGCGCAGCGGGCGCCCGAGCAGCGTCGTCGGGAAACGGAGCCGCGGCTCGACGTTGAAGACGAGGTCAGGGGGCGGAAGCCGCAGCCCCCGCGCGCGAAGAGCGTCGTCGAGCTCCGCGGGCTCGACCTCCGGGTCGGCGAGGACATCGGCGAGGATCGCCTGCGCGCGCGCACACGCGTCGGCGAGCGGCTCATCCGGCTCTCCCGCCCAGGGAACGGAGACGATGCGCGCGAACGGTCCGATCACGTCGTCGTACCGGGCGTCGCGGTTCGCGACGACGAGCCCGACGACGGCGCGAGCGCGGCCGAGCACGCGCAGCGCGACCGCGAGCAGCGCGGCGCCTGCGCTGACTCCGAGGGCCGCGCCGGCCTCGCCTGCGTCGTCGACCAGCGCGTCCGCCGCGACCTCCTGCCAGGTCGCGCGTCCCGGCTCGCCGTGGCGCCGGCTCGTCGGCTCCGGTCTCGCGGGAGCGAACGCGGCGAATTGGTCGGCCCAGCGCGCGACCGTCGCCGCGCGCCGCGCCTCGTCGAGCTGAGCCCACGCGTAGTCGGCGTAGCTCCGGCGAAGCGCGGGCAGCGGCCGTCCTTCGAGCGCTGCGACGAGGTCGGCGACGAGGATCTCCGCGGACGTCCCGTCGATCGCGACGTGGTGGCAGACGAGCCCGAGAACGGAGCGAGCGGCGTCGAGCTCGAGCAGGATCGCGCGCAACGGGAGCTCGCGGTCGAGGTCGAACGGCCGGGCGCCCTCCGCTACGAGAAGCGCGCCCGCCTCCGCTGACGTCGGTGAGCCGATCCGCTCGAGCGCCGGCACGGCTTCGACGGCTTCCTGCACGAGCCGGCCGTCGGCGATCACGAGGCGCGAGCGCAGGACGGCGTGCCGCCGCGCGACCTCGCCCAGCGCGGCCGCGACGCGGTCGGCGTCCAGGCGCGCCTCGGGGCGCAGCGTGAGCAGGACGTTGGTCGCGGGCTCGAGAGGGTGGAGCTGCTGCCCGAACCACTGCTCGCGCTGCTGGTCGGACGCGGCCGGAGCGGCAGCTCGCGGAAGCTCGGAGCCGTCGGTGTCCCGGCGCTCGAGCTTCTCCAGATGGGCGGCGAGGTCAGCGAGCGTCGGCCGCGTGAAGAGGTCCGCCGGGGAGACGTCGATCGCGAGCCTTCCGCGCAGCCGCGCGGCGACCTGTGCGGCGTGCAGCGAGTGGCCGCCGAGCGCGAAGAAGTTGCTCTCCGCGCCGGGAAGCGCGCATCCGAGCACGGTCGACCACGCCTCGGCGATCGTCAGCTCGAGCCCCGGCCGGGGCACACGCGTCGGCCGCGCCGCTGTCTCCGGCTCGGGGAGCCGGTCGCGGTCGACCTTGCCGCTCGGGAGCTTCGGCAGCTCGTCGAGGAAGACGAACCGCGACGGAACCATGTAGCGCGGGAGCGCCTCGAGCAGGAACGCGCGTAGCTCGTCGTCCGTCGGCGGGTCGCCGCTCGACGCGAGGTACGCGACGAGGTGGCGGTCGACGCCGTCGCCCCGCGCGACGACCACGG
Organism: Gaiellaceae bacterium; assembly: GCA_036377055.1. Lineage (GTDB taxonomy): Bacteria > Actinomycetota > Thermoleophilia > Gaiellales > Gaiellaceae > DASUZD01. Next base: position 6,287 of record DASUZD010000105.1, on the reverse strand, counting down.
CAGCGTCGATCCGCTCCGCGTCCGCGAGCCGCGCCTCGATCTCCCCGAGCTCGATCCGAAAGCTCCTGATCTTGACCTGGTGGTCCGTGCGACCGACGAACGCGAGCCGCCCGTCGCTCTCGGCGTAGCCGCGGTCGCCCGTGAGGTACATCCGGCTGCCGGGAGGGCCGTCCGGGTCGGGGACGAACCGCTCCGCGGTCAGCGCCGGACGGCGCAGGTACTCGCGCGCGACGCAGGGACCCCCGATCGCGAGCTCGCCGACCGCGCCGGCCGGAAGCCGTCGCAGGAGCTCGTCGACCGGTCGAACGTCGGCGCCCGCGATCGGCACGCCGATCGGAGGCCGCCCCGGCTCCCCGGCGAGCTCCGCAGCCGTCGAGAGCACGGCCGCCTCCGTCACGCCGTAGGTGTTGAGGAGGCGGAAGTGCCGGTTCCGGCGCGGGTCGCGACGAAGCGTCTCCCCGGCGGTGTAGACGATCCGCAGGCTCGACCTCTCGACGTGCGGAAGCGCGGCCTCGGCGTAGGCGGTGACGAGGAAGCCGGCGGTGATCTCCTCGTCGACGAGCCAGCGCGCGAGCAGGACGGGATCGTCGCGCACGCGCCGCTCCGCGACGACGAGCGTCGCGCCCGCGGTGAGCGCCGGCCAGACGTCGGCGATGCTCGCGTCGAAGCCGACCGAGGCGAGGAACGGAACGCGGTCGCCAGGGCGCAGCTCGGCGTCGCCTCGATACCAGGCGACGAAGCGCGAGAAGGCGTCCTGCGTGACCGCCACGCCCTTCGGGAGTCCGGTCGAGCCCGAGGTGTAGAAGACGTAGGCGAGCGCGGCGGGATGCCGGGGCATCTCCGGGACGACGTCGTGCGCGCCCGCGAGCGTCTTGGCGCGGAGCAGGCGCGGGCCGAGCTCCTCCACCCACCGGCTCTCCGTGCCTCCGACGACGACGGGCGGCTGCGCCTCGCCGACCATCAACGCGAGGCGCGCCGGCGGCGAGATCGGGTCGAGCGGCAGGAAGGCGGCTCCGGCGCGCAGCGCGGCAAGCGCCGCGACGACGAAGTCCGCCGACTGGGGGAGGTTGACGCCGACGAGCGCGTCGGGGCCGCTCCCGCACGCGACGAGCTCCGCCGCGAGCGCCGCCGAGCGCGCTTCGAGCTCGCCGTAGGAGAGCGTCCCCTCGCCGTCGACGACGGCGTCCGCGCCCGGATCCGTGCGCGCGCGTTCGACGATCTCGGTCGCAACCGTGGGCGCCATCGACCGATCGTCGCGAGGCGTCGGCGCGGCTGTCAAAGAACGGCGGCGCGGACCCGTCTCAGAGCCAGCCCAGCTGGCTGAACTGCGGCACGCCCCCGTGCCAGATCGCCCAGACGCCGATCAGGGCCGCTGCGAGCGCGAAGGCGCCGGCACAGGTCACGAGCAGAGGTCGAGGCGCGCGCAGGGTCCAGACCAGGAACACGACTGCCGCCGCGAGCTCGAGCCACCAGGTTCCTCCCTCGACGGTGCCCGTGAAGAGCGTGAAGCCGAGCAGCGCAGCCGTCGCGACGGCGATCGGGTACGAGCGCGGGCGCCATGTCCGGGTCTCTTGCGAGTACGCCTCGGCGAGCGCGATCGCGGCGATCAGCGTCATCCAGCCGAGGTGCCATTCGATGTGGCCGAAGGTCTCGTCCCAGAAGTGCGTGACGCTCTTGGCGTCGCCGCTCAGGGTCTCGTGCCCGATCGAGTTGGCCGCGAGGTGGATCCCGTGCCCGTCGACGTAGAGCAGCCCGCCGATGAGCGCGAGGACGGTTGCCGCGCGCGCCGTTGGGAGCGAGCAGAGCACCGCAGCCGTCGCAGCCACGACGGCGAAGGGCGTTGCGAGATCGATCCAGTCGCCGGCGTTCCCGGCCAGCGACGGCGCGTGATGGAAGACGAAGAAGCACCCGGCGAGCACGAGCAAGAGCCGCTCAGAACCCATCGCCGGAACGCGCGACATGCCCGATCGATACGCGCGGTCGCTCAAGGCGCTCTCACCTCGCGACGCCACGTCGGTTCGTGTCCGAGCTCGCGGAAGAGATCGACGGCGGCCAGGTAGCGCACGATCTCCTGCATCAGGTCTTTCGGATCGGCGGGCAGAGAGACGTTCATCTCCGCGACGGTAGGCGCCTCGACCGGCCGGCGCATCAGGGTGCTCCCCTAGCCGTCTCAGGGTTCTCTCTCCACCGCGAAGTCCTTCGAGGGTGCCTGGCGCGTACGGCGCATCGGGAAGATCCCTAGAAAGAATCTCGCAAATCATCAAGTAAACCCTGAGAAAAATCAGGAATCACACTCATGTGCATTTTCAGCGTCCTTTCTAGCTTCTGAGACGCAAATCGGAAGCTGAAAGGAGGTATGGAGATGTCCAAGGTTTTCTATCGAGTCGTCGCTTTGGGAATCGCAATTTGCGCGTTCGTCTCTGCGGCTCCGTCGGCTCTCGCGAGCAATGGCGGTCCCGGTTTCCCCTAAAGCGATCACACGGGAAGGAATGAGAAGCTCCGCGCCTGCGGAGCTTCTCACGTTGGTCCGCCGTTACGTGAGCGTCGCGATCTCGCGCGCTGCTCGTGCCTTTCCGGCCGACACGATGTTGCCCTTGAGCTCGAAGAGGTCGAGCGCCTCGCCGACGAGGGCGAGGGAGTCGTCCGAACGGCCGCCGATGCGCCGGACTTCGGCAAGGGAGAGAAGAACTCTGGCCCGCAGGTTCAACGCGTCCGTCTGCTCCGCGATCCGCGCGGTCTCGCTCCCCAGCGCCTCGGCTCGGTCGAGCGCCCCGTCTCTCGCGAGCATCTTCGCCTGCACCGCGCGCCACACGAGCTGAGCCGCAAGATCGTCGCTGGCGGCGTGTTGCTCCGCGAGCGCGAGCCAGCGCTCTGTCTCGTCGAAGCGACCGTTGGCGTAGAGGGCTTCTGCGAGCTCCGCTTCGCGCGACGAGAGAGCGCTCACGTCACCGGCGCGGCTCAGGACGTCGCACGCGGAGCGCAAAGCCTCGACCGCCGCCGGCGCGTCGTCGGCGAGGAGCTCGATGTCGCCGGCGACCGCTCCGCAGAAGGTCGCGGCCACGGCGACCTGCCCGAGCGCCTCGTACGAGCTTCTTGCTCGTGCGACCAGCTTGCGCGCCTCGCCGAAGTTCCCCTCCTGAGCCCTGAGCCCGCCCAGGAGGGCCAGGACGTTTGCCTCGCTGAGCGGATCGGCGGCTCTCTCGCGAAGCAGCGCTTCGCAGCGCTCGATCGCCGTCGGAACCGGAGTCGGGCCGTAGTACATCGCTGCGGCCAGCTGGCCGAGACACGTCGAGACGGGCCAGCGGGAGCGCTCGTAATGGATGAGCGCGCGGCGCGCGGAATACTCCCACGCCGCGTTCTGGCAGCGGATGCCGCCGTGGACGAACCCCGTCAGCAGCCAGGTGCGGCCGAGGGAGCGGTCGTCTCCGATCGCCTCGAACGCGGGAACCGCCTCGTCGGCCACCGCGAGCAGCTCGTCCGCGCGGCCCTCGGGATCGCTGAAGAGGCGAAGACCGGTGAGCTCGATCCGCGCCCGAAGCTCGATCCGGTGGTTTCGGCCGCTCGACGCCGATTCGAGCGCCTCCTCCAGCATCCGACCTGCCTGCTCGGCCTCGCCGGCCGCGCGCAATGCGCCGCCCAGCTCGCAGAGGAGCTCGAGCCGCCGATCGCCGTCGGCCGGAAGGAGCGCGGTGGCGCGTCGAAGAAGGTTCGCGGCCGCGGGAGCGTCGCCGCGCTTCGAAGCGCGTATCCCGGCGCGGCCGAGCCGCTCTCCTGCCTCGATCGCCAGCTGCTTCGCGTGCCGGTCAGGGGGCGCGAGCTCGGTCCGGAGCCGATACGCCTGCTCGAGGTGGTAGCCGAGCAGCTCCTCCACCTCGCGCACGCGCTGGCGCGCGGTCCGTTCGAGCCAGTCCGCGAAGCGCTCGTGCAACACGGCCCGTTCCTGCTTCGGCGCCGCGCGATAGACCGCTTCCTGGATCAGCCCATGCCGGAAGCGAAAGGCGGCCTCGAAGGAAATCGCCGAGGAGGCCTCGATGAAGCCGCGCGCGGCGAGCGTTCGCAGGTGGCGCGGGAGGGCGAGAGCGGCCTCGGGTGCGAGGAGAGCCGCGACCGCGGTCTCCCGGAACTCCTTGCCGACGACCGCGGCGCGCTCGAGGACGGCGCGCTCGCCCGGCCCTAGACGGTCGAGGCGTCCTGCGAGCAGTGCCTGGATCGTCGGAGGCAGCGCTCGATCGAGCGCCCCGACGCCGTGCTCGCGCAGGAACGCGAGGAGCTGCTCCAGGAAGAGCGGATTTCCTTCGGCGGTCTCGACGAGGCGCGCCCGGGCTTCGCTCGGGAGGTCGACGCCGCCGCGCAGCACGTCGAGCAACGCCTCCGTCTCCGACGGCGAGAGCGCGTCGGGCCGGACGGTCTCGACGTTCGACGCCTCCTCGAGAAAGCGCGGGTGCTCGTCGAAGAGCTCGTCCCGGGCGAGACAGACCAGGACGATCGGGCTTGCCGAGCTCAGGCCGGCGACATGCTCGACCAGCTCGAGCAGCGTCGGCTCTGCCCACTGAAGGTCGTCGAGGACGACCAGGAGCGGACGTCGCCGCGCGAGCGCCTCGCAGAAGCGCCGGAACGCCCAGGAGATCTCGCCGGCCGAGGGCGCCTCGTCGGACGATCCGAGTGCGGCGGCGAGGTTCGTCGCAATCTCACGCGCTCCCTCCTCGCCCGTCAGCAAGGCCTCGAGTGCGTCGCGGCTGACGTCGCCGGCCGCCTCTCGCAGGATCGTTCGCAACGGCCAGTACGTGATGCCGTCGCCGTAGGAGAGACACCGCCCGCCGAGGGCGATCACGTCGGCGCCGGCGAGGCGCACGAGCTCGTCGGCGAGCCTCGACTTGCCGATGCCGGCTGGACCGAGCACGCAGACCACCTGCACGGCACGAGCTGCCACACCGCGCGAGAGCGCACGCTGAAGCGCACGGAGCTCGCGCTCGCGGCCGACGAGCGGGGTGTCGAGGCGCCGCCCGACGGAAGGCGCCGCGTCGGCGACCTCGACGAGACGGAAACCCGCGACCGGCTCGTGCTTGCCCTTGAGGTCGAGCCGGCCGAGCGGGTCGACGTCGGCCCCATGAGCGACCAGGCGCTGCGCGACCTCCCCGATCACGATCTCGCCGGGTGCCGCCGTCTGTTGGAGCCGCGCGGCCGTGATCACGGGACCGCCGGCGACGAACGCCTGGTTCGAGGCGCCGGCCGCGAAGACCTCGCCGCTCTCGATTCCGACACGCACGCTCACGCCGACGCCGAGCTCGCGCGCCAGCGCGTCGCTGAGCGCCGCGACCGCCGCCTGAACCTCGACCGCGCTGCGCGCCGCGCGGAGCGCGTCGTCCTCGTGGGCGACCGGGATTCCGAACGCGGCCATGACGGCGTCTCCGGCGAACTTCTCGACCGTTCCTCCGTGGCGCGCGACGACGGTCGAGACGGTGTCGAAGTACCGGCCCATCACGCGGTGCATGGTCTCGGGGTCGAGGCGCTCGGCGAGCCCGGTCATGTCCGTGACGTCTGCGAACAGGATGGTCGCGAACTTCCGCTTCTGCCCGGTTGGAGCCTCGCCGGGGCCGGCCTCGGTGGGCGGGGGCGCCGCGAGCGTCTCGTCCTGCCGCAGGATCGCCGCCTCGAGCGCTCGCAGCTCGGCACTGGGCTCGATCCCGAGCTCATCCACGAAGACACGGCGGGCGGCGTGGTACGCGGCGAGAGCGTCGGCCTGTCGCCCCGACCGGTAGAGCGCGAGCATCAACTGCCGGCGAGGCCGCTCGCGCAGCGGCTCGGCCGCGACGAGCGTCTCGAGCTCCCCGACGAGATCCGCGTGGCGACCGAGGGCGAGCTCGGCCTCGACCCGATCCTCGCTCGCGCTGACCCGAAGCTCCTCGAGCTCTGCGATGTCTGCCTGTGCGAAGGGCTCGTAGGCGAAGTCGGCGATCGCCGGGCCGCGCCAGAGGGACAGCGCCTGGCGCAGTATGAGCGACGCGCGCGCGACGTCTCCGTCGGCGAGCGCTCCCCGCCCCTCGTCGACCAGCCGGCGGAAGCGGTAGAGATCGACCTGCTCGGGGTCTGCGTCCAGAAGGTAGCCGGGTTGCGACCGGACGAGCACGCGGTTGGACTGCCCCGGGCGGGCCGGATCGAGCGCCTTTCGGAGCTGCGAGACGTAGACCTCGACGGCGTGCGCGGCCGTGTCGGGCGGCGCCTCGCCCCAGAGATCGTCGACCAGGCGGTCGGTCGGCACGACCTGGCCGAGGTGGAGGACGAGATCG
>DASUZD010000104.1:0-13273 GCA_036377055.1 Gaiellaceae bacterium | reverse complement strand
CTCGCTCGATCGCGTTGAGGGAGGGCCGCCGCGAATCGGCGGCGGGCCTTACCACTGCGGGCGCGCGCTCCGGATCGTCGGCGGGCCGGCGCGAATCCTGACGAAGTGCGGGCGCGCCGACCGCCCGATGCTCGTCCCGCGCCTCGCCGCGCTCGGCATTCCCGTGACGGTACGAGAGGCCGAGACCACGCACGCCTTCTCGATGACCTACGACGGCGACACGCGCGCGATGCAGGTCGATGCCATCGGCGACCCGTGGTCTCCTGCCGACCTGGGAGACGCGCTCAGCCGCGCTGGCGCGGTCCATCTGGCGCCGCTTGCCGAAACCGATTTCCCCCCGCAAACGATTGCGGAGATCGCCCATGGCCGACGCCTCTCCTTCGACGGCCAGGGTCTCGTGCGCCCGCCGCGGACCGGCCCGCTCGAGCTCGACGCGAGCTACGACCCGGCTGTCCTCGAGCACGTCTCGATCCTGAAGCTCGCCGAGGAGGAAGCACTTGCGCTCGTCCCCGACCTGAGCCCTGCCTCGCTAGCCAGCTTCGGGGTCCCGGAGGTGGTCGTGACGTTCGGCCTCCGCGGCTCGCTCGTCTTCGTGGACGGCCGCGCCCGTCGAATCGAGGTGCGGCCGCTCCACGACGTCGACCCGACCGGCGCCGGCGACGCGTTCTCGATCGCATACCTCGCAGCGCGCGCGCAGGGACACGCTCCACACGCCGCCGCGCGCCGAGCGAGCACGCTCGTCTACGGCCTCCTCGCGGGCCGAGTCAAGTGAGAGCCGCTGTCCAGACCGCGCACGGCGTCTACGTCGTCGACCTCGACGAGGAGGAAGTGCTCGAGCTGGACACCGAGCGGCGCCTCCCGCCCCCGCCGCGGGTCGAGCTGTCGCTCCCGCTCGTCGTCGCGGCCGCGGCCGCGGGCTCCACGATCGTCGCGGTCGTCGACCGCCGCCCGCCCCTGGTCGTCTCCCATGACGCGGGTCGCACATGGCGGGAAGCGGGCGGCGGTCTTCCTCGCGGCCGCGCGGTCGCGATCTCGGAGAAGAATCCGGATCTCGTCCTATATGGGGCACGCAACCGCCTCTACGTCTCGACCGACGGCGGCACGCTCTGGCGCGCGCTCGCGCCCGAGCTGCCGGAGATCGAGGCGCTGGCCCTCGAGGACTAGAACCGGAACTCGCCGCGAGCGACCACCACCGCGGACCCGCCGACTTCGACACGTTCGATCCGGTCCGCGGAACCGTCGACACGGGCGTACAGCGTCGACGGCCGCCCGATCTCGGCGCCCTGTGAGATCTCGATCTCTTCGCCGAAGCCGATGCGGCCATGCCGGGCAAGGTGGACCGCCAGCGGACCTGCGGCCGAGCCCGTCGCCGGATCCTCGGCCACCCCGCCGCCCGGCGCGAACATGCGCGTCTTCCAGCGCTTGCCCGAGCCGGCGAAGCAGTTGACCCCGAGCACGGCATCGAGCTTCCCGAGGCGTGCGAAGTCGGGCGCAAGCGCCGCCACCTCCTGTTCGCTCGAGAGCGCGACGTACAGATGTCGCAGCCCGTTGTCGTAGACCTCGACGGGCAGCTCGGAGCGCTCGATGCGCAGCGCGGCGAAGACGTCCGCCTCGTCCGGGTACGGCTCGACGGTCGGGATCGGCTGCGTCATCCGCCCGAAGACGATCCGCGCCCCCTCGCGCTCGAGCTGAACGGGGACGATGCCCGCCCCGGTCTCGAGGCGGATCTCCGAGAGCTGGAGCGGCCCCGCGAGGACGAACGCCGAGCCGAGGCAGGGGTGTCCGGCGAACGGAAGCTCGAACGTCGGCGTGAAGATCCGGATCCGCACGTGCCCGTCGCCCTCCGGCGGCAAGACGAACACGGTCTCGCCATTGTCCTCGCGATGTTCCGCGTGGGGCGGTGCGGTTTCGTCTAATTGCTCTCGTCGCCTAGGCGGGTAGCAGAACACTGTCTCGCTGAACTTCATCTCCGCTGCAAGAAGCTGTAGTTGCTCCTCCGGGATGTCGCGGGCATCCGTGAACACGGCAAAGCTGGTTGCCCTGGAGCGGCACGTTCGTGAAGACGTCGATGACGACGTAGCGGAAGACGGTCACGGGTCGACCTTAGCCGGGGATAACGGTAGAACGTGTAGGAATCGGCTTGAAAGTGAAAAACAGCGCAACCTGCGAATTGACCTTTGCCCTCAAACCGTCTTTGATGCGCGTCATGGGGAACCCGCGGGAAACGGAGCGAGCGATGCCTGTCGCGATCACTGTCAGGTGGAACTTCATCAGCGACGAAGAGAACGTGGAGGTCACCTACGGCGTTGGTCACGAAGACGTCCCTGCGAGCGACAACGGCTCGAGCCGCGCTCACGCGCGTGAGCAAGTCGCGGTAGTCCCACTGACGTCAAGCGTTCTCGCGCCCGGCCTTTCGATGCCAATCGCCGCGCGCTAGTCGGACTTCTCCCAGTGGCCGCCACGGAAGGCGGCATCGACGCCGACCAGTGGAGACTGATCCCTCAGCGCTTCCTGCACAGCCTGTTGCGCCTGTTGAATGATTTGCTGCTGCGATGCCTGAAGCACTTGCTGCAGCGCCGCTTGCTGCTGAGGGCTCAGATTCGGGGGAACCTGGATGTTCAGGTTCAGCGCGACGTTCAGGTTCGGGGTGGGCTGCCTCCGCGCCCTGACCTCGATCGCGCCAGCGTGCTCGTGTACCGCCCAGGAGCTTTCAATCATCGCGATCACTGAGTCTTCGGAGTAGAGATCGCTCGCACCGACAGTCGTGAACGGATCGAGGGGCTGCAGAAGCTTCATGTCGCTCTCGTACTGGTCAAGGAGCTTCCACATGAGATCGTCCAGTTCATCGCTGGCCGGTTCAACAGGCAGACCGATCGCCTTCGCCTCTGTCAGGCCGATGGCGTGGCCATGGGCATATACGCGTTCCGCGAGTGTTTCGATAATCGCGGCCATCGTGCGTTCCGACGCTGGCTTCGTGTGCGATTGGAGCATCCGCAACGCCACGTCTCGGATGTGCAGATGCGTGCGGTACACGTTCCCAAGACCGACAGCGTCGAGACGGTCCGTGAGCTTGCTTAACGCCGTCGAGAGCGCTTCCTGATCCGACAGACCAGCGCGCTCGTGGATGAACTTCGTGTACGCCATGATGTCTTCGACGCTCATCTGTTCTTGGACGAGCGCCTCACCACCACCAGGCTGTGGAACCATTCGCTGGATCGTCATGATCGGGTCAATGGGGCCAAGTTCACCCTGACGCCCGAGGACGATCGTGTCGGCGCCGAGCGCGATCAGCGTCGCGGCACTGTTAGCCCGAAACGGGACGAGGATGTTCCACTCGTCGCTCGTCTGCCGGAGCGCGGTCACAACCCGCCACGGGACGTCGATCGCGCCACCTCTGCTGTAGATGAACAGGTCGAGTTTCTTGACCTGGCCGATCTCGCGGAGGTGTGAATACATCGGACGAACCGCGTCATCGCCGATCTGAGCCGCCGCTGGTGCGCGGTCGCCGGTCACGTAGACGAGGACGCGACTATCTCGCACCTCTTCGATCTGCTGGATGAGTGCCTTACGGTCCTCGCGGGGCATTGGTGTACTCCTCGGTTGGTTCTCGCTGAGGCAAAGGGGGATTCCTCAGTCGGCCTTCTGCTGCCTCCGAGGTTACGAAGTGATCCGGACGGACCCAGCCAAGGGGCGAGGGACAAGCCGCCTGGTCCCCACCAGACGGCCCGCCCGCAGTTGCTTCAGCAGAGGCAGCTACGAGGAGTAGCGGCACACAGTGTTTCAATCGGACCGGACGGCAATGTCTAGACACGGCGGGTCGCCGACAACGACATTAGCCGCGCACATGCGCTCTGACGCCGAGCCCGAAATGCGTGTGGACGCGCACTCTGCCGCGAAGAAGGCCAGGAGGATATCGACACCTGGCCGGGCTTTCGGTAGCACGGCCGCTAGACCCCGCTGCGCCTCGAGGCATCTTCCTGATGAGGCGCAACCTGCTCCACGCTGCCATGACCCCCGGGGTTAAATCGAGACCATCGTTTGGGTGAACGGCAGCTCCCGCGCGAGCGGCTGCAGCATGTCCTCCGGGATGCCGCGGGCGTCCGTGAAGACCGCGAGCTGCTTGCCGGCGAGCGGCGTGTCGGTGAAGACGTCGGCGACGACGTAGCTAAACGTCACGAGTTCCCCCTAGTTCGGAGCCCACCGCACTCGATGATCGCGCGTCTGCTCGCGTGCCTGCGGCCGACCGTGATCGTCAGCCGGGCGCCGTACCACGTGAGCGGATTCCCGAGTGACTCGACGCCGTAGTGGTCGTTCGGGATCGGGTCATGGACGAACACGGGGCCGCACGGCTTCCCATGCCACATCTCGCCCATGGGAACCAGCCACGGCGCGTGGTCGACGGCGCTCCGCGCCGTCCACCAGCGCTTCCGATCACGCGACACGACGTAGTGCGTCACGCCGATCCCGTCGGGGTACGCCGCCATCGGGGAGCCGACGCAGACGGTCGCGTGCAGCTCCAGCCAGAGCGGCGCATACGCGGCCTTCGGGTCGAGCGCCACGACCGAGCCGGTGAGCTTCGCGATCCGGAGCGCCGGAGATCCCGTCGCCTGAGGCGGAGAATGCTGAGTCGCGCCTCCGCACGCGGGTATGACCGGCCAGATGCCAAGAGCAGCGACGAGAGCTCCAGCCTTGGTACGCGCCATCGATCTCCGTTCTATCCTGCCGCGATGCGTCTCTACCTCGTTCGCCATGCGGAGGCAGCTCCGGGCACGCCGGATGAGCTGCGCACGCTCACGGCGGAAGGCCGCGAGCAGGCGCGCCGGCTCGGCGAGCAGCTCCGCGCCGACGGCGTCGCGCCCGACGCGATCCTGACGAGTCCGCTCCTCCGCGCCCGCGAGACCGCGGATGCGCTCGGCCTCGGCGCCAGCGAGCCGGACGAGCGCCTCGCGCCAGGTGCGACCGCAGACGACGTCCGGGCGGCTGCAGCCGGCCGCGGCGAGACGGTCGTCGTCGTCGGCCACGAGCCCGACTGCGGCGAGGTGACGCTCGCGCTTACGGGAGAGACGCGCAAGTTCGCGCCTGCCGACGTCGTCGCGCTCGACCTATGACGGCGATCTCCGTCGACGGCCTGTGCAAGTCGTACGGCGACTACGAGGCCCTTCGCGGTATCAGCTTCGAGATCGCCGAAGGCGAGGTCTTCGGCCTCCTCGGCCCGAACGGCGCGGGGAAGACGACGACCGTCGAGATCCTCGAGGGCTACCGGCGGCGCGACGCAGGCACGGTCGACGTCCTCGGCTTCGACCCCGATCACGCGGCCCGCGCGTTTCGGGAGCGGATCGGCGTGGTGCTCCAATCGTCGGAGCTCTGGTCGACCCTGACCGTCCACGAGACGCACCGGCTGTTCGCCGGCTACTACGAGCGGCCGCGCGACGTCGACGAGGTGATCGCGCTCGTCGGGCTCGAGGAGAAGCGAGACGCGCGCGTGAAGACGCTTTCGGGCGGCCAGAAGCGGCGGCTCGACCTCGGCGTCGCGCTCGTCGGCGACCCGGAGCTCGTCTTCCTCGACGAGCCCACGACCGGGTTCGACCCCGCGGCCCGCCGTACGGCGTGGGAGATGATCCGCTCGCTCCGCGCGCTAGGGAAGACCGTCCTCCTGACGACGCACTACCTCGACGAGGCCCAGCAGCTGGCCGACCGCGTCGCGGTTCTTCGCGAGGGCCGGATCGTCTCGATCGGCACGCCCGCCGAGCTCACCGGCGGCGCACTCGACACCGAGATCCGCTTCCGCCGAAACGGCGAGGTGGTCGTCCTGCACACGGAGGAGCCGACGAAGGTGCTGCACGAGCTGACGTCGCAAGCGGTCGCCGAGGGGCGCGAGCTCGAAGGCCTCGAGGTGCGTCGGCCGACGCTCGAGGAGGTCTACCTCGCGCTCGTCCAGGAGGAGGAGGCGTCCGAGTGAGGCTGTTCCTGCACCAGCTCCGCTTCGAGCAGCTGGTCTTCTGGCGGAGCCGCGAGGCCGCGTTCTTCATCTTCGGCTTCCCGCTGCTTCTCTTCGTCCTGCTCGGCTCCGTCTACACCGGCAAGATCGACGGCTACAAGGCGTCGAGCGTGCTCCTGGTCGGGATGATCGGGTACGGGGCGGCGAACACGGCCTTCGCCGGCACAGCGATCTCGCTGGTGAACCGGCGCGAGTACGGGATCCTGAAGCGGATCCGTTCGACGCCGCTGCCGGCAGGCGCCTATCTCGCGTCCGTGGTCGTGTCGTCGCTGATCGTGTTCGTCCTCGACGCGGTCGCGCTTTTCGCGGTGGGGCGGGTCTTCTTCGGCGCGCACCTGCCTTCGCGCATCCCGTCTCTTCTGCTCGTGATCCTGCTCGGGACGGCGGTCTTCGCGGCGATGGGGCTGGCGGCGACGGCGTTGATTCGCTCCGCCGAGGGGTCCTCCGCGGTCGTCAACTTCATCCTGCTCCCGATGGCCTTCCTGTCGGGCTCGTTCGGGCCGACGCGGAAGTACCCGCACGTGCTGCGCGCGATCGGCGACGTTCTGCCGCTGAAGTACTTCATCGAGGTGGTGAGAGCGATCTACCTCGGCGGCCACGAGGTGTGGGCGAAGCCGGGGGCGCTCGGCGTGCTCGCGGCGTGGACGGTGGGAGGCCTCCTGGTCGCAAGCCGCCGCTTCGGCTGGGAGCCGCGCGAGCGGTAGTTAGCTTCTCGCGCCTCCGGGGCAGGCATTACTTGTTATGGAACCTGTTCTAGCGTTTCGAAACGAGGAATTTGCGGCTCCCGGGCTCGACATCCGGGTGAACTTCGGCATGTTCGCGGGTCGCGAGGCGACGCCCGCCGAGATCGACGAGCTCGCCGCCGCCCTCCTCCAGGACGTGCGCGACGTCTCGATCGTCGCCGAGCAGCGGCACGAGATCGGCGAGGGCGTCGAGGCGTCGGTCCACCAGGTGAGGATCGAGGTCGCGGACGAGGAGCTCCCGTGGGCGGAGAGCGACAAGGACGCGATCGCCGACAGGCTCGTTGACGCGGCCGGCCGCTGGGCCGAGGCGTGCATCGCCGACCGGCACGCTGAGGTCAGCGAGCTCTAGGAGCCTGCCGGCTCGTCAGGCGAGGCTTCGTAGGAGGACGCTCGTACCAGGCGATGTGCGGAAGTAGGCTCTGATGCCGGGGATCCGTCCGGACGTCTCCATCACGCCCGTGGAAGGCGACATGCCTCCCACGCTGAGAGCGCCGGCGAGGAGAACGAGGCCGCCGACGACGAGCAACCCGGTCTCGAACGACCGCAGCCCAAACCCGCGCGCCGCGGCCCATGCGGCTGAAAGCGCGCCGCAAACCAGAACGCCGAGGAACACCTGCACCGCAAACCGTGCGAGGGCGCTCTTCATCGGCGCTCAGGATGCCAAGACGGGATCATCCTGCGGTCAGCGAGCTCTGAGGATCCGGAATCTGCGCCCGGTGTCGATGACGCTTCCGCCCGGCCCCTTGTAGCAGGGCGCGCAGTACACGAGGAGCGCGTAAAGGCCCGGCGCGATTCGCGGCACGCGGAATCGAAAACGTCCCCGCGCCGGCGGCGCGTAGTGGATCCTCCCGAGGAACGTGTACGGAACTCCCTTCGGCGCCCGCGGGACGCGCGCCTCGCAAACCGCGCGCGGGTCGATTCCGAGGCACGGTGCACGCTGCGGCGAGCGCCGCGCAGGGACGAGATAGACCGGCATCCGAGGCCATTGGCGGTCGTAACCGCCGAAGCGCGCGACGACGCGGTCGCCAGGGCGGCCGCTCGTCCGGTCGATGGAGATCAGCCCGACGTCGGACCGCGCAGTCGATGCCACGGTCGCGAGCCCGATCAGGGAGAGCGCGATGACGACGCGGGCTCGCACGAACGGGCATACGTCGCACCCGCAGCATCAGGTCCGACGCGCGTCACCGGGACGCCGGCTGGGTGAGCCTGCGGACGCCCGACCCATCGGCGCGCATGACGTAGATCTGGTCCTCGTAGACGAACGCGATCCTCCGGCCGTCGGGCGACCAGCTCGGGTGGCGGCCTTCGTGCAGCGCGACGATGCGTTTCGTCGCCAAGTCAAGCACTCGAATCCCGTCGAACGCGATCTTCCCGCCGCGCGGCGACCAGTCCGGCTCAGCCGCACGCAGACCGAGGCGCAGGTTGCGGACCTTGCCGCGGTAACGGCTGATGACCGCAAGAGACGTCCTCGCGTGGCCGAGCATGTCAGGCGCCTCGTCGACGAAGAACGCGAGGCGCTGCCCGTCCGGTGACCAGGTGGGGCCCCAGTACGAGTGACCGTCGTCGGGCGTGGCGACGATCTCGGCAGCACGACCGTCCGGATTCATGACGTAGATCTCCGACTGGACCTCTGGGCCATCGGCGAACGCGATCTTGCGGCCGCCTGGTCCCCACGACGCGCAGCACCCACCGGTCGGCAACTTGCGAAGGCCACGCCCGTCGGCCCCGACGACGTACGAACGGCCGTAGCCGAAGACGATCTTCCGGCCGTCCGGTGACCAGCTCGGCCACGCGACGTACGAGGGGAGGGTCGCGACCACGCGTACGCCGCTTCCGTCAGGGGACATCGTCTCGATCGAGGCGGGCCCATCGCTCGACCTTGCAACGAACGCGATGCGGTCGCCGCGCGGAGACCAAGCGGGGTCGGAATAGGACACGGGCGAAGCGGCCACGGCCACCGCGATGAGCGCCGCTCCGAGCATCGGCCTAACGAACGGAGCCGACGCTAGCGCGCGCCGCGCGCAGCGCGAACCCCACCATCGCGCGCGGCATCCGCGCCGCCTTCGCGACCACCTCGTCGAGCGCGCGCGCGAAGAGCTCCAGGTCTTCCTCGGCCACGACCAGCGGCGGCAGGGCCTTCACCACGTTCAGGCGGTGCCCGGCGACCTGCGAGAGCACCGCGTGGTCGGTGAACAAGGGCACGACCACGAGCTGCGCGAAGATCCCCGGCTGCGCGCGCTCGAGCATGCGCCACGAGCGGCGCCTCGCCTCCGGCTCGCCGAACTCGATCGCCCACATCAGGCCGAGCCCGCGTACGTCGCGGACGACCTCGTGGCGGTCGACGAGCGGGCGCGTCAGCTCGAGCAGCCGCTCGCCGAGCCGCGCCGACCGCTCGACGAGACCTTGGTCGTCGAGCTCGCGCAGCGTCGCGAGCCCCGCGGCCATCGCGAGGTCGTTCGGAGCGAACGTCGAGCCGTGGCTGACCGAGTGCTCGAGCGAGTCGAAGACGCCGTCGTAGACGGCCCGCGACATGAGCAGCGCGCCCACCGGGACGTATCCGCCCGAGAGCGACTTCGCGACCGGCACTAGGTCCGGCTCGAGACCCCAGTGCTCGAAGGCGAAGAGGCGACCGGTGCGGCCGAAGCCCGTCTGTACCTCGTCGACGCAAAAGAGTGTCCCGTGCCGGCGGCAAAGCTCCTGCGCGCCCTCGAGGAAGCCCGCCGGCGGGAGGTTCACGCCCTTTCCCTGCACAGGCTCGACGATGAAGACGGCCACGTCCTCGCGGCGAAGCTCGTCCTCGAGCGCGCCTAGATCCCCGAACGGGACGCGCGAGAAGCCGGGCAGCAGTGGCCCGAACCGCTCGGCGAAGTACACGTCACCGCAGGCCGAGAGTGCGCCGAGCGTGAGCCCGTGGAAGCCGTGGTCGGCCGAGACGACGCGCGAGCGCCCGGTCGCGGCGCGCCCAAGCTTCAGTGCCGCCTCGACCGCCTCGGCACCCGAGCTCGTGAAGAGAACGCGCTCGAGCCGCGGCGGCGTGCGCGCGAGCAGCTGCTCGGCAAGGAGGCCGGGCAGAAGCGACACGCCCATCTGCACCGAGCCGGGCGTGTCGAGGTCGAGCGCCTCGACGAGAGCGGCGCGGATGCGCGGGTTGTTCCGGCCGGCGTTGAACATCCCGAAGCCGCCGAGCATGTCGAGGAACCGGCGACCGTCGGCGTCGTAGAGCGACGCGCCCTCCGCGCGCACCCAGCGGCGGTCGAAGCCGATCGTCCGCAGGACGCGGACGAACTGCGGATTGATCGTCCGTGCGTAGAGGTCGTAGTCCTCGCCCGCGCGCGCCTCCAGCAGCTCCCGCAGCATGCGATGAGAGTATCGCCGTGGTGGCGCACGAGGCCGCCGATCCCTCGAACGAGGGACGGCCGGCCGCCGCACCCGCCGATCTTCTCCGGGTGCGGCTCGTCTCGTTTCCCCTCAGCATGCTCGCAGTCGTGGCGGCGTCCTACGGGCTCACCCATCTCGTTGCGCGTCCGTCAGTCGCGCCGGCGCCGGTCGTGCGGACGCAGAACGTACGGCCGACTCTCGCGTTCGCGCCGGTCGCCCGGTTCCGCCGCGCCTCGTATGCGCCCACGCCCGTAGCGCACGACCGAGTCTCGCGGCCCGGCCTCCGGCCGCTCGCGCGCGTGCGCGCGACCACCTCGACTCCGACCCAAGCGGCAACGACGGGGACGGCGGTCGCCTTCGCGAGCGATCCGTGGTCAGTCGCAGCGCCGACCCCGACCCGTGCGCCCGCTGAGAGTGCGCCCGCCACGACGACGCCCGCGGAGACCGCGCCCGCTGACACGACGACGACCACGACGGCCGCGGCGCCCCCGCCTCCGCCGCCGCCTGTCGAGATCTCCGACATACGCGCGGTCGCGATGGCGCCGACGGTCGCGACGATCGCGTGGCAGACGAGCGAGCCGGTCTCATCTCGGATCGCCTTCGGCGTCGGCGCGCCGACGCTCTGGACCCAGCCGGCCCCGCCGTCGGTCGATCACGTCGCCACTCTGAGCGGCCTCGCCTTCGGCACGTCGTACGTGCTCTCGGTCGATACGCAGGCACCGGACGGCCGCCGCTCTTCGGCCGCCTTCACCCTGCAGACGCCGTCGCTTCCGGACAACGTCTCGACGGGGACCGGCAACGGTGCGTTCCTCGTGAACGGCCAGTCGTTCTTCCCGACGATCGTTTGGAACGCGTGCTCCGACTCGTACGCGACGCAGCTCGCCGCCGGCATCGACCTCTTCATGGGCAACGGCTGCGCTTCGATCGGCCAGCAGCTCCGTGGGCGAGCGCTCTGGCTCGCGGATGCACGCGGTCCTGTGGCGAGCGGACCTGGCCTCGCGGGCTCGTTCCTTCCGGACGAGTGGGATCTGCACCTGCCCGGGACGCTCTCGTTCGCCGAGGCGGCACGGCTGGCGGCGACGCCGGCTCCGGGACCGCGCTTCCTCACACTCACGAACCACTTCTACAGCCGGTCCGCGCCGCTCCCGCAGGGCCGGGCGATGTACCCGGCGCTCGTGGCGAACGCGGACGTGGTCGGCTTCGACCTTTACCCGCTCCAGAGCTGGTGCCGCTTCGACAGCTTCGGCGACGTCTACGACGCGCAGCAGGAGCTCGTCCGGCTCGCGCACGGCAAGCCGACGTTCCAGTGGATCGAGTCGCGCGCGATGGACTGCGCCAGCGACCCGTCGCTCGACCCGACGCCGCAGACGGTGCGCGCCGAGACGTGGCTCGCGATCGCCGGCGGCGCGCACGGGATCGGCTACTTCCCGGCCGACTGGAGCCCCGAGATCGGCGCGGAGATCGCCCGCGAGAAGGCCGAGATCTCCTCGCTCGTGCCGGCGCTGACGGCGCCCGCACTCCCCGCCGGTGCGGAAGGCGACGTCGTACGAGTCGGCGCGCGAGCGTTGAACGGCGCGATCTACGTCATCGCGGTGAACGCGTCGCGAGCGCCGGTGACGGACACGATCATCGTCGGCGACCTCGGCGACCGCAGCCTCGTGTCGCTGGACGGGACGCGCACGGTGACCACCGCGGGCGGGCGCTTCGCGGACACCTTCGGCCCGCTCGAGGTGCACATGTACGTGTCGGCTCCGACGGCGCTCTAGACGCGCTCGTTACCGGCTCGTTAGCCGTCGCGGCGAAGCTTCGCGATGCGATGCGAGCTCGATCCCTCCTCTGCGCGATCGTCCTCGGCATGCTGGCCCTCGGCGGCGTCGCCGTCGGCGACACCTCGCGTGGCGGCTGGCTCGAGCCGACGGTCGGCCTGTCGCCCGACGGCGGCGTCGAGGTGCACGTCGCGATGGCCGCCGACGGCGGAGCGGTCGCGGTCTGGGACGGCTCTTCCGGCGTTCGAGCGGTGACGCGACCTGCGGGAGGGTCCTGGAGCGCGCCCATGACGCTCGGAAACCTCTACGAGCCGCACCTCGCCGTCGACGCTCGCGGGGATGCGATCGTGACCGCGCTTCAGAGCGACAGCGGGACGGCCCGAATCGTCTCGCTCGCGAAGCCCGCCGGCTCGCCGTGGACCAGTCCCGTGCCCGTCTCGGCGGCCGAGTCGGACATCGGGTGGGGACACGATCTCGCTGCGAACGACGTCGGCGCGGCGGTCGCGGCCTGGACTGCTCCGGACGGAAAGCTCTGGGTCGCGCGGGCGGCGCTTCGACGGGCGGACGGGACGTGGGGCTCGCCGGAGAACCTCGGGTACGCGGACTTCGCGGCGCCGTACGCTGCCATCGACGCGCGCGGCGACGCGGCCGTTCTGTGGACTCGCGGTTCCGGAGCGGCCCAGGTCTACGCCGAGCTCCGGCCGGCCGGCGGTGGCTGGCAGCCGGCCGTGGTGCTCTCGGACAGCGGCCTCGGCGGCGCGAAGGCTGCCCTCGCGATGAACCGTCGCGGCGACGCACTCGCCCTCTGGCCGGAGGCGGCCGGCGCGGCCGGCGTCCGTTTCGCCTCCTCTTACCGGGCCGCGACCGCGACAGAGTGGACGGCTGCCGCGGCGTTGCCGTTCTCTCCGACGCTCGCGCTCACCTTCGATCCGCCCTCGATCGCTCTCGACGACCAGGGGAACGCGACGGTCGTGGCGCAGACCGCCGACGGCCGTGTCGAGGTCGTGACACGGGCATTCGGAGACGCCGCCTGGGCCGGGCCGACGGTGGTCGGCGACAGCGGAAGCGACGATCCGGCGCTCCAGGACACGTGGTGCGTCGATCCGCGGGTCGCGGTCGACGCGACCGGCCGCGCGATCGTGATCTGGGGTGGTGCGGCGCTCCACGCGGCGCGTCGCGACGGCGGGTGGCAGCAGCTCGTGGAGGTCGAGGACGCGCCCGCCTGCTTCGCGCGCTCGCTCGCCATCGACGCGATGGGAGACGCGGTCGCGGTCTGGAACGCGAGCGAGAACGCGGTCGTACGCCTGGACGCCGCGATTCTCGACGCCAAGCCGCCGGTCCTCGAGCGACTCGCCGTTCCCCGAACCGCACGCGCAGGCCGCCGCGTC